>NZ_JBNPTO010000007.1:0-388059 GCF_051167715.1 Bradyrhizobium sp. HKCCYLS20291 | reverse complement strand
GGCTCAGCTCCAGCGACGGGCGGTTTTGCGAGAACCGCCCGTTTGCGCATTCTGGCAGATCTGGCGCACACAAGGGGCGCTTCGCGGTCGTCACGGACGTTGAGGCGGGATGCGGTGGGCGTGTCGATGCTGCAGCGTGGCTTGTCTGCGCGGACGAACGGCATCGATGCGCACGGTCAAGTCGCGTGGTCCTGACACCCCGACGCTGGTGTCAAGGTCGAAGGGCTGGACGAGCCCTGCGGCCGACGGTGGCCAGATAGCCCGGAGCACCGGGGAGAACGCGAAGCAGCCGTTCCAACCATCGCGCGGGGAATGCCGGGATGTCTCGGCTGAACCTGTGGTACCTGCCGCCTGCATTTTTTTCTGCAGGCGGGCCATGGGGGCGGCCAGCTCCCGGCATTCCCCGTGCCCTCTTTTCGAAGAGGGCAGGTCCAATGGCAAAGCTCGGACGCAGATGCGCCGCGAGATGGCGATGACTCATGCGCCGGCCATGAACGCGGCGATCGCGATGTCTCAGCCTGTCGGGTTCGACACTGGAAATCTCGTCCACGGCCACGCATGTGAGCGTGGGGTCACCTCACTGCCGCATCCGCCGGCGGCCGTTGCCGCAGCAGTGCGGCGCAGGCGAAGCCGAGCACGGCCATCAGCACGGCGGCGACGATCAGGGTCGGCTGCTTGCCGCCATGCACCAGGCCGAAGCCATAGGCAATCGGGCCGACGGTCTGGCCCAGGAAGAAGAAGAACGAGTGCAGCGACATCGCGGTCGCGCGCGCCTCGATCGACAGCTCGCTGGCGAACACCTGCAGGCAGCCATGGATCATGTAGAAGCCCCAGCCCATCAGCAGCATGGCGCCGAACTGCAGCTTCCAGCCGGGACCGAGCGCGAGCGCGGCGAGCTGCAGCCCGACGAGGGCGGCGCCCGTGATCATCATGCCCTTGACGCCGAGCCGCGGCAGGAAGCTCGACACCGTGAAGGTGTAGAACAGCCCGCCGACCGCAAAGCCCGCGATCACGATGCCGGCGATCGACAGCGAGGTCTCGCCGAGATCGAACAGGAACGCGGCGATGAACGGGAACAGGCCGAACACGCAGCAGCCTTCGACGAACACCGCCGAGAAACAGAAGCGCGTGTTCGGATTGGCGAAGATGGTGCGGTAGCCCTTCCTCAGCGCGGCGAGATCGGTGGTCGACGTATGCGTCACCTTGGCACCGCGGAAGCCGGCGGCGACCGCGAAGGAGGCGATCAGGCCGAGCGCACCGAGGATCGCGAGCACGCCGCGCCAGCCGATCAGATCGCCGATGATGCCCGACGCGGTGGCGCCGAGCAGGTTGCCGGCCATCGAGCCCGCCAAGGTGCGGCCGATCGCGACCTGGCGCTTGTCGGGCGCGACGAGATCCGCGGTCAGCCCGAGCGCGACCGGGAATACGCCGCCGGAGGCGATGCCGGCGAAAATGCGCGTCGCGAACAGCAGCGGAAACGAGGTCGCGAACGCGCCGAGCACGCTGGCGACGCCGAGCAGCGCGAGGCACAAGGTCATCAGCCGCGCCTTGCCGAACAGGTCGGCGGCGGCGCCGATCGCCGGCTGGATCAGCGCATAGATCAGCGCATAGCCTGCGGCGATGCTTGCCGCGGTGGTGATGCTGATCGCAAAATCCTCGGCGACATGCGGCAGCACCGGATCGAGCGCCCGCGTCGACAGCGCCGCCGAGAAGCCCGCCAGCGCGATGATGTTCACGGCTGGCGGAAACTTGCTGTCGGCAGGCTTGTTGTCAGAAGGCTTGGCGACGGGCTGGTGCATCAGCCCGCGGCGCCTTCGGACATCTGCCCCTTCGCCAGCCGGTCGAACGCCATCAGCATGCGCAACAGCCCTTCGAACTCGGCGAGCGGCACCATGTTCGGACCGTCGGAGGGCGCATGATCGGGATCGGGATGCGTCTCGATGAACACGCCGGCGACGCCGACCGCCACCGCCGCGCGGGCCAGCACCGGCACGAATTCGCGCTCGCCGCCCGTGGAGGTCCCCTTCCCGCCCGGCTGCTGCACCGAATGCGTCGCATCGAAGATCACGGGCGCGCCGGTGGTGCGCGCCATGATCGGCAGCGCGCGCATGTCCGAGACCAGCGTGTTGTAGCCGAACGAGACGCCGCGCTCGGTCGCCAGCACGTTCGGATTGCCGGCGCCGGTGATCTTGGCGACGACGTTGGCCATGTCCCACGGCGCCAGGAACTGGCCCTTCTTGACGTTGATCACCTTGCCGGTCGCAGCCGCCGCGAGCAGCAGGTCGGTCTGGCGGCACAGGAAGGCCGGAATCTGCAGGATGTCGACGGCCTGCGCCACCTCGGCGCACTGGCTCGCGTCGTGCACGTCGGTCAGCACGGGAAGACCGAGCGACGAACGAATCTCGGCGAAGATCGGCAGCGATTGCTTGAGGCCAAGGCCGCGCGCCGCCGCGCCGCTGCTGCGGTTGGCCTTGTCGAACGAGGTCTTGTAGACGAGCCCGATGCCGAGGCGCGTCGCGATCTCCTTCAGCGCCGAGGCGACCTCGAGCGCATGCGCACGGCTCTCGAGCTGGCAGGGGCCGGCGATGACCGCCAGCGGCAGCTGATTGCCGAACGTGACGGAGCCGGCGCTGACGACCGGCGCGGCGGAGATCGGAGCGTTCACGACATCATCCTCTTCGAGCGCGCGACCATGGCCCGGCGCAGGCCGCCGGATCAACCCGGCTTGGGCCCGCGAATAGCAGGGTTGCGGGGATCGGTCATCCCCGCCCCTCGCCCGGCCCTACTTCAGCGCCGAGAACGCCGTCGGCACCAGGAACTGGCTGGTGATGTTGGCGACGATCTGGCCGTCCTCCTCGCTCTTGGCGCGCGCCGCGATCCAATCGGGATTGGTCATGAACGCCGTCCACTTGGTCTCGCGCTCGGCGAGCGATTCCCAGGCGAGGAAATAGGTCAGGTCCTGGTTGGATTCGCCGATCAGGGTGGTGAAGAAACCGACCGGGCGGATGCCGTGCTTCTCCCACAGCTTCAGCGTCGTGTTTTCGAAGCGCTTCAGCAACGCCGGCAAGCGGCCCGGAATGCAGCGATAGATGCGGCTCTCGTAGATCATGGCGGCGGACCTCCCGTTCGTGATTGCCGTTCATGCGCAATCGATGCCGTCTTTTGGCAACAATTGTCCGCGACGTCAAAGCCAAGCGGACGCCGCATCCGGGTCGGCATGCGAGACGTGGCGCCTGGTCCGTGCGCCAGGCCGCTGCCGGTGACGAGGTTCCGCATCTTGCGCAAAGCGCAGCGCGCTTGCACAATCTCGACGGGATCGAGGTGGGGCATGTCGCTTTCAGGGTTCGTCCGGGTCGTCGTCGTCATCGCGTGCATTCTGGCATCGTACCCGTCGGCGGCCCAGCAGACGGCCGGTCCAAATCTCGCCGAGATCAAGCCGGCTGCCGATGCCTTCACGCTGGCGGAGGCCGTCCCATCCTGGGTCGTCGAGACCGCCACCCCCGATGTCGGCGCGCCGGCTCCGATCGTCGTCCGGCTGGCCGAGACGCAGTATCTGGTCGACCGCGAGCCGGTGGCGTTCGTCCGCCGCGTCACCGCCGTCAACGACGCGGCTTCGCTTGCCGGGGCCGGCCACATCGCGATCTCCTTCGCGCAGGACTATGAGCGCGTTCAGCTGCACTGGATCCGAATTCAACGTGGACCGGAACAGATCGACCGCACCAAGGTCTCCAAGCTCCGATTTCTGCAGCGTGAGCAAGGGCTCGAACAGGGCGTCTACAGCGGCTACGTCACCGCCTCCATCCTGATCGACGATCTGCGCGTTGGCGACACGATCGATGTGGCCTACTCGCTCCACGGCCAAAACCCGGTGTTCGCCGGCAAATTCATCGGGGTGGCAAGTTGGGATCAATCCTATCCGACGCTCCGTCGCCACGTGATCTTCAGTCACTTGGCAAGCCGGCAGATTGCATGGCGGATGATCGGCGACCGCACTGGCTCGCCCGTGGCGCCAACCGAAACCGTACGGGACGGATTGCGTACGTTGGACTTCGACGAGCGCGGGCTGCGCGAGGCGGTCGCCGACGCGCAGACGCCGCAGGACTATTTCGCCTTCCGCTTCCTGCAATTTTCGGAGTTCGGAAGCTGGAAGGAGGTGGCGCAGTGGGCCACCGCCCTGTTCGAGCTGAACGCCGCTCCGAATGACGAGGTCGACGACCTCGCCAAGAAGATCGGCGGGCTCGACGCCGACGGCGACCGTGTCACGGCGGCGCTGCAGATCGTCCAGTCGCAGATCCGCTACTTCTCGGTCTCGCTCGGCGAGAGCTCACACCGGCCCGCCGCGCCGGACATCGTGCTGCGCCGCCGCTACGGTGACTGCAAGGACAAGTCGTTTCTGCTCGTCACGCTGCTGCGGCGGCTCGGCATCCAAAGTCGCCCGGTCCTGCTGCAGGTCGGTCGCCGCCGCGGTCTGGAGGAGGTGCTGCCGAGTCCCGAATTCTTCGATCACGTCATCGTCGAGGCCATCGTCGGCGGCAAATCCTATTTTCTCGATCCGACGCGTCTCGGGCAATATGGTCGCCTCGACCGCATGGGGCAGGCGCATGAAGGGATCCAGATCCTGCCGGTCGCGTCCGACACCGAACGCCCGTCCTCGATTCCCGAGCGAGCGGTCGACGAGGTCGACGACGATCTCACCGAGCGGGTGACGGTGGCGAAGCTCGGGGAAGACGCGCAACTGTCGCTCAAGCGCGTATGGTCCGGACTGAGCGCCGAACGGCTGCGCCTCGCCTTCGAGCAGACGACGCGCGAAATGATCGCCAAGCGGGTCGGCGACATGCTCGAGGGCAAATATCCGGGGGCAATGCTCATCGCCGATCCCGCTGTTCATGACGACCAGGAGCAGAACATCCTCTCGCTCGAAGCAACGTTCCGCGTTCCGAAAATCGCTGTCGAGCGCAACGGCACCTGGGTGATCGGCTACAAGCCGGACAATCAGGCGGGCGTGCTGCCGCTGCCGTCGTCGGCCACTCGAAGCATGCCGCTGGGCATCTCTTCCTATCCTTATCATGCGCGATATCAGATCGAGATCACGCTGCCGGACGCGGTCAGTGTCGTCGCCGACCCTTACACGGAGACCGTGGCCAACGATCATTTCAACCTCACGAGCTCGCGCTATTTCCGCGGCAACGTCGCCCGCAGCGTGGTCGAGCTGACGACCCTCCGGCCGTTCGTGGAGAGCGACAAGTATTCCAAATATGCCGATGACCTGCGCACCGCCAACCGCGCAATCGTCGGCTATTTTGCGGTCGGTAAGTCGGACATCAAATCGAGCGAGGCGGGAGCGGATCAGGCCACCGACCGTTTCCATCGGATGCTGCTGGACGCCGTCCAGAAGACCACCGAAACCATTTCGAGCGGCAAGCTCTCGGGGGCGGATCTTGCCGACGCGCTGTGTCAGCGCGGCAGCTCGCTCGCCGAACTCGGGCGCGTCGACGAGGCGCTGCGGGACGTCAACGAGGCGTTCCGTCTGATCCCCAATACCAGCGAGGCGTTCAGCTGCCGTGGCGGGACCTTGTACGAGTCCGGGCAGTTCGAGAAAGCCATCGCCGATCTCTCGAAGTCGATTTCGCTGGGTTCGATCAACGCCTCGACCTATCGCACCCGCGCCGCGGCTCGGCTGTATGCCGGACAAACCGAGCAGGCCGCGGCCGATTTCGCGAGGGCGGTCGAACTGGCCGACGGCGAGAACAAGATCTATTGCGAGCTGTGGATGCTGGCCGCGTTGGGCCGCGCCGGCAAGCCCGTGCCGGACGAGCTCGCGCAACGCGCACGCGCGACCGCCAATGGCGCATGGCCGCTTCCGGCATTGGCGATGATGACGGGAGCGCTGTCGCCGGACGACCTGCTGAAGACCTTCGCTGACAAGAAGGGCGACGAGCGCAGGATGCTGCTCTCGGAGGCCTATTTCTACATCGGCCAGCACGACATGGCGCGCGGCGACAAACAGGCGGCGAAGCTCAATTTCGAGAAGTCACGCGAGCAGGGCGTGATCCTCTACACCGAGCACATCGCCGCCGGCTTCGAATTGCAGCGGCTCGCCAGGGAGAGCGTTGGGGCCGCAGTGGCGCCCGCTGCAAACCCCCTGCCCTGACGGGCTAGACCAGCCGGCTCTGCACCATCGCCGCCTGGATGAACGACGCGAACAGGGGATGCGGCTCGAACGGGCGCGACTTCAGCTCGGGATGGAACTGGACGCCGATGAACCAGGGATGATCCTCGTACTCCACGATCTCCGGCAGCACGCCGTCCGGCGACAGGCCGGAGAACTTCAGGCCGTGCTGCTCGAGCCGATCCTTGTAGGCGGTGTTGACCTCGTAGCGATGGCGATGCCGCTCGGAAATCTCGGTGGCGCCGCCATACACGTCCGACACGCGGCTGCCGCGCTTGAGCGCCGCAGGATAGGCGCCGAGCCGCATCGTGCCGCCGAGATCGCCGCTCTTGGAGCGCTTCTCCAGCTCGTTGCCGCGCAGCCATTCCGTCATCAGGCCGACCAGCGGCTCCTTGGTCGGACCGAACTCGGTCGAGTTGGCCTCGGTGATGCCGACCAGATTGCGCGCGGCTTCGATCACCGCCATCTGCATGCCGAAGCAGATGCCGAAATACGGCACGTCGCGCTCCCGCGCGAACTGCGCCGCGCGGATCTTGCCCTCGGCGCCGCGCTGGCCGAAGCCGCCGGGCACGAGGATGCCGTTGACGTGCTCGAGGAACGGCGCGGGGTCCTCGTTCTCGAACACCTCGCTCTCGATCCAGTCGAGCTTGACGCGCACCTTGTTGGCGATGCCGCCATGCGACAGCGCCTCGATCAGCGACTTGTAGGCGTCCTTCATGCCCGTGTACTTGCCGACGATCGCGATCGTGACGTCGCCTTCCGGATTGCGGACACGCTCGTTGATGGTGTGCCAGCTGGCCAGCGCCGGCGGCATCCGCGGCTCGATGCCGAACGCGGCCAGCACCTCGTCATCCAGACCGGCGGCATGATAGGCCTCCGGCACGGCGTAGATGTTGTCGACGTCGCGCGCCTCGATCACGGCGCTTTCGCGCACGTTGCAGAAAAGACCGAGCTTGCGCCGCTCCTCCTTCGGGATCTCCCGATCGGTGCGGCACAAGAGGATGTCGGGCTGAATGCCGATCGAGCGCAGCTCCTTGACCGAATGCTGCGTCGGCTTGGTCTTCAGCTCGCCCGCGCTCGGGATGTACGGCAGCAGCGTGAGATGGATGTAGATCGCGTGGTCGCGCGGCAGCTCGTTGCCGAGTTGCCGGATCGCCTCGAAGAACGGCAGGCCCTCGATGTCGCCGACGGTGCCGCCGATCTCGACCAGCACGAAATCGTACTCGTCATTGCCCGACAGCACGAAATCCTTGATCGCGTTGGTGACGTGCGGGACGACCTGGATGGTCGCGCCGAGATAATCGCCGCGGCGCTCCTTGGTCAGGATGTCCTGGTAGATGCGCCCCGTGGTGATGTTGTCGGCCTTGGTCGCGGGCCGCCCGGTGAAGCGTTCGTAATGGCCGAGATCGAGATCGGTCTCGGCGCCATCGTCGGTCACGAACACTTCGCCGTGCTGATACGGCGACATCGTTCCTGGATCGAGGTTGAGATAGGGGTCGAGCTTGCGAAGCCGGACCTTGTAGCCGCGGGCCTGCAGCAGCGCGCCTAACGCGGCTGAAGCCAGACCCTTTCCGAGCGAGGAGACCACGCCGCCGGTGATGAAGATGTACCGCGCCATGGGAGCCTACCTTTAATGCCGCTGAGACGATT
This sequence comes from Bradyrhizobium sp. HKCCYLS20291, assembly GCF_051167715.1. Lineage (NCBI taxonomy): Bacteria > Pseudomonadati > Pseudomonadota > Alphaproteobacteria > Hyphomicrobiales > Nitrobacteraceae > Bradyrhizobium > Bradyrhizobium sp. HKCCYLS20291. Next base: position 380,240 of record NZ_JBNPTO010000007.1, on the reverse strand, counting down.
CGCCAAAACGAATCGTGACCGGCCCGCAACGCTGTCGCGGGCCTGTGGGTGACTTCGAAATATGAATGATCTCAGAGAGTTGAGACCGTCTCATGATGCAGGACGCCAGTTGCGTTCCTGCATGGCTTCCCCGCGTTATTGCGACTGCGGGGCCTGCGGAGCGGACGGCGCCGCGGGCGACTGCTGCTCATCGGCCTTCTTGAGCTGGTCGAGCACGCCGCCGCCGGTCGGCGCGACCGGGGTGGCCCCGCCCGACTGCGTCTGCCCGGGCACATTGCCGAGAATAGAGGTGGGCTTGCGGTCGTATCCGGCCAGCCAGGTCAGCAGCAGGCTGGTGACGAAAAAGCCAACCGCCAAGAACGCCGTGGTGCGGGTCAAGAGGTTCGCCGTGCCCCGGCTCGACATGAAGCCGGCACCGCCGCCCATCCCAAGGCCACCGCCTTCGGACTTCTGCAACAGCACGGCGCCGATCAGCACGGCAACGATCATGAGGTGGATGACGATCAAGACAGTCTGCATGGTGACCTTCCGTCACAAGCCCTCGCAGGCCCCGGGCCGGAGGCCGGGATCGCGAGAGCTTCGCGGGCTATTCGGAAATTTGCGCGGTGTTACACGATCATGTCGGGCAACGCCACCCCGCAGATAATCGCAGCCGCGCTTCGCACAAGCGCAGCTTCGGCTCGCGCTCGCACCTCTTGCCCAATTTACATATTTCTATTATTAGAGACAAATGGATCAAATTATAGACGACTTCAGCCAGCGTCTCGCCCGGCGCCTGCAGCTCGAACGCGACAGCCGGGGCTGGTCGCTGGCCGACCTCGCCGAGCGCTCCGGCGTCTCCAAGGCGACGATCAGCAAGATCGAGCGCGCCGAGGTCAGTCCCACGGCCGTCGTGCTGGTGAAGCTCGCTAGCGCCTTCGATCTTACCTTGGCCGGGCTGATGCTGCGCGCCGAAGCGCAGTCGGAGCGGCTGTCGAAAGCATCGGAGCAGCCGGTCTGGCGCGATCCAGACACGGGCTATGTCAGGCGGCAAGTTTTCCTCAGGCCGGATCACCCGATCGAGCTGGTGACGGTCGAGATGCCCGCCCGTCGCAGCGTGACGCTGCCAGCCTCGTCCTACATCCACATCCGCCAGCTGGTCTGGGTGCAGAGCGGACGCCTGACGATCACCGAGGGCGTGGAGCGCCACGAGCTCGGCCCCGGCGACTGCCTGGGCTTTGGTCCGCCGATCGACACGACCTTCGCCAACGAGACCGACGACGCTAGCGTCTATGTCGTCGCCCTTGCCAGGAGCTGAGCATGTCGCCGCCCCGAATCGCAGCCTTGTCCGACACGCCGGCCATCCGCGCCGCGCTGAGCGCGATGCTGATCGAAACCGTCGCCCATGGCGGCTCCGTCAGCTTCATGCATCCGCTCAGCCCCGACGATGCCGATGCATTCTGGCAGGACTCGCTCGCGGCCGCCGAGCGCGGCGAGCGAATCGTGCTGGGGGCCTTCGCTGAGCAGGACCTGATCGGGACGGTGACGCTGCAGCTGAAGCTGCCGCCGAACCAGCCGCATCGTGCCGAGATTGCCAAGATGATGACCCGGGTCAGCCACCGCAAGCGCGGCGTCGCACGCGCCCTGCTCCTTGCTGCTGAAGCCCGCGCGCGCGAGCTCGGCCGCACAATGCTGGTGCTCGACACCGCCGAGGATGGCGGCGCCTCATTGCTCTATGAAGGTGCCGGCTTCCAGCTGAGCGGCATCATCCCGGACTATGCCCTGAAGCCGCATGGCGGCCTCACCGGCACGATGATCTATTGGAAGCGAATCGGGGGAACGGCCTAAGGCGCAGCGCTTGCCCAGTTCACCTCGCCTCTCAACAGCCCTTCGCAATCGCGAGAAAATCGGCGGCTTTCAGGCTGGCGCCGCCGACCAGGGCGCCGTTGACGTTCGCGACCGCCATCAGCTCGGCGGCATTGGAGGGCTTCACCGAGCCGCCATACAGGATACGCATCCGCGTGCCCTGCTCGTTGAAGCGTTCGCTCAGCAACTGCCTGATAAAGGCATGAATCTGCTCGACATCCCCAGCGGTCGGCGTCAACCCGGTGCCGATCGCCCAGACCGGCTCATAGGCGACGATCAGATTATCGGCCCGCGATCCCTCCGGCAGGCTGAGGGTAAGCTGGCCGCGCAGGATCTCCAGGGTCAGACCGGCGTCGCGCTGCTGCTGGGTCTCGCCGACGCAAACGATCGCGACCAGCCCGGCACGCCAGACCGCTTCGGTCTTCTGGTGCACCACGACATCGCTCTCGCCGTGATCGGCGCGGCGCTCGGAGTGGCCGACGATGATGGCGCTGGCGCCGGCATCCGCCAGCATCTCCGCGGAAATGTCGCCGGTGTGGGCGCCGGACGCCTTCGCGTGGCAATCCTGAGCGCCGACCGCAATCGACGTGGCGCCGCCTGCCTTCTCGGCAAAGGCCGCCAGCAGCGTCGCCGGCGGACACACCAGCAGATCCACCTTGGCGGTGACCTCGGCCGCCCCCGCCAGCATGGCCTCGAACTCGGCGGCCGACGCCTTCAAGCCGTTCATTTTCCAATTGCCGGCGATCAGGGGGCGGATACGGTCGGTCATGGCGGGATTCCAGCAGGAGTTGAGATAGAGATCGGCTAGCAGAGCCCCTGCAGGAGTACCAGAGCGCGCACCGTCTTCCCACCGCTTCAATCCGCCTCAGTGCCGAGGTTGCGACCGGGCGGCTGCCTCTTTATAAGCCGTTTCACCTCGGTGACGCCCTTTCGCGGAATCCGCTCCAAGGCGCTGCCCTTTCATCCTTTTTCCTGCAGACAGACTGGACCCATGCTTCGAGGATTACGCAAGGCCTCATCAAACTGGCTCGGCAAGACCATCATGGCGGTGGTCATGGGCGTTTTGATCGTCAGTTTCGGCATCTGGGGCATCGCCGACATCTTCCGCGGCTTCGGGCAGTCGACGGCTGCGACCGTCGGACGGACCGAGATCTCGATCAACGAGTTCCGCCAGATCTATACCGACCGCCTGCAGCAGATCGGCCGCCAGATCGGCCGCCCGCTGACCCAGGAGCAGGCCCGGCTGTTCGGGCTCGACCGCAGCGTGCTGCAGCAGACGATCGCGGAAGCGGCGCTCGACGAAGAGGCCCGCCGTCTTGGCCTCAATCAATCCGATGCCGAGACTTTGCGCGTGATCCTGAGCGATCCCAATTTCAAGGGTCCGAACGGCGCGTTCGATCAGCAGCGCTTCCAGGCGATCATTCGCAATTTCGGCTTCACCGAGCAGCGCTATCTGACCGACCAGCGCCGGCAGTCGCTGCGGCGCCAGATCACCGGCACGATCGCGGCCGGGCTCGAGCCGTCGAATGCGATTCTGGAGGCGCTGAGCCGCTTTCAGAACGAGCAGCGCTCAATCGAGTACGTCAAGCTCGACGCAGCGCAGGCGGGCACGATCGACGCGCCCTCGCCGGAGGTGCTCGCGTCGTACTTCGATCAGCACAAGGCGCAGTTCAAGGCACCGGAATATCGCAAGATCTCCTTCGTGACGGTGACGCCGGAGGACGTCGGCAAATCGTCCGACGTCTCGGATGAGGATGCCCGCAAGCTGTTCGACCAGCGCAAGGCGCTGATGGGCACGCCGGAGAAACGCCAGGTCCAGCAGATGTCCTTCCCGACCCTGGAGGAAGCCCAGGCGGCACGTGGTCGCATTGCGTCCGGCGAGGTCACGTTCGACGAACTGGCCAAGGAGCGTAATCTCAATCAGGCCGATCTCGATCTTGGACTGGTGACCAAGTCCGCCATTCTGGATCCCGCCGTGGCCGACACTGCCTTTTCGCTGCCGACCGGCGAAGTCAGCCAGCCGGTCAAGGGAGCCTTCAACGTGGTGCTGGTGAAGGTCAGCGCAATCCAGCCCGGCCAGGAGCCGGCCTATGAGAACGTGGCGACCGACATCAAGAAAGAGATCGCCGCAGATCGCGCGAAGTCGCAGGTCGCGACGCTGCGCGACAAGATGGAAGACGAGCGCGGCGGCGGCGCCAGCGTGGCCGAGGCTGCCAAGAAGCTCGGCCTCAATGCCGTGACGATCGAGTCGGTCGACCGCGCCGGCAAGCAGCCGAATGGCCAGCCCGCGCCGGGCATTCCGCTCGGTCTCGACGTCGTCGCGCAGGCGTTCAACAGCGACGTCGGCGTCGACAACGAGCCGATCTCGTTCCGCGGCGGCTATGTCTGGTTCGAGGTGCTCGGCATCACCCCGCCGCGCGATCGCACGCTCGACGAGGTCAAGGATCAGGTCGCGGCCAAATGGCGCGATGACGAGATCGCGGCGAAGCTGCGCGCCAAGGCGACTGAACTGGTCAAGAAGCTCAACGAGGGCGGCAAGCTTGCCGACGAAGCGGCTTCTCTCGGCGCCAAGGTCGAGACGGCGGCCGCCTTCAAACGCGACGCGACGCCGCCCGGCGTTCCTACCGGTGCGATCACGGCCGCCTTCCGAACAGCCAAGGATGGCGTCGGCCAGACCGAGGCCGATGGCGGCCGGCAGTGGATCGTGTTCCGCGTGACCGACATCATCGAGCCGAAGGTCGACCTTGCGTCCGAGGACATCAAGAAGCTCAAGGACCAGCTGCAGCGGGCCCTGGCCGACGAGCAGGGCACCGCCTTCGTGATGAAGCTCGAGAAGGATATCGGCACCAAGATCAACGAGGCTGCCGTGGCGCAAGTGGTCGGCGGCGGTAACAACCAGTAACGGACGGCTGAGTGGGGCGATGAACGATCTCAAGTCGATCATTGGCAAGGTCGCGACCGGCGCGGTCCTGTCGCGTGAGGAGGCAGCAGCTGCCTTCGACAGCATGATGTCGGGCGAAGCGACGCCGTCGCAGATGGGCGCGCTGCTGATGGCGCTGCGCGTGCGCGGCGAGACGGTGGACGAGATCACCGGTGCGGTCAGCGTAATGCGCGCCAAGATGCTGCGCGTCGATGCGCCTCCGACTGCGGTCGACATCGTCGGCACCGGCGGCGACGGCTCGGGTTCGGTGAACGTCTCGACCTGCGCGTCCTTCATCGTTGCGGGCGCCGGCGTGCCCGTCGCCAAGCATGGCAACCGCGCGCTGTCGTCGCGGTCGGGCGCGGCCGACGTGCTCGCCGCGCTCGGCGTCAAGATCGATCTGAAGCCTGACCAGGTCGGGCGTTGCGTCCACGAGGCCGGCATCGGCTTCATGTTCGCGCCCGCCCATCACCCGGCGATGAAGAACGTCGGTCCGACCCGGGTCGAGCTCGCCACCCGGACGATCTTCAATCTGCTCGGACCGCTGTCCAACCCGGCCAGCGTCAAGCGCCAGATGGTCGGGGTGTTCTCGCGGCAGTGGGTCGAGCCTTTGGCGCAGGTGCTGAAGAACCTCGGCTCTGAAGCCGCCTGGGTCGTGCACGGCTCGGATGGTCTCGACGAGATCACGGTGACCGGACCGACCTTCGTCGCCGCGCTCGAGAACGGCCAGATCAGGACCTTCGAGATCACGCCCGAGGACGCCGGCCTCGGCCGGAGCAGCGGCGATGGCCTCAAGGGGGGCGATGCCGCCGCCAACGCCGTCGCGCTGCAGAGCGTGCTGGACGGCATGCCGAGCCCCTATCGCGACGTGGCGCTGTTGAACGCGGCCGCGGCCCTCATGGTCGCCGGCCGCGCCAAGACGCTCCAGGAAGGCGTCGCGATCGGTCGCGACGCACTCGACAGCGGCGCCGCTGCAGCCCGTCTGAAGCAGTTGATCGCGGTCTCCAACAGCTGATCCCGGGAGCGCGCCATGTCGGACATCCTGGCCAAGATCGAAGCCTATAAGCGCGAGGAGATCGCCGCCGCCAAGCGGGCGCGTCCGCTCGCGCTGATCGAGGCGCAGGCGCGCGACGCCTCGCCGCCACGCGGCTTCGTCGCCGCGATCCGGAGCAAGCACGCAAACGGCGACTACGCGCTGATCGCCGAGGTCAAGAAGGCCTCGCCATCGAAGGGGCTGATCCGCGCCGATTTCGATCCGCCAGTTCTCGCCAAGGCTTATGAGGACGGCGGAGCGGCCTGTCTCTCGGTGCTGACGGACACGCCGTCGTTCCAGGGCCATCTCGACTTCATGGTGGCGGCGCGCGCCGCGACCGCCCTGCCCGTGCTGCGCAAGGATTTCATGTTCGACACCTACCAGGTGGTCGAGGCGCGAGCGCATGGCGCCGACTGCATCCTCATCATCATGGCGGCCCTCGATGATGCGGCCGCGCAAGACATCGAAGCCGCGGCGCTCGCCCACGGCATGGACGTGCTGATCGAGATCCACGATCGCGCCGAGCTCGATCGGGCGCTGAAGCTGCGCTCGCCGATGATCGGTATCAACAACCGCAACCTGCGAACTTTCGAAACCACGCTCGCCACATCCGAGACGCTGGCGCCGCTGGTTCCCAAGGATCGGCTGCTGGTCGGCGAGAGCGGCATCTTCAACCCGGCGGATCTCACCCGGCTGGCGCAGGTCGAGATCCGGACTTTCCTGGTCGGCGAAAGCCTGATGCGCCAGACCGACGTGACGGCGGCGACGCGCGCCCTGCTCGCGAAGAACGCTGCGCCCGCGGCCGCAGCCAGCTGATCATGACCGACAAGCCGTCCGATACGCCCACTCTCACGCACATCGATGCGCGCGGCGAAGCCCGCATGGTCGACGTGTCGGACAAGGCCGCAACCGAGCGGACCGCCATCGCCGAAGGCCGCGTCGTGATGAGTCCGGCGACGCTCGAACTGATCGTGTCCGGCAATGCCAAGAAGGGCGACGTGCTCGGCACCGCCCGCATCGCGGGCATCATGGCCGCAAAACGGACGTCCGAACTCATCCCGCTTTGCCACCCGCTGGCGCTCTCCAAGGTGACGGTCGACATCACTCCGGATTCCGCCCTGCCTGGCTGCATCGTGAGCGCCACCGTGAAGGTCACCGGCCCCACCGGCGTCGAGATGGAAGCGCTCACCGCAGTGTCCGTCGCCTGCCTGACGATCTACGACATGATCAAGGCGGCAGAGCGCGGGGTGCGCATCGAAGGCATCCATCTCACTGAGAAAATCGGCGGAAAATCCGGGCATTATCGCGCATAACGGTATCCAGAAGCCTGATACAACTTCGAATTAATTGTTCGCTAACTCAACTTGCTAACCTCACTTCCATAGCAGGCCTGTAGCCATTGCTATGGGAGGGACGTCATGACCGTCCGTCCCAGAACGCTTCAATCGCACGCGTATTCGGGACCGATGACGAACACCAGTCCAGGAAGTGCCTTCAGAACGTCGACCGACCGCGGTGGACCCATCCGCTGGCTCGTCGCCGGAGGCCTCGTGCTGATTGCCGCCATCGCGATCGGCGCGACCATCATGGCCGACAGCTTCCGGCAGCGCGCGCTCGACAGCGCGACGCGCGAGCTGGAAAACACCGTCCTGCTGCTGGCGCGGCATTTCGATCAGCAGATGGAGGACCTCGGCGCCATCCAGCGCGATCTCGCCAACTACGTCCGGCAGAACCGCATCGACACCAGCGCCCGCTTTCGTGAACAGATGGGAAGCGCCAGCGTCAACGCCATGCTCAAGGGCAAGCTGAGCGCCATATCCTATGTCGGCGGCGTCAGCATCTTCGATTCCGACGGCAGCCTGATCAACTCCGGGACCGATTGGCCGGTGCCGGCGGTGAACGTGGCCGATCGCACCTACTTCAAGCGGCTGAAGTCCGATCCGACATCCCCGCAATTGCTCATCGAACCGGTCGTGGGCCGGGTGACCGGCACGCATATCGCCGTCATCGCGCTGAAGCTCACGAGCCCCACCGGCGAATTCCTCGGCGTCATCAGCCGCAGTCTCGAACCCATCAATGTCGAGCGTTTCTTTGCATCGGTCGCGCTCGGCCCGGATGCGGCGATCTCGATGATGCATCGCGACGGGGCCTTGCTGGCCCGGTATCCTCGCCACGAGGGCATGCTGAGCCAGAACTACAAGGACGCGCCGATCTTCCGGCAGATCCTGGCCGGCGACGGCAACACCACCGGGATCTTCAGCAGTCCGGTCGACGGCGAGCATCGTATCGGTGCGTCGCATCGGCTGACGAGCTACCCGCTGATCGTGACCGCGACCACCACAGTGTCGTCTGCGCTGGCCGACTGGCGCGAGCAGATGCGCTTCCTGATCGGCATCGGCATCACTTCGGCGCTGCTGATTGCCGGATTGCTGTACATCGTGGTGCGCCGGCTCATCAGCGACCATGAGACCTCCAGCCGCCGTCTGACCCTGGAGAAGGAACGGCTCGACAAGGCGGTCAACAACATGACCCAGGGCCTGCTTCTTTTCGATGCAGCGGAACGCCTCGTCATCTGCAATCAGCGCTACATCGACATGTACGGCCTCTCCGCCGACGTGGTGAAGCCGGGTTGCAGCTTTCGCGAGTTGATCGCTCACCGCAAGGCCTCCGGCTCCCTCGCAGGTGACGACGCCGAATACGCCGCGGCGGTGCTGCGCGACGTCGGCCGCAAGAAGTCGCAGATCTTCGAGACGCCGGACGGCCGATCGATCCAGATCGTGAACGAGCCGATCGTCGGCGGTGGCTGGCTCGCCACCCACGAGGACATCACCGAGCGCAGGCAGGCCGAGCAGCAGATCACTCACTTGGCGCATTACGACGCGCTGACCGAGCTGCCGAACCGCACCCTGTTCCATGAGCGCCTGAAGGAGGAGATTTCGAACCTCTCGGGCGGCCGGCTTCTGGCGCTCCACTATATCGACATCGACGAGTTCAAGGGGGTCAACGACTCGCTCGGCCATTTGATTGGCGACGAACTGCTGAAGTCCGTCGCCGCCAACCTCAGGGCATGCGTGGGAAGCGCCGGCTTCGTCGCGCGCCTGGGCGGCGACGAGTTCGCGGTGGTGCAGAGCGCGGTCAAGAGCCGCGAAGACATCAGCAGCCTGATCGACGACATTTTCGCCGCCATCCGCGCTCCGCGCGACTGCCTGGGCCATCAACTGACCGCCGACGCCTCGATCGGCGTCGCGCTCATTCCCCAGCACGGCACCGAGCTCGACCAGATCATGAAGAATGCCGACCTGGCGATGTACGCCGCCAAGGCCGCCGGCCGCCGCACTTGGCGGTTTTTCGAGCCGGAGATGGATGCCCAGGTCAAGGCCCGCCATCAGCTCGAGGTCGACCTGCGCCAGGCGATCGCCGACGATCGGCTCGAGGTTTACTACCAGCCCTGCGTCAGCCTCCAGGACGACAGCATCGTCGGCTGCGAAGCTCTGGTGCGCTGGAAGCATCCGACCCGCGGCAACGTCTCGCCGGCCGAGTTCATTCCGATCGCCGAGGACACCGGCCTGATCAATCAGCTTGGCGAGCGCGTCCTCAACGTCGCCTGCGCGGAAGCTGCGACATGGCCGGACGATATCCGGCTGGCCGTCAACGTCTCGCCGGTGCAGTTCAAGAGCGGCACTCTGGCGCTCAAGGTCGCCAAGGCGCTGGCAGCTTCGGGCCTGTCGCCGCGACGGCTCGAACTCGAGATCACCGAGGCGGTGCTGATGCGCGACGACGATGCGCTCGATACCCTGTACGAGCTGCGCGCGCTCGGCGTGCGCATCGCGCTCGACGATTTCGGCACCGGGTATTCCAGCTTGAGCTATCTGCAGCGGATCCCGTTCGACAAGATCAAGATCGACCGCTGCTTCGTCAAGGACATCACCGACTCCGAGGGATCGGCGAGCATCGTGCAGGCGGTGGTCAACATCGCCGCGATCCGCAAGATGTCGACGACAGCGGAAGGCGTCGAGACCGAGGCGCAGCGCCAGGTCCTGAAGCGGCTCGGCTGTTCGGAGATGCAGGGCTATCTGTTCAGTCCTCCGAAGCCGGCCGCCGATGTGAGGCAGTTGTTCGCCAGCCATCGCGTCGACGGCTCCGCCGGCAAGCGGCCACGCTCCGACGCGGCGTGACGGCCGAACGATAAAGACCGTCGCAATTTGCGGCTTTCCCGCAAGCCGCATTCAAACCATGTTTCCCGAAGCCGCCACCGGACCGTTGAACGCGGCCGCCGCCGGCCTGACATATTTGATGCAGTAGGACACGCTCCATGTCCGCCTGCACTGGTCGAAAACCACGGCGGGACGGCTTCACAAAGCCGCCCCGTCGGAGAACCGCGCGCACGCGGCGCGGAGGCCTGACGGCGATCAGTTCGGCACCGCCGCCTTGGCGCGGACGTCGGCATTCACGGTGACTCCGCGCAGCACGTTGAACGCCGCGTGCAGCGCCTTGTCGTCCTTCTCCTCCGGCGGAACGTAGGATTGCGAGCCGGTCTGCTCGGTCCCGTCGGCGGCCGAGAGATGGCCGCGCATCGAGGCCTCGCCCTTGATGTCGGTGCGATCCTTCATGTCGTCCGGCACGTCCTGCTTGACCTCGATGTCCGGCGCGATGCCCTGGGCCTGGATCGAGCGGCCCGACGGCGTGTAGTAGCGCGCCGTGGTCAGGGCCAGCGCGCCGTTGCCAGTACCGAGCGGAATGATGGTCTGCACCGAGCCCTTGCCGAACGAGCGCGTGCCGACCAGCGTCGCGCGCTTGTGGTCATGCAGCGCGCCCGCCACGATCTCCGAGGCGGAAGCCGATCCGCCGTTGATCAGCACGACGAGCGGCTTGCCCTTGGTGAGATCGCCGCCTCGCGCGGTGAAACGCTGCGTCTCGTCGGGGCTGCGGCCGCGCGTGGAGACCACCTCGCCGCGCGACAGGAACGTGCTCGACACCGAGACCGCCTGGTCGAGCAGACCGCCCGGATTGTTGCGCAGATCGACGACATAGCCGGCGAGCTTCTCCTGCGGAATCTCCCGCGAGATGCTGCTGATCGCCTTGCGCAGGCTCTCCGTGGTCTGCTCGTTAAACGACGTTACTCTGATGTAGCCGATGTCGCCGCCTTCGGTGTGATAGCGCACCGGACGCACGCGGATGATCTCGCGCATCAGCACCAGGTCGAGCGGCGCATCCTTGCCCTTGCGGATGATGGTGAGCTTGGTCTTGGTGTTGACCCCGCCCTTCATCTTGGCGACCGCCTGCTCGAGCGTGAGGCCCTGCACCGACTCGCCGTCGATCTTGGCGATGAGATCGCCCGAGAGAATGCCGGCCTTCGAAGCCGGCGTCTCGTCGATCGGCGCGACCACCTTGACGAGGCCATCCTCCATCGTCACCTCGATGCCGAGCCCGCCGAACTCGCCGGAGGTGGTCTCCTGCATGTCGCGCCAGGATTTGTCATTCATGTAGCGCGAATGCGGATCGAGCGACGACACCATGCCGTTGATGGCGCCCTCGATCAGCGCGGGATCGCTCGGCTTCTCGACGTAGTCGGCGCGCACGCGCTCGAACACGGCGCCGAAAAGGTTGAGCTGCGTGTAGGTGTCGGCCATGCCGGCCGCGGCCTTGGCCCGGGCGACGAGTTGCGCGCCATCAGGCCCGTTGACCAGCATGGTCAGACCGACGCCGGTCACGGTGCCCGCCAGGAACAGCCAGTTTTTCCGCATTGTTTGTGCTTCCCGCGCTCGTTTGTCAGCCGACCGATCACATGGGTTACAAACGACCGGCCGGTGCGATCAGACCACGAACTCACACCACATTTCCGGTTTCTTCAAGGCCGATATTGCGGCGCCATGTCGGTCATGCCTACCGCCCAAATGGACGCTCCCGGCCCAATGTTCAAGGTGGCGCCGGCACGTTCCGTCCGAGCAGACGCGGCCGACCCGGACTTTCACGGAGACCTCATCATCAAAACTCACAAAGCCGTGCATGACGTCCGAATCGCGCGAAGGGCCAGGCGCGATCCGCCTCGGCGGATCGCAGTTCGGAATGGCTTGCGCATCGCCCGCCGGATGAGCGATGCTCGCCGCCAAATCAGAACAGGTGCTGGGAGGCAGGCCGTGAATCAGCAAACCCCGATCGAGCCGAAGTGGCGGAACGTCGAGCTCGGCGCCAGCGACGAGAAGTTCCAGAACCTGCATGAGCTGATCCGCAAGGCGCGGACGCAGCTCAACCAGAACGCGTGGGACTACATCATCGGCGGAGCCGAAACCGAGACCACGCTGCGCCGGAACCGGATGTCGCTCGATGAGATCGCCTTCCGTCCGCGTGTGCTGCGCGACGTCTCCCGGGTCGATGCCGCGGTCGAGACGTTCGGGCGCAAATTGCGCCTGCCGGTGGTGCTCGCCCCCGTCGGCGCGCTCGAGATCTTCGATCCCGACGGGGCGGCCGCGGTGGCGCGCGGCGCCGGCCGATTCGGGGCGGCGCACATGCTGAGCTCGGTCTCGGAGCCGGGCCTGGAAAAGACCGCAGCCGCAGCGCCCGACGCGCTGCGCATCTTCCAGCTCTATGTGCGCGGCGACGATGCGTTCGTCGAGGACTATGTGAGCCGCGCCGTCGCAAGCCGCTACGCCGCGTTTTGCCTGACCGTCGACACCGCCCATTACAGCCGGCGTGAGCGCGACATCGCCAAGCGCTACGTGCGCGAGAGCCGGCTGCGTGCGACCGGCGGCGATCACCAGAAGGCGCTCAGCTGGCACACCGTCAAGCTGATCAAGGACAGATTCAAGCTGCCGCTGATCATCAAGGGCATCGCCACCGCTGAAGACGCCGAGATCGCGGTCGACCACGGCGTCGACTGGATCTACGTCTCGAACCATGGCGGCCGGCAGCTCGATCACGGCCGCGGCGCCATGCACGTGCTGCCGGAGATCGTGGCGGCGGTGAAGGGCCGTGCCAAGATCATGGTCGATGGCGGCTTCTGCCGCGGCACCGACATCGTCAAGGCGATCGCATCCGGCGCCGACCTGGTCGGCATCGGCCGGCTGCAATGCTGGGCACTGGCGGCAGCAGGCGAGGACGGCATCCTGCGCATGCTGGAGCTCTTGGAGGACGAGGTGATCCGCGCGCTCGGCCTGCTCGGTGTCGCCTCCTTCGCCGAGCTGAACGCCTCCTATCTGCACCCGGCGACCGCAACCCATGCGCCGAGCGTGTTCAGCGCGTTTCCGCTGGCCGACATCGAGCCCTACCGTTATTGAAGAGGCCCTGCTTCGGCATCCTCTCCGGCAAAGACGCGCGTCGCGATGCTCGCTTCCAATCTCCGCCCCGGCGCGGCCGACGCGCTGCTGTTCGATCTTGGCCGCGTCGTCATCGACGTCGATTTCGTTCAGGTCGTCTCGCGCTGGGCCGCGCATGCCGGCTGCGCCGCGGACGACCTGGCGCCGCGCTTCGTGCGCGACGAGATCTATCACGGACACGAGCGCGGCACGGTGTCGGACGCGGCGTTCTTCGCCCATTTGCGCGGCCGGCTCGGCATCGACATCAGCGACGCGCAGTTTCTCGACGGCTGGAATGCGATCTTCGTCGGCCCGATGCCCGGCATCGCGCCGTTGCTCGCACGCGCGGCGAAAAGACTGCCGCTGTACGCCTTCTCCAACACCAACGTGCCGCACGTCGCGCATTTCACGCCGCGCTATGCCGACCTGCTCGGTCACTTCCGCGAGATCTTCCTGTCGTCGTCGATCGGCCTGCGCAAGCCGGATGCCGAGGCCTATGATCACGTGGTGCGGGCAATCGGCATGCCCGCCGAAAAGATCGTGTTCTTCGACGATCTCGCGGAAAACGTCGAGGGTGCGCGCAACAGCGGGCTGCAGGCCGTGCTGGTCCGCTCGACGGACGACATCGCTGCGGCGCTCAACGCGCTGGAGGTTTGATCGCGCTTCAGCAAGACATTCAATCATGCAAAATCGTTCTCGCGGCACGCACTGCCCGAGTTTTGCTGGTCTCATCACCCTCCTCCAGACGGAGGGCGCAGGGAATGCCGGGCTGCAGGCCGCAACCCATGGCCCGCCTGCAGAAAAAAAGCAGGCGGCAGTCACCACAGGTCCAGCCGACATCCGGCATTCCCTGCGCGATGGTCTTCACGCTTATACGCGATCTCCTCGGTGCCCGGCTTGTTGGCCACCGTCGCCATCGGGATCATCATCACCCGCCGGCTTGGCATCAGCTTCGGGATGCCAGGACCACGCGACTTCGCGTCCGCAAGCTGCCGTTCGTCCGCGCGCTCTGCCGAGCCCGCTGCGACATCCTGCGGCCACCGCATCCCGCACTCCACGTTCCATGACGATCGCGAAGCGCCCCTCCTGTCGAGCACGGGACCAAATCAACATAGCAGACTATTCGGAATTACAGAAGCATTATTTTTGTCAGACCAAAGATTGACCATTATCGGCTCGCTCGCCGAGTGGTCGCAATGGACGGGCGTGACGTTCGACCGTTCGAGGGAGATCGAGATTCCCGGCGCGCTGGTGCCTGTGCCCGTATCGCACGACAACAACCATGCCGTGCATGTCGAGCCCAATGTGTGGATCCGACACGAGACGCGATCCGTTGGCGCTGGTGTAGCTCGCGGCAAGCCGATACAACGAACGCGCCGGGACTCGAAAGCATCAGACGCATGCCAGCCTCACGCCAAGCCAGTTCGTTCTTCGTCGCTCCGCAGGCTGCGACCTTCCTGTTGCTCACGCTGAACATTGCGATCTTCGCGGCCACGCTGATCCAGAGCGGAGCGCCGACACCGTCCGGCGCCGTGTTGTTCGGCGACGGCGCGATGTATCATCTGGCGCTGCAGCGGCATGAGTATTGGCGGCTGTTCGCCTACGGCTTCCTGCATGCCACCCCGGTCCACCTGCTCGGCAACATGCTATGCCTGATGGTCTGGGGCGCGCATCTCGAACGCAGGCTCGGCGCGACCTATTTCGTCGTGATCTATGTCGCGACCCTGGTTCTGGCCGGCTTGGTCGGCGACTTCATTCACGGCAAGCCGTACATGACGGTCGGCGCCTCCGGCGCCACCTCGGGGCTGCTCGGCGCCCTGCTCTGCCTGTGGATCCTGGCCAAGATCGAGCTGTCGGCCAGCTTCTTCATCAGCAACATCGCGCTCAACGTTGCGCTCACTTTCGCGGACTCCAGGATCAACTGGGGCGCTCATCTGGTCGGCTTCACCGCCGGACTGCTGAGCTGCGCGGTGCTCGATCTCGTCGAGCGGGCGCTTCGCCATCTGCTGGCGTGCAAGTTTCCCGAATTTCTGAAGCTCAATCTCTGGCTGCTCGCCGCCATCTTCGTATGGCTGGCCTCGAGCGCCACCTTGCGGCTCGATTCGCCGTCGCTGACGCCGGCGATGGTCGTGGCGCTGGCTCTGATCCCGGTCGTGATCAAGCTGATCGATGTGGTCCTGCAGCTTCGCTACGGTCTCGCCATGGTCGTTGCCGCGCTCGCGCTGGCGAATGGCGCAGCGATCGCCGTCGCCGTCATGGCAAGCACCGATACACTCCCGGGAGTATGCCGGTTGCCGCTGCCGACGCCGCTCGCCGGTCTCGCGCCGTGGATCGCCGCCGGCTGCGGTCACCTCGACATCGTCGGATTGGTCGTGGGCGCCCTCGCCGCCGGCCTGACCTTGCTGGTGCTCAACGAACCGCTCCGGCGAGGCCTCAGCGACGTCGGTTTCGTCGGCGCCGCGCTGCGGGCGGCGCGGGCGCGCAGCGCGGGACTTTAGGCTGGAACGGACTTCAGCCGGATTCGTGATGCAACGCCGCTCGGTCAGCTTGCAGGCTCTCGCATGGTAGCAACTCCGGACTATGTCGAATATCTGCGCGATCAGTTCATCACGCTCGGCACGATCACGACCCGACGGATGTTCGGCAAGACCGGCGTCTTCATCAACGGCGTGATGCTGGGCGTGGTCAGCGACAACATGCTGTATTTCCGCGTCGACGACGACAATCGGTCGATGTTTGCGGAAGCACAGCAGCATCCGCCGCTGAGCTACGTCAAGAACGGGGTCAAGATCGACCTTGCGTTCTGGCGCGCGCCGGAGCGGCTGTTCGATGATCCCGAGGAATTCATCCGCTGGGCGCGTGCCGCGCTGGCGGCGGCGCTCCGGGTCGCGGCAAGACGGAGCAACACTCCGGGACGCACGGCGCAAAGGCCACGGCGGCGCTGAACGGGCTCGATCCGCCTCGCGCCCTACACTGCCCGCAACCGGGGTTGCACGCCGGTCAGCACCGATCTGTCGGACGCCCCCTTACTCCAGCAGATCTGCGGACTCACGACGGCGGCCGGCATGACGGCCGTGTCTGCTCCAGTGCAGGATCGCTTCGTAGAGACGATTGGGCTGGATCGGCTTGGTGAGGAAGTCGTCCATGCCGGCGGCGACGCACAGCGCGCGCTGGTTGGCCAAGGCGTTTGCCGTCAGTGCGATCACCGGCACGTCGGCCGCATCGCTGCCGAGATCGCGGATCATCCGCGTGGCCGTGACGCCGTCCATTTTCGGCATCTGCATGTCCATCAGCACCAGATCGTAGCGCTTGCGCTGAACGGCCTCGACGGCGTCGCGGCCGTTGCCGACCATGTCGGCCCGATAGCCCCGCTTGGCAAGCAGCCTTGCGATCAGATTACGATTGATGTCGTTATCCTCGGCGACGAGGATTTCGAGCACCTCGTTGTCGTCGGGCAGTTCGGGCGCGAGCGGCGCAGCCTCCACCGTCTCGGGCGAAGCGAGGCCGCAACGGACGGTGAAGCAGAACCGGCTGCCTTGTCCTTCGACGCTATCGAAGCCGATCGTACCCCCCATGATCTCGGACAAGCGCTTGCAGATCGCCAGTCCAAGACCGGTGCCGCCGTAGCGGCGCGACACCGAGGTGTCGGCCTGGCTGAACGGCTGGAACAGCCGCTCCTGCGATTCACGAGTGATGCCGATCCCGGTATCGGCGACCACGATGCTGAGTTGGACCTGATCGTCTGGAAGCCATTCATGCGAAGCCGTGATCGTGACCGATCCGCGCTCGGTGAATTTGAGCGCGTTGCCGACCAGGTTGAGCAGGATCTGGGAGATCCGGTGGGGATCGCCGCGGAGCCGGCGCGGCGTCTCCTCGGCGAGCGAGGCCTGCAGCGCAAGACCCCGTTCTCTCGCTTTCGGTCCCATGAGCGCCATGACGCTGCCGACGACGTTGTCGATGTCGAAATCGATCGCTTCCGGGGTCACCTGACCGGCTTCGAGCTTCGAGAAATCGAGAATGTCGTTGACGACGGTCAGCAGATTGCGCGCCGAGAGCTGGGCGATATCAGCGAGTTCCTTCTGCTCGTGATCGAGCTTGGTGTCGGCCAGCAGCCCGATCATGCCGATCATGCCCGTCATCGGCGTGCGGATCTCGTGGCTCATGACGGCGAGGAAGTCCGACTTGGCGCGGCTCGCCTCCTCTGCCGCGTCCTTGGCCGTGGAGAGCGCCTCGCTCGTCGCGATCAGTTCGTTGCGCTGCTCTTCCAGGCGGTTTCGCGTCTGTATCAGCTCAGCGAGCCGCTCGTCGAGCAGTTCCGCCGCGCGGACACGCTCGGTGATGTCCTCATGGACCGAAACCCAGCCACCATCGGGCGTCGTCGCGCGCTTCACGGCGATGGTACGCCCTCCTTCGAGCCGCACCGTGTCGCTGTTGGCGCCGAGATCGAACTTGATGCCGCGCTCCCTGGAAAGCTGCGCAAAGCGGCTCAAGGGGGCGCCGGGGCGATACTCCTGGGGGTCCAGATCATACAGCTCGGCCACGCGCCGGTTCGAGATGATGAGCCTGTTGTCGGCACCGAACACGCTGAGCCCGTCCGGCATCGCATCGATGGCAACGGCGAAGCGCTCGTTGGACTCGCGAAGCTCGGTGGCCTGGGCCGCGAGCTTTCGGGTGGTCCGCCAAATGAGGGTGCCAAGCAGGATCATCATGACGATGATCGCCCCGGCCTCGACCATGCGCCGGATGGTCGACTGCCACCAAGGCGCCAGCATTTCTTCGACGTCGTGCGCGACAGCAACCAAGATCGGTAAACTGCTGCTCTGCTCGTAGCTGTTGAAGCGTCGGACGCCATCGGTCGATGACGTGATCTCGAGACTGCCGACCGGAGTGCGCTTGAGCTCCTGGAAGAGGCCGCTCTGCTTCATGTCGCGGCCGACATTGGACTCGGCGTAGGGCCGCCGTACCAGCAGCGGCCCGTCCAGCGACGCCAACAGGATCGCGCCATTCCGGCCGACGTCCAGCCGCTGATAGAAATCCTGGAAATATTGCGTGCCGAGCGCCGCCACCACGACGCCGCCGAAGCTGCCGTCGGGACGGTTGAACCGCCGCGTGAGCGGAATGATCCATTGATTGCTGGCTCGCCCACGAATCGGCGCGTGCAGGCGCACGCCACGGTCCGGGGAATCGCGATGATAGGCGAAGAAGTCGCGATCCGCGTAGTTCACGGTGCCCTCTTCGGCGATCGAGCTGACCAGCAGCGTGCCCTCCTGGTCGACCACCAACAGGTTGACGAGCTGCGGCATGCGCTTCAGCTCGTCGATGAACCAGGCCTTGAGACGCCTGCGGTCATCCCGATCCGGCGGACGATGCTCGAGCGAGGACACGGTCCCCGTGAGAAGTGCGTCGGCCGTGCGAAACGTCAGTTCGGCGTGCTGAAGCAGAGAGCTCGTGAGATTGACGGTGTCCTTCTTTCCGTCGGTGAAGATGGCCTCGCGCAGCCTCACCGCGCGCGATACCTCGACGGCCACGAAGGCCGCGCAGGCGAGCGCGATCAGCGCGGCGATCAAGAGAGGGGTGGTTGACCAGCTGCGTCCTGCTGCGTGATGTTCCGCGCGAGGCATTCCGTTTGAGTTCCGCCGTCCGGGTTGAGCTTCAGGCAGAGATTCGCGAAGAATCGTTCTCAAACACTGAACTACAACCCGAGGCAGCAGGCCGGCCCGTTGCGACGGCCAGCAATTTCGGCTTCTTTCGAGCCGAAATCGGCTCAAACCGGCTGGTGCCGGACCACACCGTAGCACTACGGTCGCGTTGCACTGGGCGCGCGGGCAATCGAACCAACGCCGGCGCCGCGCTTGGCCACGACAGCGCCATTGGCTAGAACGCCCCCCACGATCGCTTTCAAAGGAACTCCAATGGCCTTGATGCCGGTATCCGATGCATTGACCGCGGTGCTCGCAGGCGCCGAGCCGCTGGCTGAGGAATTGGTGTCGCTGGACGATGCCTTTCACCGCATTCTGGCGCGCGATCTGGCAGCGCTGCGGACGCAGCCGCCCGAGGCCATGTCGGCGATGGACGGCTACGCCGTGCGCGCTGTCGACGCGGACAAGCCGCAGGCACGGCTGAAGGTGATCGGCGAGGTCGCGGCGGGTCGGCCGTTCGACCGCGTGGTGGGACCCGGCGAGGCCGCTCGCATCTTCACCGGCGGCGTCGTGCCTGATGGCGCCGACGCCGTCGTGATCCAGGAGGATACGATTGCGGGCGACGGCCACGTCGTGATCACGGAAGCCGCGATCAAGGGCCGGCACATCCGGCCCGCCGGCGTCGACTTTCATCAGGGCATGGTGCTGCTGAAGGCCGGACGCCGGCTCAGCGATCGTGACCTGTCGCTCGCCGCCAGCATGAACCATCCGGCGCTGCCGGTGCGGCGACGGCCGACGGTGGCGCTGCTCGCCACCGGTGACGAGCTGGTGATGCCGGGCTCCGAGCCCGGCCCGGGTCAGATCGTCTACTCCAACGGCTACGCGCTGCGCGCGCTGGTGCGCGCCGAAGGCGCTGCAGCGGTCGATCTTGGCATCGCGGCGGATACGCTCGAAGCCACCGTCGCGGGCATCCGCCGGGCGCGCGAGTCGGGCGCCGACATCCTGATCACGACGGGCGGCGCCTCGGTCGGGGATCACGACCTGGTCAAGCAGGCGCTGGAGGCCGAGGGCGTCGAGATGGCGTTCTGGAAGATCGCGATGCGGCCGGGCAAGCCGATGATGCATGGCCGGCTCGGCGGCGTCAGGGTGATCGGGCTGCCCGGCAATCCGGTGTCGTCCTATGTCTGCGCGACCCTGTTCCTGGTGCCGCTGATTCGGCGCCTGCTCGGCCGCGACGAGCCCCAGCTCCCGCGCGAAACCGCGCTGCTCGGCCGCGAGCTCCCCGCCAACGATTCGCGCGAGGACTATCTGCGAGCCCAGCTCGACGAGCGCGCCGATGGTACACTGGTCGCAACGCCTGTGACGCAGCAGGATTCGTCTCTGCTGGGGAATCTTGCGCTATCGCAGGCTCTTTTGATCCGCCCGGCCTTCGCGCCGAAGGCGCCCGCCGGCAGCGTCTGCGAGATCCTGCGCCTGCCGAACTGACCCTTCTCCCCGTCAAAGCCCGGGTCATTCATCATATTTTTAGGATTGCGGAACACACATCGAACATATAGTGTCCGTTCATGATTTGTTTTTAGTATGTTGCGGGCGACGCGAATACGAACGTCCACTTCCGGCTCAGGGACGCAAGGGCACGGGACTTGGACGACAACAAACTGGGGACCAGGTCGAGATGCTGACGCGCAAACAGTACGAACTCCTGCGGTTCATCAACGAACGGCTCAAGGAAGCGGGCGTGCCGCCCTCGTTCGACGAGATGAAGGACGCGCTCGATCTGCGCTCGAAGTCGGGCATTCACCGCCTGATCACGGCGCTGGAGGAGCGCGGCTTCATCCGCCGGCTGCCCAACCGCGCCCGCGCCATCGAGGTCATCAAGCTGCCCGAGCTGTCGCAGGCGGCCAGCAACCGCCGCGGCTTCACGCCCTCGGTCATCGAGGGCAATCTCGGCAAGGTCCGCACCTCGACGCCGGCGCTCGATGACGGCGAGCGCCCGGTCGCCGTGCCGGTGATGGGCCGCATCGCCGCCGGTACGCCGATCGAGGCGCTGCAGACCCGCAGCCACACCATCAGCGTGCCCGCCGACATGCTCGGCAATGGCGACCACTATGCGCTGGAGGTGCGCGGCGACTCGATGGTCGATGCCGGCATCCTCGACGGTGACATGGCGCTGATCCAGCGCAACGAGACCGCCGACACCGGCGACATCGTGGTGGCGCTGATCGATGACGAGGAAGCGACGTTGAAGCGCTTCCGCCGCCGCGGCGCATCGATCGCGCTGGAGCCGGCCAACACCGCCTACGAGGTGCGCATCCTGCCGCCGAACCGGGTCAAGATCCAGGGCAAGCTGGTCGGACTGTATCGCAAGTACTGAGCGCAGCGACCTCGCGTGCTGGACATGCACGATCGATCGGTGGCGCGGTGCTGTGATCTTCGCCGCCGAACGACGTGAGACGCAAAGAAAAGAAGCAAGACACGAAACTGAGTCGCGCGCGAATGCACTTCAGGATGTGCAGCGCGGTATCCTCAAACGCTTGTGATCGCGGCCACCCGCATGCCGTGCAGATCAGCGCAGAATTGCCGCGAAGCGCGCGCTAACATCTCCTCGATGTCCACTCTGATAGAGGCCTGCGCCTGTCCGGGGGGAAGCGTGGGTCGGCTATCTCTCAGCGAGGAGCGATCCGATGTGTGACTACAGCCTCCATGCCGTTGCGTCCCGTCCCGCCAAGGTCGGCGAGACGCTGATCTCGACGACGTTCCGCGGCACCGCGACCCGCGGCTTCGCCAGCGAAAGCGAGCCGACCGTCGCGGTCTGCATGCTGCCCGGCACCGAGCTCGCCTTCGCCGAGGACGTCCGCTACGACAGCCGCTGGCTCTGGACCCGGACGATCCGCGAGCGCGTCGCCAAGTTCAACAGCATCGAAAAGCACATTCCCGATCGCCACCACGACGCCGTCGAGTTCGCCGACGGCCGCCACGTGCTCGTGACGCAGCTCTGCGAAGGCCAGCGCGTCACGGTGCTGCAGCTGCCCGTCACCAAGCAGCCGGCCGAGCGCGGCCCCGGCATGACGAACGATACGCCGACCCCGCAGACGACTCCCATCCGCCGCATCAGCATCACCTGAGCTGAGCGGCGCAGGCGTCACGCGAGAGCAGTATGCGTTTTGGTTCGATCGAACAGCAGTCGCGGTGCCGTTGACCTCTCTCCGACGGGGAGAGGTGAACTGAACTTGCGGTACGCGCTTTGATTCGACGAGAAGGCATCACGCTCTGGCGACAGGAACGGTGTCCCTCGACCGGCGTTGTGGCCGCCGGGGGTATTACCGTGGTCAACAAGATCGATTGGAACCAAGCTGGCCGGATCATCGAACCCGGCCGCTACAGGCTGGCGTTGGGATGGTTGACGGTCACGGCTGACGACGTTGCCATCTGGCAGCGCGATCCCGCGGCGTCGTTCACGCTCGTCGAGGTCTCCTCGCTGTTCGACGGGCTTGACGGCGCCGAGTATCATCTCGGCACGTTCGAGCTGTCCGGACCTCAATCCTCCACGCCCTGCTCGGTCTCCGGCGGCGTCGCGTCCTGACTGCGCGGCGGCGCGCGCGGTGTCAGCGTCGGATCGAAGTCGCTGGCCTCGGCCGGCGCCGGCCACCATGGACGGTCGGTGCCATAGGCGCGCGCCGGCGTGACGTCGAAGCGCGTGCCCCGGCGCACCAGCATCAGCGCGCCCTGCTGGCGCAGGCGATGGCGGTCGATGACAGCTGCGGCACAGTTCGACGGTGCGGCGCGCGCCGCCACCACCAGCGCCGCACGCGCGCAATCGTCGGCCAGCGCATCGGCGCGCAGCGCCATGGCGACGAAGCGGCCGTCGGCCATCGCCACTACGCAGCCGGCCTCGTCGCAGGACACGCCGTCGCCGAGCGCGGCATCGGCCGGCAGCCGCGCATCGGCATCGGCGGCGAGCCACTCCCGCGTGACGAACACGTCCTTGCCGGTGCGCATCACGTGCAGCCGCCCGTCGCCGCCGCGGACGGCGACCGCGCGGCCATCGCCGGAGACGAGAATGTCGGGCTGCGGCGTCGCGACGGCCCACATGGTGGCCGCAGCGAGCGCGACGGCGCCGGACCAGCGTAGCGGCGTCCGCAGCAGGCCGATCAGGACCAGCCCGAGGCTGGCCACGATCAGCGGGCCGATGCCGAACGCGGTGATGCGTCCGACCGCGCCGGGCAGCGCCGCCACCCAGCGCGTCACCGCGATCATCCAGTCGATGCCCCAGCCCATCAGCGACCACATTGGGCCGTCGAGGCCGAACGGCGCCGCCAGCAGCCCGAGCAGGCCCGCA
Source organism: Bradyrhizobium sp. HKCCYLS20291 (assembly GCF_051167715.1). Taxonomy (NCBI): domain Bacteria; kingdom Pseudomonadati; phylum Pseudomonadota; class Alphaproteobacteria; order Hyphomicrobiales; family Nitrobacteraceae; genus Bradyrhizobium; species Bradyrhizobium sp. HKCCYLS20291. The sequence goes on along the minus strand of NZ_JBNPTO010000007.1, from coordinate 357,172 downwards.
GGCATCACCAGCGCTGACACCACCGGCATCGCCGCGAGATTGGCCAGCACGCCATACGGCGTGACGCGATGGAAATGGAACGCGGCGTAGGGCGTGGTGGCGAGCCCCGCGATCAGCGAGGCCAAGAGCAGCATCACGAGTTCGCGCCCGCCCCACAGCGCGATGCGCTGGGTGGCCGACGAGTCCGGCGTCGCGAACAGCCGGGGCATGCCGAACTGCACCAGCGCGACGAGGCCGAGCGTCGCCGCGAACGACATCTGGAAACTCGGATGCACCAGCGCTTCGGGCGCTGCGATCAGCACGATCATCGCGGCCACCGCAAGCGTGCGGAAGGTGACGGCGCGGCGGTCCACCATCACGGCGATCAGCACGACGGCCGTCATGAAGAACGATCTCTGCGTCGCGACCTCCGCGCCCGACAGCAACAGATAGAACGCCGCCGCCACCAGCGCCGCGGCCGCCGCCCATTTCTTGATCGGATGGCTGACGGTCAGGCCGGGAAACAACGCAAGCAGCGCGCGCACGGCGAAGAACACGACGCCGGCGACGACCGCCATGTGATAGCCGGAGATCGACAGCACGTGACCGAGGCCGGAGATGAACATCGCGTCGTTGACGTCGGGCGTGATGGCATCGCGCCGCCCGGTCAGCAGCGCGGTGGCGATGGCACGCTCGTCGCCGTCGAGCCGGGCGCGGATTCGGGCATCGATCGCGTCGCGCAGGCCCTGCATGACCGCGGCATAACGCAGGCCGAAGCCGGCGGCTTGCGGCGGCGTCAGCGTCGTGATCGCGCCCATGACGAAGCCGGAGGCGCCGATGCCCTGGAAGAACATGTCGCGCGCGAAATCATAGGAGCCGGGCCGCACCGGCGCGAGCGGCGGCAGCAGCCTCGCCTTCATCTGCACGAAGCTGCCGACGTCGGGCGCCGTGCCCTTGCGCACCGCCAGCCGCACGCGCGCCAGCGTGATGGCGCTGCGCTGGCTCTCCATCGCAGTGACGCGCAGCACGATCCGGTCGCTGCGCTCGCGGATGTCGCGCGCCTCGACGAAGCCGGACAGCGCGACCGAATACAGCGGCCGCGCCAGCACCGGATGCGCAACGCGGGCGGTCTTGGCGGTGGCCACCGCAAAACCCGACGCCGCCGCCGCGATCATCACGACCGCCGGAAACAACCGGTGCCGTCGCATCAGCACCGCGACGAGGCACAGCGCGAGCGCAGCGGCAGCGCTCACCCACAGCAGCGGCTCGTGATCGGCCGAGAAGTACACCGCGATGCCGGCGCCGAAGGCAATGGGCACCCAGGGCAGCAGCCGCCCCGCACCGGCCTCTTCCCGCGCCCATTGCTTCAGCCGGGCCGCGAAGGACGACCATGCAGGCAAGCCGATCGCAGGCAGACCGCCGGCGAGCGCGCCGCGCGGCGGCCAGACATCGGCCATCACGCCCGCGATCCCGCGACGCCATCCTGGCGGCCGCTCCAGCCCCGCCATCGCCCACACCACCCGCTACCCGCACTGGAACGAGGCTACCCAAAGCTGCGCAAACGCGCCTAGCGGAACGGAACGGGAATCCTGGAATTCTGCACGGCCGAGCGATGGAACTTTTTGCACCGCACGCGCTTATCTGGGTATGGACGCTCCCGACATTGACGACCCCTTCGCCGACCTCGATCTCGAGAAGGCCATCCACCTGCGCTGGACGCTGCGCGACATCAAGGCGAACCGGCTCACCCTCTCACCCGTGTCCGACGAGGATCTCGCGATGCTCAGCGAGCGCGGCCTCGTCGCGCTCAGCGACGGCCTGCCGACGCTGACGGACGCCGGCCAGGATGCGATCGGCTAGCGCGCGTCAGGCCGTCAGTCGAACGAGTTGCACGCGAGAATTGCAATTGCGCCAGAGATGGCCACCGCCGATGTCTGGCGCTGTCATCTGGAATCGGTCGGAATTGGAACTGGGGGAGCTGCACTGGGCGCGATCGGCGCGCCGGGTTTCCCGGCTCGTGTGCCCATGAGATTGCTCGGATTCGCGCTCCTCGCCCTCACCGTCGGCCTTTTCAGTCCCGCCTCTCGCGCTTCCGCGCAAGCTCCGGACGATATCCTCGTGGCCAAGGAGCGTCAGGAGCACCCCGACTCCGCCGTGCTGATATTCAATGTGTCGATGATGAAGGACGGCAAGCCGGATTGCTTGCCACTCGGCATCGACCTGAAGCCCGAACAAGGGCGTACACAGCGGATCGACGTCAACGTGGTGCGCATGCAAAGATTCAACGGCACTCCCCGCTGGGGTGCGCTGGCGCCACTGCCGCCGGGCACGTGGACCGTCGTTCAGGTGAGCTGCTACAAGCACGACTTCAACGGCCAGCTCATGCGGATCAAGCTCGCACCGGGTGAGATCGTCAATGCAGGGCACGTCGTGGTCAACCGTGTCCTTGTCGATCCGGGCGACTGGTGGAGCCGCGGGCCGAAATACGCCACGCGCATCAAGTTCGAGGAGCTGCCGGCCGACACCGTCGAATCGCTGAAGACGCGCGGGCCGGAAACCTTCGCCCGGGCCAAGCGGCGCACCTTCGAGATCAACCCCGCTCTGCTGCGTTAGCACACACAGGCCGTGCCGCACCGAGGCGGCACGGATCCTTCTTCATTTGTTCACCCCTTCGCGACTTCCTTCGCGAAGGTGTCGCGCAGGCCGATCGTGCGGTTGAACACGAGCCTGTCCGGCGTCGAATCCAGATCGCGCACGAAGTAGCCCTGGCGCTCGAACTGCATCGGTTCGGTCGAATTGCTCTCGGCGATCGAAGGCTCGATGCGCGCGTCGGTCAGCACCTCCAACGAGTTCGGGTTGAGGTCGGCGGTGAAGTCGGCCGCGTTCGGGCTCGGGTTGGCGAACAGCTGATTGTAGATGCGGATTTCGGCAACACGTGACTGCGCCGCCGGCAGCCAGTGCATGGTCGCCTTGACCTTGCGGCCATCAGGCGCGTTGCCGCCCTTGGTCGCCGGATCATAGGTGCAGCGCAGCTCGACGATCTCGCCAGCATCGTTCTTGATGACCTCGCGGCACTTGATGAAATAGGCGTAGCGCAGCCGCACCTCGGAGCCCGGCGACAGGCGGAAGAACTTCTTCGGCGGGTTCTCCATGAAGTCGTCCTGCTCGATGTAGAGCTCGCGGCCAAACGCGATCTTGCGCGTCCCGGCAGAGGGATCGTCGGGATGGTTGATCGCCTCGAGCTCCTCGACCTGCCCTTCCGGATAATTCTCGATCACCACTTTCAGCGGCCGCAGCACCGCCATGCGGCGCTGCGCCGTGCGGTTCAGCTCCTCGCGGATGCAGAACTCGAGCATGCCGACGTCGACGATGCTGTTGGCCTTGGCGATGCCGATGCGCTTGATGAATTCGCGCACCGCCGCTGGCGGCACGCCGCGCCGCTTCAAGCCCGCGACTGTCGGCATGCGCGGATCGTTCCAGCCGGAGACGTGGCCGTCCTGCACGAGGCGCGTCAGCACGCGCTTCGACAGCAGCGTGTAGGTCAGATTGAGGCGTGCGAACTCGTACTGGTGCGGATGCGACGGCACCGGCAGCTTGTCGAGGAACCAGTCGTAGAGCGGCCGGTGATCCTCGAACTCCAGCGTGCAGATCGAGTGCGTGATGCCCTCGATCGCATCCGACTGGCCGTGCGCGTAATCATAGCTCGGATAGATCTTCCAGGTGTCGCCGGTGCGCGGGTGGTGGGCGTGCAGGATCCGGTACAGCACGGGGTCGCGCAGATTGATGTTGCCGGCGGCCATGTCGATCTTGGCGCGCAGCACACGCGCGCCGTTGGGAAATTCGCCGGCCTTCATGCGCCGGAACAGGTCGAGATTCTCCTCCACCGAACGGTCGCGGAACGGGCTGTTCTTGCCGGGCTCGGTGAGCGTGCCGCGCGACAGCCGGATCTCCTCCTGCGTCTGGTCATCGACATAGGCGAGCCCGGCCTTGATCAGGCCTTCTGCCCAGTCGTAGAGCCGCTGGAAATAATCCGAGGCATAGAACAGGTTGTCGCCCCAGTCGTAGCCGAGCCAGCGCACGTCGGCCTGGATGGAATCGATGTATTCCTGCTCTTCCCTGGTCGGGTTGGTGTCATCGAAGCGCAGATTGCAGCGGCCGCCGAACTCCTGGGCAATGCCGAAGTTGAGGCCGATCGACTTGGCATGGCCGATATGCAGGTAGCCGTTCGGCTCCGGCGGGAACCGGGTCACGATCGTCTTGTGCTTGCCGCTGTCGAGATCGGCCTGGACGATGTCGCGGATGAAGTCGCGCCCTGCCTCTGCCGTCGCCGCCGTATCTGTCGTCGTGGTCATCAAGAATATCCTGCTCCGGAATTTGCCAGCCTATCTGCCAAATCCGCCTCCCCCAAGGAAGGCTTTAGTTATGCGATAGGCCTGCTATACACCCCCCGCCCTTCATAGCCCTTGCCTGGATTTCGTGCTGCCGCCCATGACCTCCCCGATCGTCACGCGCTTTGCCCCCTCCCCGACCGGCTTTCTCCACATCGGAGGCGCCCGGACGGCCCTGTTCAACTGGCTGTATGCGCGCGGCCGCGGCGGCAAGATGCTGCTCAGGATCGAGGACACCGACCGCGAGCGGTCAACGACGGCGGCGATCGACGCCATCCTCGACGGACTGAAATGGCTCGAGCTCGATTGGGACGGCGACGTCATCTACCAATATAGCCGCGCCGCCCGGCATCGCGAGGTCGCCGAGCAGCTGCTCGCCAGCGGCATGGCGTATCGCTGCTATGCCACGGCCGAGGAGCTGACCGCGATGCGCGAGAAGGCGCGCGCCGAAGGCCGCACCCGGCTCTATGACGGCCTATGGCGCGACCGCGATCCGAAGGAGGCGCCCGAGAGCGTCAAGCCGACCATCCGGCTGCGCGCCCCTCTGACCGGCGAAACCGTGATCGAGGACCAGGTGCAAGGGCGCGTGGTCTGGCAGAACGAGAACCTCGACGATCTCGTGCTGCTGCGAGGCGATGGCAATCCGACCTACATGCTGGCGGTGGTCGTCGACGACCACGACATGGGCGTGACCCATGTGATCCGCGGCGACGACCATCTGATCAACGCCGCGCGCCAGAAGCAGATCTACGATGCGCTGGGATGGACGGTGCCGTCGATGTCGCACATCCCGTTGATTCACGGACCCGACGGCTCGAAGCTGTCCAAGCGCCACGGCGCGCTCGGCGTCGATGCCTACCGCGCCATGGGCTATCTGCCGTCGGCGCTGCGCAATTACCTGGTGCGGCTCGGCTGGAGCCATGGTGACCAGGAGATCTTCTCCACCGAGGAGATGATCAACGCGTTCGACCTGCCGGCGATCGGCCGCTCGGCGGCGCGGTTCGACTTCGCCAAGCTGGAAAATCTCAACGGCCACACCATCCGTCACAGCGATGATGCCGCCTTGGCGCGCCAGTTCGAGGACGTGCTGAACTACGTGCCGAACGGCGCAGCACTGAAGGCCAAGCTCAACGACGCCACCCGCGCCCAGCTCACCCAGGCGATGCCGAGCCTGAAGGAGCGCGCCAAGACGCTGCTGGAGCTGATCGACGGCGCCGCCTTCATCTTCGCCGACCGGCCGCTGCCGATCGATGCCAAGGCGGCCGCCCTGCTGACGCCGGACAGCCGTGCCCTGATCGGCCGGCTGCACGACGCGCTTGCCGCGGTCGAGCCGTGGAGCGGCCCGGCCACGGAAGCCGCGCTGCGTGCGTTTGCCGACGCCAACAATCTCAAGCTGGGTGCCGTCGCCCAGCCGCTGCGCGCGGCGCTCACCGGACGGACCACCTCGCCCGGCATTTTCGACGTCCTGGCGATCCTCGGGCGTGACGAATCCCTCGGCCGGCTCAAGGACCAGGCCACCTCATAAGGTCTGATACCGCCCATCTTGCAGCGCACAGGGCAATACGATACGCATTTTGTGCGCCACAGCTGGTGCCCCCGGCTTTGACATTCACGATACGTTGCGGCGGGCTCGTTCACGGATGTCAGGGGCTGAAGGACACTAGTAAGTATAAGATTCCAGTACGGTTTCGGATTTGACGGTCGCTTAAGGTGTTCGCAGCAAGGTTCGATGCGAAGTGACGCGAATGTCAAAGCCGCCGTACTAGATTAAAGTCCACCCGCCCTGCCATCTCTCGCAAAGAACAAGGGCCAAGCCTAACGATCGCATCGGGGACAAACGATGGACGCCAAATCCGCAAGCAAGACCGCGACCCTCACCGTCGGCAATAAGAATTTCGATCTTCCGATCCTGAGCGGCACGGTGGGCCCCGACGTCATCGACATCGGCAAGCTCTACGCCCAGGCCGGGATGTTCACCTATGACCCCGGCTTTACCTCCACCGGCAGCTGCCAGTCCAAGATCACCTATATTGACGGCGACGCTGGCGTCCTGGAATACCGCGGCTACCCGATCGAGCAGCTCGCCGAGAAGGGCGACTTCCTGGAGACCTGCTACCTGCTGCTGTACGGGGAGCTCCCGACCAAGGCGCAGAAGGACGATTTCGACTACCGCATCACCCATCACACGATGGTTCACGAGCAGATGGCCCGGTTCTTCCAGGGCTTCCGCCGCGATGCCCATCCGATGGCGGTCATGGTGGCCTCGGTCGGCGCGCTGGCTGCGTTCTACCACGACTCGACCGACATCAACGATCCGAAGCAGCGGATGATCGCTTCGATGCGGATGATCGCGAAGATCCCGACGCTCGCGGCGATGGCCTATAAATATTCGGTCGGCCAGCCCTTCGTGTATCCGAAGAACTCGCTGTCGTTCGCCGGCAACTTCCTCAACATGTGCTTCGCGGTGCCGTGCGAGGACTACAAGATCAACCCGGTGCTCGCCGACGCGCTCGACAAGATCTTCATCCTGCACGCCGACCACGAGCAGAACGCCTCGACCTCGACGGTACGTATCGCCGGCTCCTCGGGTGCCAACCCGTTCGCCTGCATCGCCGCCGGCATCGCCTGCCTGTGGGGTCCGGCGCATGGCGGCGCCAACGAGGCGGCGCTGAACATGCTGGCCGAGATCGGCACGGTGGACAAGATTCCCGAGTTCATCGCCAAGGTGAAGGACAAGAACAGCGAAGTCCGCCTGATGGGCTTCGGCCATCGCGTCTACAAGAACTACGATCCGCGCGCCAAGATCATGCAGAAGATGTGTCACGCGGTGCTGAAGGAGACCGGCCACGGCGACGACCAGATGCTGAAGGTCGCGATGGAGCTGGAGAAGATCGCGCTCAGCGACCAGTACTTCATCGATCGCAAGCTGTACCCGAACGTGGACTTCTATTCGGGCATCACGCTGAAGGCGATGGGCTTCCCGGTCTCGATGTTCACCGTGCTGTTCGCGGTCGCCCGCACCGTCGGCTGGATCAGCCAGTGGAGCGAGATGATCGAGGACCCGCAGCAAAAGATCGGCCGTCCGCGCCAGCTCTACACCGGCGTGACCACGCGCCAGTACGTCGACCTCGACAAGCGCGGCTAATCGAAGCCAACCAAACCAAAACGATAGATGGCCCGTCCAGCACGCTGGGCGGGCTTCTTATTTGTTGTTTTGCGGTCGGATGCTTCGGCGCCGAAGCTTGTGATACGCTGTAGGGTGGGCAAAGCGGCCGCCGAAAGGCGGCAGCGTGCCCACCGTCGATCAGCGAACCAATCAGCAAGACGGTGGGCACGACGCCATTGCGATCTCGCTGATGGATGCAGCATGCCCGCGTCTTTGCCCACCCTACGGCACCATCGCCTGGAAAGAGCGCCTTCGATGTCGACGCTACCCGAACGAGGCTGCAGACCCATTCACACGCGCGATGCCGCTCCGACCGGGCCACGCGCCCCGCTGGGTTAACCACGATCGGATGTTGCGCTTGCCGCCTATTGCCGCAGTTTGCGAGTGATTGTTATCGCGGGTTTACATTCAGGTTTGGCTAAGGAGATGACCGGCAATTTGGATCAGGAGCTGCTGCTTGGGTTGAACGCGCTCGCCGGAACGCATGCCGGTTTCTATGAGCTTGCGACCAATTCCCTGTTCAGAGGGTTCCCGATATTCGGCTCGCTCGTCGCGCTGTGGTTCGTCGACGATTGCGCCAAGCGCCGGAGCCGAATGCTGGCAGGACTGTTCGGAGTCTGCCTGGCGACGGTCCTGTCCGTCTGGATGCAGTTTCACGTCTTCGTCCACACGCGGCCCCTTCTGGATCCAGCGCTGCATCTGAACTCCGTCGCCGTCCCCTGGAACTGGGACCGCCAGAGTTCGTTTCCCAGCGACACCGCGACGTTGTTCTTCGGCCTTGCGACGGTGGTGTTGATCGAAAATAGATTCGCTGGATGGCTCTGCTTTTTTTGGGCGACTGTCGTCGTTGCGCTATCCAGGGTCGCCTTTGCGTTTCACTATCCAAGCGATGTCGCCGGCTCGCTGGTTCTGGGCGTGGCATTCGTCGTGCTTTTCACCAGGCCTCCGTATCCGCGCGTCGTGATCGAACGGATCCTCGTTGCGCTCGGCAACCGCATGTACCTCGTGCACGCATTCCTTTTCGTCTTTTTGGCCGAAGCCTCGAATCTGTTCTTGAGCTTGGAACAGCTCGGAAAAGATCTCGTGCGAATGGTGCACTCTTAGAGCTTCGAGCCGTGAAGCGCCGGCCGGCTGCGACTTGAGTAGCGATACACGATACAAGTCCCGATTTCGCCCACCTTGCAGCTGAGGCCAACTCATCAGGACACGTCCCGATGTCCCCCGCGCATCGTCGCCAGCACGATGTCGGCAGCGCGCACGCTGGGCGGGACGCCGCCGGTCGACATGATGTCGTCGAGCCGGTTGAACGCCGCGACCTGGCGGGTGCGGATCGGGCCGTCGCCGAGGACATCGATCAGCGCCGGCGCGAGATTGTCGGCGGTGCAGGCCTCCTGCAGGAATTCCGGAATCACGTTCTCGCCGATCACGAGATTGGCGAGGATCACGGAGGACACCTTGATGAGACGGCGGAAGACGAACGCTTCGACCTCGCCGATGCGATAGGCGGTGACCATCGGCACGCCGGAGATCGCGAGCTCGAGCGTCACGGTGCCGGACTTGGCGAGCGCGGCATGGGCGCTCCGGAAGGCGGCGCGCTTCTCGGCCTCTCCGGTGACGATGACGGGCACCACCGGCCAGTTCGCCACCCCTGCCCTGACGGCGGGTTCGAGATGCGGCGTGGTCGGCAGCACGGCCTCGAAGGCGATGCCCTGCGCCTGCAGGCGGCCCAGCGTATCACCGAACACCGCCATGTGGCGTGCGATCTCACCGCGGCGGCTGCCCGGCAGCACCAGCAGCACCGGTGGCTTGGCGTCGCGACGCGCCTGCTCGGCCGGGTTCGGCCGCAGGCTCGCAAGCTGCTCGATCAGGGGATGGCCGACATAGGTGCAGGGCGGCCCGCCCAGCCGGCGGAATGCCTCAGGCTCGAACGGCAGCAGGCCGAGGACGTGATCGATATAGCCGCGCATCGTCCTGGCGCGGCCCGGCCGCCACGCCCACACGGTCGGCGCGACGTAGTTCACGATCGGGATGGCAGGATCGCGGGCGCGAACCCGCTTGGCGACGCGCTGGGTGAAATCGGGGCTGTCGATGATCACGAGCACGTCGGGCTGGCTGGCGACGACGGCGTCCACGGTGCCGCGAAGCAGGCGCAGGATGTTCGGCAGCTGCTTCAACACCGCGGTGAAGCCCATGATCGAGAGCTCCTCGATCGGAAACAGCGAGGCGAGGCCCTCGCCGATCATGCCGCGTCCGCCGACGCCGGAGAATTCGACGCCATCACCGAGCCGCTGGCGCAGCACCTTCATCAGGCTGGCGCCGATGCGATCGCCGGACTCCTCGGTCGCGACCAGGCAGATCCTGCGGATGGCTGGGCCGGCCGGAGGTCGCGCCGTCACGCAGCAACGCCCGTGATGAACACCCCGGCGCGATCGGCCGCCGAGACCGTCTCCTGCGGGTCGGCGAGCAGCGTATGCGCCGCAGCGACGGCGACGCCGGCGAGACCCGCGGCCGCAACTCCTTCGATGGTGCGCGGGCCGATGGTGGGCAGGTCGTAGCGGAGGTCCTGGCCGGCCTTGGGCGCCTTCACCAGCACGCCTCGTCCGGCCGCGGCCCGGATGCGGCGATCGGCACGCAGCCGCGCCACGCGGGCGAGGAGCCCATCGGTGCCTTCGATATCCTCGAGCGCCACGACATGGCCGTCGATCACGACGACCGCCTGCCCGACGTCGAACGGGGCCATCGCGCGCAGCACCGCCATCCCCTTGGCGATGTCGCCGGTCAGCAGATCGTTGGGCCGGCTGCGCGTCAGCCGCCCTTCGGGAACGAGCAGGTTGGGCGCGACGTCCTTGACCCCGAGCATGCGGAAGCCGTGGCGTTCGAAGATGCGCCCGATGCCCGACAGCAGATGATCGTCACCGCCGCGGAACGCCGACCAGATGTAGGGCAGCTCGCGCAGCGTCCCCCAGTCGAACCGGATCTCCGACACGGCGGGACGAACCAGGTTGCCGATGAACAGCAGATCACGGCAGCCCTCGGTCTTGAGCAGCCTGAGCGCATTGCCGAGCTGCCCGAGGCCGATCCAGTGATGGCGGAACCGTTCTACCTGCCCGGGATCGCAGATGCCCTTCAGCGCGAACAGCAGCGGGGTCTGGCCGCGCGCGACGATCTCGGCGGCCACCGCAAACGGCAGCACGCCACCGGCTGCGATGATGCCGACAGGCGGGGTCGTCTCGATGGCCGATCCGCCCATGACCGTCAGAGCTCGGCAGCAGGCGCCGATCGGCCGATCTCCGGCAGACACAGCGCGCGATGACGGCCACCATCGATGAAGGCCAGGATTTCGGCGATCGCCGGATCCTCGCCAGCGAGCGGCCGCACGGCTGCGAGGCGATCGGCAAACACGCCGGGACCATGGAACAGCTTCTGATAGAACGCGCGCACCGCGGCGAGCCGCTCGCGGGTGAACTTGCGGCGCTTCATGCCGATGACGTTGAGGCCTTCCAGCGCGGCATACTGGCCGTTGACCAGACCATACGGGATGATGTCGCCGCGCACGCCGCAGACGCCACCGACCATGACACCATGGCCGATGCGCGTGAACTGATGCACTGCGGAGAGGCCGCCGATGTAGACGGCATCGCCAACCTCGACATGGCCGCCGAGCGTCGCCGACGTCGCGAAGATCACGTTGTTGCCGACCACGCAGTCATGGGCGACATGGGCGTTGTTCATGAAGAACCCGCCGTCGCCGACCCTGGTGAGGCCGCCGCCCTTGGTGGTGCCGATGTTCATCGTCACGCCTTCGCGGAAGGTGCAGCCGGAGCCGATCTCGAGCCGATGCGGCTCGCCGCGATAACTGAGATCCTGCGGCGCGCCGCCGAGCACGACGAAGGGCGAGATCACGTTGTTGTCGCCGATCGTGGTGTGGCCCATGATCTGGACGTGACTGATCAGTGTGCAATTGGCCCCGATCACGACGTTGGGGCCGATCATGCAGAACGGCCCGATGACGGTGCCGTCGCCGATGATGGCGCCATCCTCGACGCGGGCGGTGGGATCGATCTTACTCATCTCGACGCAATCAACTCTTTGCCAGCAACGTCAGTCGGTCAGCATCGCGCCGACATCGGCCTCGGCGACAACCACGCCGTCGACCTTGGCGTCCCCATGGAACCACCACATCGCCTTGCGCCGGCCGATCGAGCGCATGTGATACTCGATGGTCTGGCCAGGCAGCACCGGCTTGCGGAACTTGCACTTGTCGATGGTGAGGAAATACACCGCGCGCGGCTTTTCGGTGCCCTCGACCGACTTGATGCCGATCACGCCGGCGGTCTGCGCCATGCCTTCGATCATCAGCACGCCCGGATAGACCGGCCGCTCCGGGAAGTGGCCCTGGAAGCACGGCTCCCCGATCGAGACGTTCTTGACGCCGATGCCGCTGTAATCGGCGCGAATGTTCTTCACCCGGTCGATCAGGAGAAACGGGTAACGGTGCGGAAGCGTCTTGAGAATCTCGTTGACGTCGATGTCCGCAAACCTGATGGGTGACTCCTCCATCACTCCTGTCCTTCGTCCTTGTTCGCTGCCGCTTGATCACGCACCAGCCGTTCCACCGCAAAGATCTCGCGAAACCACTGCTTGGTCGGCTTGGCGAACAACCCGCCCCACCGTCCATTCGGCGGGATGTCGTCCTTGACGCCGCTCATCGCGGTCACCTGCGCGCCGTCGCCGATGGTGACGTGGTTGTTGATGCCGACCTTGGCCCCGAGCGCGACGTTGTCGCCGATCGTGAGGCTTCCTGCCAGTCCGATCTGCGCCGCCAGCAGGCAATGCCGTCCGATCGTGACATTGTGGCCGATCTGGACCTGATTGTCGATTTTGGTGCCCTCGCCGATGACAGTGTCGCGCAGGCTGCCACGGTCGATGGTGGTGCCGGCGCCGACCTCGACGTGGTTCTGGATCAGCACCCGCCCGGTCTGCGGCACCTTGGTGTGCCCGTTCGCTCCGAAGAAGATGAAGCCATAGCCGTCCTGGCCGATGCTGCAGGCCGGATGGATCAGCACGTCGTTGCCGATCAGGGCGCATTGAATGACGGTGCGGGCGCCGACGTTGCAGTCGCGCCCGATCTTGACGTGCGGCCCGATCACGGCGCCGGCGCCGACGATGGTTCCTGCCCCGATCTCGACATGGGCGCCGATCACCGCCAGAGGCTCGACGATGACGCCATCCTCGAGCCGCGCGGTGGGATCGATGATCGCCTGCGGCGAGATCCCGTCACAGCCGAACCAGGATAACGGGCGCAGCGAGTCGGCGTGCATCTCGCGCGCCAGCTGCACGAAGGCACGAAACGGCTGGTTGGCCCTGACGATTGCGACGTGGGCCGGCACCCGGGCCTCGAAGCGTGGGCTGACCAGACAGGCGCCGGCCTTGGTGCGCGTCAGCTGGTCGGCGTATTTGAGGTTGTCGAAGAAGGCCAGGTGCATCGGGCCGGCCTCGTCGAGCGCAGCCAATCCCTTGATCACCTGCTCGCCGCGCGAGGGATCGACCAGCGTGGCCTTCACGGCCGCCGCGATCGCAGCCAGCGTCGTCGTCGGAGGGGGCTGGAAGAAGGTCGGCTGAGCCATTCCGCTGTACTCTCAGGACAAAAGTACTCTTAGGACAAAAAGTCAGAGCCCGGCTCCGGTCTCCCGGAACCGAGCTCCCATCTCTTACACCGGTGCGGCGGCTCTACGCCAATCCGGTTTTGGACGATCCAAGGCTTAGAACGAGGTGCCGCCGCCGAACCGGAATTCCTGCGTCCGGTCGAACTGGCCCTTGGTGAGCGGGATCGCGTAGTCGAAGCGCAGCGGACCGAACGGCGACGCCCACACCAGACCCACACCCACCGAGCTGCGAACCGTGTTCTGGTCGTTGAACTGCAGACCGAGGCAGGTGCCGGCACTGGCAGGCGTCGTACCGGTTGCGCGCTTTGGAGGGGTACAGCCCGCGGTATTCGTCTCACCCGTCAGCGCCCAACCCGTCGTTCCCTGGTAACCCCACAGGCCGCCGGCGTCGGCGTAAACGGCACCCTTCAGGCCCACTTCCTTGGGCAGGAACCAGAACGGCATCTGCAGTTCGAGAGAGGCGCCCCAGTACTTGGTGCCGCCCAGAGCGTCCTGTGTGCCGAACGGATTGATGTCACGCGGACCAATGCCGTTCGGTGCGAAGCCGCGGACCAGGTTCGGACCCATCTGGAAATGATCGAGCATGCGCAGTTGAGTATTGCCGATCTTGTTCAGGATGCCGCCCTGAAGGTGGACGATGCTGACGATGTCCGACACCAGCGGGGTGAAGTACTTCGCGTCGAACGCCGACTTCAGATACGACACGTCGCCGCCAACACCCGCGAAGTCCTGCTTGAAGTCGACGAGCAGACCGTCGGTCGGGTTCTTGTTGTTGTCGAGCGTGTTGTAGTTCAGCGTGTAGCCGAGCGACGAGGTCAGCGTGGCGCCCTTCGCCAGCTCCTGGCGAACCGGGAGCGAAGCCTCGCCGTCGGAGAAGCACCCGAGGCCACCGGTCGCCGCAGAGATCGTCTGAGCGGCGACATTGCCCGGGTTAGCATTGATGAAAGCGGGCGTCGGGTTGAAGGGCAACGTGCTGCCGCCACCGCCATTGTTACAGTTCGACAGCGTCGTCGGCAGCTGGATCTCCTGGCGGTAGAGCGAGTAGCGCACCTGCAGGGACAGATCCTCGCGCAGCTGGAAGCCGAGCCGCGGGCTGAAGCCGATCGTCTTGGTGCCGTACGAGATGAAGTTGTTGGCGAGCTGCTGGCGCTGATAGAGATCGAGACCGAGCGCGACGCGGTAGTCGAGCAGATAGGGCTCGACGAAGGACAACGAATAGCCGCGCGCGAACTGGCCGTAGGTCACCGACGCCTTCGCGAACAAGCCCCGTCCCAGGAAGTTGCGCTCGGCGATCGACACCTCGGCTAGCGCGCCGTCGGTGGTCGAATAGCCGCCCGAGACCGAGAAGTCGCCGGTCGACTTCTCTTCCAGGGAGACGACCAGGATGACGCGGTCGCTCGACGAGCCCGGCTCGGTCGTGATCTTAACATCCTTGAAGAAGTCGAGGTTCTTCAGGCGGCGCTCGGCACGATCGACCAGGGCGCGATTGTAGGCGTCGCCCTCGGAGATGTCGAACTCGCGGCGGATGACGTAATCGCGGGTCCGGGTGTTGCCGCGAATGTTGATGCGCTCGATGTAGGTGCGCGGACCCTCGTCGACGGCGAACACGACGGATACCGTGTGCGCGTCGAAATTGCGGTCACCGCGCGGACGGACCACCGCGAACGCGTAGCCGCGCCGCGAAGCCTCGATCTGCATCTCCTCGACCGACTTCTCGAGGCTCTCCACGTTGTACAGCGAGCCGACGTTCACGCGGGAGAACGAGCGCAGCGAATTGGCGTCGAGCGTCGCAATCGAGGACTGGAAGTCGACGGAACCGACCCGGTATTGCTGGCCTTCCTCGATCTTGAAGGTGACCAGGAAGCCCTTGCGCTCGGGATCATATTCGGTGAGCGCCGCGACGACCTGGACGTCGGCATAGCCGTTCTTCAGGTAGAACCGGCGGATGAGGTCGCGATCGGCCTCGACCCGGTCCGGATCGTAGACGTCGCCGGAGCCGAGGAAGCTCAGCAGATTGGTCTCGTGGGTCTTGATCACGTCCTTCAGACGATAGGACGAGTATGCGTTGTTGCCGACGAAATCGATCGACTTCACGCCGGTCTTGACGCCTTCCGCGATCGTGAAGATCAGGTCGACGCGGTTGTTCGGCTGTTCGATGAATTCCGGCGTGACGCGAACGTCATAGCGGCCCGAACGGCGATAGATCTCGGCGATGCGCTGCGCGTCGGACTGCACCATCGGCTTCGACAGCGTGCCGCGCGGCTTGGACTGCACCTCGGTGGAAAGCTGCTCGTCCTTGACCTTCTTGTTGCCCTCGAACGCGACGCGGCCGATGACGGGGTTCTCGACGACGGTCACGACCAGACGCGCGCCCTGGCGGTTGATCTTCACGTCGGAGAACAGGCCGGTCTCGATCAGCGCCTTGAGGCCGTCATCGATACGGCCGGCATCCAGCGTGCCGCCCGGGCCGGGCTTGAAATAGGAGCGGATGGTTTCCAATTCGACGCGGCGGTTGCCCACCACTTCGATCGCGTTGACCGACTGCGCAGCAGCTGGCGACGACAAAACCACATTCGCCAGCGGCAGAGCCACCGGAACGGCGAACATGATAGAGGCGGCCAGCAAGCCCCCCCGCACCCGCAATCCGAACTTCATGCGCTATGCGCCCTTATTCCGATGCCGGTTTGGTACCCCTACCGAACCGACAGATTCCCATTTGTCGTTCGCTTGTAGCCAATTTGAACCCTATGGCAAACGCCGGATGTCTCCGAATTTCCAAATTCGTTTCAAAACGTTGCCTATCGGCCACGTCGTAAAAATGCCTCGTTCAAGAGCCGGCGAGATGAAGGATGTCGTTATAGGTGGCGAACACCATCAGCATCAGGACGAGCCCAAGCCCGATTCGGAACCCCATCTCCTGCGCGCGCTCCGACAATGGGCGGCCGCGGACCGCCTCAACCCCGTAAAACAACAGGTGTCCGCCGTCGAGCAGCGGAACCGGGAACAGGTTCAGGAGGCCGATCGACACCGACAGCGTCGCGCAGAGCTGCACAACGAACTGGAAGCCCAGGCTCGCCGCCTGTCCCGAAAGTTGTGCGATTCGAATCGGGCCGCCGACGTCGCCGGCGCTCCCGGCGCCCGCGAATAGCGAAGCAATGAACTTGAAAGTTGTAGCGATGATGAACCAGACCTGCTCGAAGCCGATCTTGATCGATTCGAAGAACCCCACCGGGATCGAGCGCGATTCGTCAGGCTTGGCGTTGTACTGGATGCCCAACACGCCGATTCGGTGGCTGTTGCCGAACAGGTCCTTGACCTCCTTCAGCGCCGGCGTCGCCTTCAGCGTGAGTTCCGTGCCCTCACGCTTGATCAGAAAGGACAATTCGGTGCCGGCACTGACCGAGACGATGCGCTGCATATCGGCGAAGGTCTCGATCGCCCGGCCGTCGATGGCGGAGATCACGTCGCCGCTCTTGAAGCCCGCCGCGGCTGCGACGCTGTCCGGCTGAACCGCATCGACCCGGGGCGTCGTGTTCGGCTTGCCGAAATACAGCGCCATGCCGGCAAAGATGATGACGGCGAGGATGAAATTGGCGATCGGGCCGGCCGCCACGATGGCGGCGCGCTGGCTGACCGTCTTGTGATGGAAGCTGTCGGCCCGCTCCTCAGCGGTCATCTTGGCGAGCGCATCGGCCGACGGGGTGGACGCCTCGGACTCGTCGCCGAAGAACTTCACATAGCCGCCGAGCGGAATCGCCGAGATCTTCCAGCGGGTGTTGTGGCGGTCGTTGAAACCGATCAATTCCGGACCAAATCCGAGCGAAAACGTTAGGACCTTCACGCCGGCCCAGCGCGCGACCAGGAAGTGGCCGAGCTCGTGGAAGAAGACGACGATCGTCAGCACGAACAGGAACGGGACGATGGTGCCGAGCAGGCCGCTGCTCAACGTATTGAAAATGTGGTGGAAAAATTCGGACATCCCATAACCTTCCCGCGAGCCGGCGGCTCGCTCAACCCTCTAAGATGCTTTTGCGGCGATTTGAGGCAAGAGGCTAGCCGCCCTTTTTCGCGCATCATGGTCAATGGCGATGGCGTCGTCCGCCGAGCCAAGAGGTGCCTGATTACCTGATCTGGCCCAATGCTCGAGCGTCGCCTCGACGAGGCGGGCAATGGCGCCGAAGCGGATCTGCCCGCCGATGAAGGCCGCCACCGCGACCTCATTGGCCGCGTTGAAGACCGTCGTCGCGCCACGGCCGGCACGGAGCGAATCGTAGGCCAGCCGCAGCCCCGGGAACCGCTCGAAATCGGGCGCCTCGAACGTCAAGGTGCCGATCTTGGCGAGGTCGAGCCGCGCCGACGGTCCCTTGATGCGCTCCGGCCAGCCGAGGCAGTGGGCGATCGGGATGCGCATGTCGGGCGCGCCGAGCTGGGCGACAACCGACCGGTCGGAGAACTCGACCATGCCGTGGACGATCGACTGCGGGTGCACCAGCACGTCGATCTCGTCCGGAGACAGTGCGAACAGGTAGGACGCCTCGATCACCTCGAGGCCCTTGTTCATCATCGAGGCCGAATCGATCGTGATCTTTTGCCCCATGCTCCAGTTCGGATGCTTGAGCGCCTGCGCCAAGGTCGCCTGCTCGATGTCCTTGGCCGCCCAGGTCCGGAACGGACCACCCGAGGCGGTGATGATGACCCGGACCAGCTCCTCGCGATTGCCCGAGGACAGCGCCTGGAACAACGCGTTGTGCTCGGAATCGGCCGGCAGGATGCAGGCGTTGGCCTGGGCGGCGCGCTGCATGAAGAAATCGCCGGCACAAACCAGGCATTCCTTGTTGGCGAGCGCGACGGTCGCGCCGCGGTCGACCGCCGCCAGCGCCGGCTTGAGACCGGCGGCGCCGGAGACGGCGGCCATGACCCAGTCGGCGGGACGTGCGCCCGCCTCGATGATCGCGCTCTCCCCGGCCCCGCATTCGATTCCAGTGCCGGCGAGCGCCTCGCGCAACTCGCCCAGGCGAGCCGGATCGGCCACCGCCACGTACCGGGGATTGAACTCGCGGGCGAGCTTGGCGAGCCCCTCGATGTTGCTGTTGCCGGTCAGCGCCTCGACCCGGTAGCGCTCCGGCGCCCCGCGCAGGAGGTCCATGGTCGAATCGCCGATCGAGCCGGTGGCACCGAGCACGGTGATGCTGCGCACCTCCCCCGCCCCGGCCTTGTTGTTCCGCAATGGCACTGCACTCATGTTCTCACCAAACAATCTCGACCGGTCGGCAAATGCCGGTCACCAAACCAGAAGACCGCGGCCGACGCCATCGAGGCCGCCGCGCAACAAACCCACGATTGCCGCGAGCGCGATCGCCGCGACATAGCCGTCCAGGCGGTCCAGTAGGCCGCCATGACCGGGAATGATGTGACCTGAGTCCTTGACGCCGAACCGCCGCTTGACGGCGGACTCGGCGAGGTCGCCCAACTGCGACACTACCGACAGCACCGCCGCCAGCACCAGCATGGCGACGAGCCCGCCGGCACCGGCGAGCGACCATCCGGCCGCAGCGGCGAGGCTGGCGGCGAAGCCGCCGATCGCGCCGGCCCAGGTCTTGTTCGGGCTGATGCGCGGCGCGAGCTTGGGCCCGCCGATGCCGCGTCCCGCGACATAGCCGCCGATGTCGCTCGCCCACACCACCAGAAAAACCAGCACGAGCGAGTGCCATCCCTCGGACGCATCGAAGCGCAGCAGCACGGAGGCGAGCTCGGCCGCTGCGGCATAGACGAATCCGGTCGCGCTCCACAGGCGGCGGCCCGCCGCGAGGATCGTGACCAGCACCAGCCCGAGCGCGAGCACGGCAACGGCGAAATCGATCAGGCCGAAAGCGCAGCAGATGCCGGCGAGCGCAATCGCCAAGGCGCCGGCCGTGCCGACGCTCGTGGTGCGGACCTCGCCGACCACCATCAGCCATTCGAGATAGAGGCCGACCGCGACGACCGTCACCAATGCGGTCCAGAACACGCCGCCGGCATAGGCCGCGCCGAGCGCCAGTGGCACGAGAACGAGCGCAGCAGCGATCCGCATCACGAGATTGCTGGGCGCAGACTTTTTCGGCGGCGCGGCCTCATGGCCGGGCGCGGCCTCGTGGCCGTCCTTGGCGGCATCTTCCACGGCTGCGGTGTCCGGTTTGCTCACGAGGCGGTTTTCGCCACGAGGCCGCCGAAGCGGCGCTCGCGCCGGCTGAACTCGGCAATCGCGCCTTCGAGCGCGGCCTTGTCGAAGTCGGGCCAATGCTGGGGCACGAACACCAGCTCGCTATAGGCCGCCTGCCACATCAGGAAGTTCGACAACCGCTGCTCGCCGCTGGTGCGGATGATGAGATCGGGATCGGGAATGTCGGGCGCATCGAGATGGCTTCCGATGGTGTCGGCATCGATCGAGGACGGGTCGCGGCGTCCTTCGGCCACCTCGCGCGCCAGACGCTGCGCCGCGCGTGCGATCTCCTGGCGCGAGCCGTAATTGAAGGCGACCACCAGCGTGAGCCTGGTGTTGCTGCGGGTCAGTTCTTCGGCCTCGTTCAGCAGCGCACAGATGTCGGGCTCGAGCCCATAGCGCTCGCCGATCACCCGCACGCGCACGCCGTCACGATGCAGCGTTGCGAGATCGTTACGGATGAAGCGCCGCAGCAGGCCAAACAGATCGCCGATCTCACTCGCCGGGCGCGACCAGTTTTCCGACGAGAACGAGTAGATGGTGAGATAGCGGATGCCCAGTTCATGCGAGGCACGCACGACGCGGCGCAAGGCCTCGACGCCGCGGCGATGACCTTCCGCACGCGGCAGCCCGCGCGCCGCAGCCCAGCGGCCGTTGCCATCCATGATGATGGCAACATGGGCCGGCGCATCGGACCGGTCAGGCGCCTCCGTCGCGGGGGCCGCGGCATTGGACATGAAAAGCATCCTTCAGACGGTGAGGATTTCCTTTTCCTTCGCCGCCAGCAGCTGGTCGATCTCCGAGATCACGCTGTCCGTCGCCTTCTGCACGTCCCCGGCGAACCGCTCCTGATCGTCCTCCGACATCTCGTGATTCTTCTCGAGCTTCTTGAGCGTGTCGAGCCCGTCGCGGCGGACGTGACGCACCGCGACGCGGGCAGCTTCCGCATATTTGTGCGCGACCTTCACCAGCTCCTTGCGGCGCTCCTGGTTGAGCTCGGGGATGCGCAGCCGGATCACCTGGCCTTCGGTGGCTGGCGACAGGCCGAGATTGGAATCGACGATCGCCTTCTCGACGGCCTTGACCATCGAGCGGTCCCACACCTGCACCGAGAGCAGCCGCGGCTCCGGCACGGAGACCGTGGCGAGCTGGTTGAGCGGCATGTGCGAGCCATAGGCCTCGACCTGGACCGGCTCCACCATGGAGGCCGAAGCGCGGCCGGTGCGCAGGCCGCCGAGCTCGTGCTTCAGCGCCTGCGTCGCGCCCTGCATGCGGCGCTTCAGCTCGTTGAGGTCGAAATTGCCCGTGCTCATCACGCTTTCCTTTCCTGCAACCCGGGGCTCTGCGGCCGGTTCTGCCGGACCCTGAAGGGCTGGCGGCCGGACTCACGCTATTCCCCGATGAATTCCTGTCTCGCTTACGCTTCTACCGTAGGCTGGAGACCCGTCCAACACCGGCCGGCCGCGGACTTACCCCGCGACGATGGTACCGCGCCCGGCGCCCTGAAGCATCGCAACGATCGATCCGGGTTCGGCAATTGAGAAGACAATGATAGGCAGCGACGTTTCCCGGGCAAGGGCGAATGCGGTCGCGTCCATGACCTTGTAGCCGCCCTCGATCGCCTGCGAATGGGTCAGCCGGTCGAAGCGCTTGGCGGCCGGATCCTTCTTCGGATCGGCGCTGTACACGCCGTCGACATTGGTGGCCTTCAGCACGGCCTGGGCGCCGATCTCGGCAGCCCGCAGCACCGCCGTCGTATCGGTCGTGAAATAGGGATTGCCGGTGCCGCCGCCGAGCACGACGATGCGTCCTTCGGCGAGCGCCTTGTGCGCCGCAGCGCGCGTGAACAGCTCGCAGACCTGCGGCATCACGAAGGCCGACAGCGCCACCGCCGGCGCGGCCTTGCGCTGCAGGGCGGCCTCCAGGGCCAGGCTGTTCATGACCGTGGCCAGCATGCCCATGGTATCGCCGGTCGCGCGCGAGACACCTTGCGACGACACCTCGACGCCGCGCACCATGTTGCCGCCGCCGACGACGACGGCGATCTCGATGCCAAGCTTCTGGGCCGCGATGAGGTCGTCTGCGATGCGATCGACGGTCGGCTGGTCAATGCCGAAGGAATGCGGGCCCGCGAGATACTCGCCGGACAACTTGACCACGACGCGACGATAGACCGGCTCAGCCATGTGCCAATGCTCTCCTATCCCGCGCGTTGAGATCCGGCGCGAAGGCCGCGCCGGACCGTGACCGTTCCCAGTCGTTACTTCTTGCCGCTGGCGGCGGCGACTTCGGCGGCGAAGTCGGTCTCTTCCTTCTCGATGCCCTCACCGAGCGCGTAGCGCACGAAACCGGCCACCTTGATCGGACCGCCGACCTTGCCCTCGGCTTCCTTCAGCGCCTGCGCGACCGACTTGCCGCTGTCGTGGATGAAGGCCTGCTCGAGCAGGGTGACTTCCTTGTAGTAGGTCTTCAGGCCGGACTCGACGATCTTCTCGATCACGTTCTCCGGCTTGCCCTGCTGACGATACTTGTCGGCGAGCACATCCTTCTCGCGCTTGACGATGTCCGGATCGAGACCGGCGGCATCGATCGCCTGCGGGTTGGCGGCTGCGACATGCATCGCGAGCTGACGGCCGAGCACGGCGAGCTCGTCGGTCTTGCCCGGCGACTCCAGCGCCACGATGACGCCGAGCTTGCCGGCACCCTCGATGACCGCGCCATGGACGTAGCTCGCCACCACGCCCTCGCTCACTTCGAGCGCGGCCGCGCGGCGCAGCGACTGGTTCTCACCGATGGTCGCGATCGAATCGGCGATCGCCGCCTCGACGGTGATGCTCCCGACCTTGGCGGCCTTGATCTTCTCGACATCGGCGCCGACGTCGAGCGCGACCTGGGCGATCATCTTGACCAGCCCCTGGAAGTGCTCGTTGCGCGCAACGAAGTCGGTCTCGGAGTTGACCTCGACGACAACGCCCTTCTTGCCCGCGGTCAGCGCGCCGATCAGGCCCTCGGCCGCGACGCGGCCGGCCTTCTTGGCGGCCTTCGACAGACCCTTCTTGCGCAGCCAATCCTGCGCCGCCTGCATGTCGCCGCCGGTCTCGGTGAGCGCGGCCTTGCAATCCATCATGCCCGCGCCGGTCGACTCGCGCAGGTCCTTCACCATCGCTGCGGTGATATTCGCCATTGTTGAACGTCCTTTTGCCTGTCCAAAGCGCGACGCAGCGGATGGCTCATCGCCGTCCGCTGCCAGGAAAACCTATCTCAGTCGCGATGGCCGGCGTGCGACGCCGGCCAGATTCGTGTCGTGTCGTCTTAGGCGTCGGCGAGCGACTTGGCCTGGGCAACCCAGGCATCCGCACGGCTCGGCAGACCGACTTCTTCGCCGATCTTGTGCGCCGTGTCGTGGTTGAGCTCGGCGAGCTGCCAGTAGTGGAAGATGCCGAGGTCGTTGAGCTTCTTCTCGATCGCACCCGACACGCCGGTGAGCTTCTTGAGATCGTCGGCGGTGCCGCGCGGGCCAGGCAGGCCCTGGAAGGCGGACGCGGCCGGAAGATCTTCCTCGAGCGGAGCCGCCGAGGCGCCGATGTCGACGCCGAGATCGCCCTGCGCACGCGAGATGCCATCGATGGCGGCACGCGCGATCAGGTCGCAATAAATCGAGATGGCGCGGCCGGCGTCATCGTTGCCGGGGACCACGTAGGTGATGCCCTTCGGATCGCAGTTGGTGTCGACGATCGCGGCGACCGGAATGTTGAGGCGCTGGGCCTCCTGGATCGCGATGTCTTCCTTGTTGGTGTCGATCACGAAGATCAAGTCGGGCAGACCGCCCATGTCCTTGATGCCGCCGAGCGAGCGGTCGAGCTTGTCGCGCTCACGCTGCAGGGTCAGGCGCTCCTTCTTGGTGTAGGAGTTCGCCTCGCCGGAGGACAGGACCTCATCGAGGTGACGCAGGCGCTTGATCGACGCCGAGATCGTCTTCCAGTTGGTCAGCGTGCCGCCGAGCCAGCGCGAGTTGACGAAGTACTGCGCGCAGCGCTTGGCGGCGTCGGCGACGTTGTCCTGAGCCTGGCGCTTGGTGCCGACGAACAGGATGCGGCCGCCCTTGGCGACGGTGTCGCTGACGGCCTGCAGCGCCGTGTGCAGCAGCGGCACGGTCTGGGCGAGGTCGATGATGTGGATGTTGTTACGGGTCCCGAAAATGAAATCGGCCATTTTCGGATTCCAGCGGTGAGACTGGTGACCAAAGTGAACGCCAGCTTCGAGCAGCTGGCGCATAGTGAAGTCGGGCAGCGCCATTCTAATATTCTCCGGTTGATTCCTCCGGAAACGCGTGAGCAAAAACAGGCCGTTCGGCCCGGTTTGCCACCGGACGCCCTCTGGGAGAGCCAAGTTTCCGTGTGAGATGGCGCGCTATATAGCCGGATTTTGGCGCAACGCAAGGAAAATGGGCCCTATTCCGTCTGGAGCAGCTCCGCGATCGCAATCCGGGCGCTCGGCTCATCCAGCGGCCAGAGGTCGACCGGCCCCTGGTTGGGGTTGCTGGAACTCGCAACCGCCATCACCAAGGTCCGGTCAGGCCGCCGACGGGCGGACCGATCTTGCGCGAGACAGCCGCGTATTCCGTCCCTTCCTTACCCGTGGCGCATCTGGATACCATGAACGAGGCTACGACGGGAACTCGGGACCTTCGAACCTCAGGCCAAGAGACTCACGCTCTGCTCAGCGGTCCGCACCCGCTCCCCGTGCCTCGGCGCGATCGGCGTCGAGCTTGGCCTTCAGCCGGCCGACATCGTCGAACAGGGCCTCCTGGTTCCGCAGCGGGACCAGGCGCAGCGAGGGCGGCATGAGCAGGTGGCTGAGATTGGGCCGTCCGGAATTTGCGTAGGCTTCCGACCGCTGCAGCGTCTGCACCGCGATCGCGACGATCAGCAGGAGGCCGACAACGACGGCCTTGGCGAGCAGATGCGTCCGCCCCACCTCGCGCAGATGCAGCAGGCACGCTGCCGCCAGGACGATCCAGGAAACGACGTAGCCGTAGGTGAAGACGGCCGTCCAGTTCAGCGCGAACGAGGCGATCTGCGCGAGCTCGCTATACAGCCAGAACACGACGAGCCCGGCCTCGGCGATCAGGAGATGGCGCAGGAAATGCGAGCGCCCTGAGAACAGCCGCGCCAGCAGCGCCCAGACGCCCACCCAAGCCACGACCACCCCGATCATGGTCAGCGTCGGCACGAGATAGTCCGACAGATGCGGTTCGGAGACCTGTGCGAACCACACCAGGATCGCATTCATCGCAAGCAGCACCGCGCCGAGTGCGACGGCGGCGACGATCGGGAGCGCGCTGCTCTCGGATCCCGCGAGCCGCTCCGGCTCGACGGCATGGCCGGCGTCGCGCACCCGCAGCAGCGTTTGGCCGATGCGGATCGGCTTGATGCCGTCGAGCACGAGTTGCGGCTTGCGGCTCTTGCCGCGGTCGAGAAACAGACCGTTGGCGCTGCCGAGGTCCTCGGCAACGAGGCGGCCCTCACCGTCGCGGAAGATGCGAAGGTGGCGCGCGGCGACATAGGGATCGTCGAGGATTACGTGATTGTCGTAGCCGCGGCCGATGCTGATCTCAGTGGCATCGACACGGAAGCGGCCGGCGACGTCGCGATGCTTGGAGAGGATCTCGATCCAGATCATCGCGCGACCTGCAGCCGTTCGAGGAAGCCCTTGCCGAGCCGCAACGCGTCGTCATAGGCGATCGCCTGCAGGCTGAGCCGCGACACCAGGGCCTCGTCGGCGTGATCCTGCGTCACCGCGACCAGCACGACGTCATAGAGCCCCTCGAACTCGCGATAGCCTTGCGCACACCACATGACGCGCAACGGCGGATGATCGGCTGAAGGCGTGAGGCCGACGAAATCCTCGTGGCAATGCTGTGGCGTGTACCATTTGCGGAACGAGCCGCCCATCGTGAGCCGCGGCTGCGCCAGTTGCGTCAGCGCGGTCGCGAACTGGAATTGATTGAGGTCGATGGACTTGGCGTAGGAGTGATTGACCTCGACGGTGCCGGTGTTGAGGTCGGAGGCGACATAGACGCTCGCATCGGCCTTGCAGCTGGTCGAATTGATGCTGGCGCGAGGCTTTGGCGAGGCGCTGGCGTTGGTGCTGGCCCAGCATTCGAACCACGCCGCACGGGTTTCCGGTGCCTGATAGGACCCGAACACGCGATCGCGAAATCCCTCGTCACCGAGGGACTTGTAGAGCGCGGCGCGCCAGTTCGCGAGTTGCGCGATCACGTCCTTGCGCAGATCGCCGGCGGCCGGCCTGGCATCCTTGCGTTCGAGAAGCGCGGCGGCGAAACGGGCCGGCACCAGGAAGCTGATCAGTTGTCCGCCACGGCGCGTGGCCACGTTGACGCCGACCACCTGCCCCTGCGCATTGACTGCGGGACCGCCGCTCATGCCGGGATTGAGCGCGCCGGTGAAGTGGATGTGATCGTTGTAGCTGTGCTCGACCAGCCCGTTATACGTGCCTTCGATGATGGTGAAGCCGAGATCGAGCGGATTGCCGAGTGAATAGAGCCGCTCGCCCTTCGGCAGAGGGCCATCCAGCGCCGCCTTGTCGAACGCGAAGAACGGCGCATCCTGTTTGTCGACGCGAACCAGAGCGAGGTCGTTGGGAAGATCGACAGCCAGCAGCGTGACGGCGCCCTGGCTGCCGTCGGCTCCAGTGTATTCGAGCCGATAGGTCTTCGGCTCGAGCGCGGCGTCGGACACCACGTGGTAGTTGGTGATCGCAAGTCCGTCGGCGGAGACCAGGAAGCCCGACCCGGTCGAGGTCTGGCGGCCGGCATCGGCCAGCAGCGTGCGGATTTGCAGCAGGCGCGGCGGTGCCGAGGCATAGACGGTATCCGCGCCGGGCAGCGCCTGGGCTGCGGCCGGCGAGGTGAGACCCATCACGGCAGCGCAACAGACGGCAGCGATGGCGGCGCATCGCCACACCAGTGCGCGCAAGGATCCAACACGCAACAGTCCAAGACGCAAGGATCCGATGAACGCAACCACTGATGCCCCCGCAAGACGTCGTCGGCTGCCGACGTTCTGCGCCCACGATCGATCAGTCCGGCGGTCCGGCCAATATCGAAAACGAGCCGGCGTTGCAACCGCTGCGCCGCGAAAGCCGCGCGCGGCATCAACAACGCGGAACGTTCGGCGGACACTTCTTTCCGGCCGCAGGTGGGGGCGCCGGCCGTGGCGGAGGCGGCGGCGGCGCAGGCCTTGCCATTGGCGGCGGCGGTGGCGGCCGCGCCACGGCGGCCATCGGCGGCGGTGCCGGTCGTGCCATCTGCGGCGGCGGACTCGGACGCATCATCTGGGGCGGCGGGCTCGGGCGCGCCATTTGCGGCGGCGGCGGCGCCGGCCGTGCCATCGGCGGCGGGCCAGGCGGACGCATCATCGGCGGTGGAGACGCGGGCCGGGACGGCGCGGCGCGGGCCACAGGCGCAGACGGCGCCCGCGGCGGCGGCGCACTGAATCGGGTTGGCGGCGGTTCACGACGCTGGACCGGCGGCGGCGCGGCGTGCTGCATGCGCCGCGCGTCAGGACCGCGCGGTCCGGCCGATGGCGGCTCTGGGCGTCGCGTTGCCGATGGAGGCAGCGCGGCCGCGCCAGGCTGGGTGCGGTTCGCTTGCGGGCCCGACAGCTTCTGTCGCTCTGGCGGTGGGCCCGCCGACTGATTGGCGTGCGCCGGACCTGGCGAGGGCGACGGCGAGGCCGTCAGCGGCGCGCGCGGGTTCGGCGGGTTGGCGGATGGCGGAACCGGCGGCGCACCGCGGCCCGGCACCGGCAGCGCGTTCGCGGCCGGCGGCCCGCCAGGGCCTCCTGGCCTGCCCGCTTGCGGCGGCGGTCCGCCAAGCGAGGGATTGATAAACGGGCCACGTCCTCCCGGCTGCGCGCCTGCGCCAGGCAGCGGCGCCTTGCCCTGCTGAATCAAAGTCGCGCGCTGCATGGCGGCGGGCGGCAACGCCGGAGTCGCTACGGCGGCCGGCGTCGTCGCGGGAGCCGGGCCGGTCGGCAGTGGGCCCCCTCCCCCCGGTCCGGCGGGCGCAGGACGGTTGATCACGGTGTTGATGACGGTGGTGTTGTGGATGTTCTGATAGATGATGTTGTTCGGCGGCGGCACCACGATCGCCGGCGGCCGGACATAGACCGGGATCGGCACGAACACCGGCCGCGGCAGGATGAAGACGCCGACCGGTTCGTAGGGCGGCGCCAGGTCGATGAAGTCAGGTGGCGGCGGCGGCAGCACGTAGACCGGCGGCGGTGGCGGCGGCACGAAGTCGAATTCGGGATCCGAGAACATCAGCACCGGACGCTCGACATAGGTGATCTCGTCGAGCGGCGGCGGCGGCACGTCGTACTCGATCATCGCAAAGCTCGGCGGCGGCGCCAGCTGCGCCGACAACATCGACAGCCGGCGCCGGGCGTCCTCGGCATGCGCGCCATACGGATAGCGTTTCAGGTAGGACCAATAGGCTTCCGGGCTGTCGTTGCGATAGGTCCGGCGCCACGTCAGCGCCTCACGACGGGCGGCCACGATGGCGCGCACGCGCCGCGCCAGCGGATCGCCCGGATAGGCGGCCATGAAGTCCTCATAGCCCTGCAGGGTGTCGCGCTCCAGCGCGGCGGCATAGGCCTCCTGCACCGGCAGTTCGCGGATCGGCCGCGCACGCAGTGCCGCGGTCTGCTCGGCCGATGCCTGCGGCGCGGGCGCGTCCGGCGCGCGCTCGAAGAAGGTGAAGGCGGCCTGGACCTTCTGCGCATCCCACGGCACCTGCGCGCCCTTGGTCTCCTCGTTGACGCGCAGCCGCAGCCGGTCGAACACCTCCGGCAGCGACAGACCGCCGGTGCGGATCATCTCCGCGAGCGAACGCGCATAGACGCCGTAGGCGCCGGTCTCGTTCGGCGCGATCGTGCCCGGCGCCGCATTGAAGGCGATCAGCATGTTGTTGTCGGGCTCGACCAGCGCCAGTCCGCCCGCGATCGTCGTGGCGTTGGCGATGAAGGGCTGCTGGCGTGCCGCGTCGACGACGACGACGCCCGCCTTCAGCGGCGTCGCAGCAAGCTGGCGGATGTAGTCGCTCAGACGCAATCCCTCGGTCGGGATGTCCACATCGGCGGTGATGTTGGCGTCGACCGGGATGAAATAGTTCTCGCCGGCAAGCTGCATGCCGTAGCCGGCGAGATAGACCATCGCGACCGTGTCGCCATTCGACGACTGGGCCTTGTGAATGAAATCACGAAAGCTCTTGCGCAGGGTGTCGGCATCGAGGTCGCGGGCGCCGACCACGTCGAAGCCCGCCGCCTGCAGCGTCTGCGCGATCAGGCCGGCGTCATTGGCGGCGGTGGCCAGCGGCCCCTTGGCATAGGCGCTGTTCCCGATCACGAGCGCGATGCGCTTTTCGGTTCCCGGCTGCTGCGCTGCGGCAGGACTGGCCAGAGCGGCCAGCGCCAGCAGGCAGAACGAGACACTCAAGATGATCTTGGCCGTGCGCATCGCTTCGAGCCCTTTCAAGGCACCATCAACCGGATTCAGCGCGAGCATGGCTGAACCGCGGTTGAACGGAGGCGTGTCAGGACAGCCCGCGGCGAGCTTTTTCGTTCCGCATCATCCGTTCGGACCGTCAAACAACCGCGATCGGGGCTGCAGCGACGGGCACGACCGCTGACGGTCAGAGTTGCTGCACGTCGACCACGCCGGTCACCGCCTTGATGGCGCCTGCAATTTGTGGCGAAACCTTGAAGCGGCCCGGCAGCTTCATCTCCACCTCGGTCTCCAGGTCGAGCATCATCACCAGCGAGACCTCGCCCTCACCAGCCGCCGCCCGCGGCGCGAGCGGCGGTGCGGCACTCTTCGTGAGCGCGCCATGACCGTTCGCGGCCTCCGGCCCCTGCAGCCGCTTGACGATGGAATCGAGCGGCTTGGTGTCGCGCAGGAAGATGCGCAGGCCGCGCTGCGTCTTGGCGGCGGCATCATCGAGCGGCTCGGCATGCAGCACGCGCGCCCGCACGTCCTCGCCCTGAAGCTCGGCGCCGAGCTGCAGCAGCACGGCCGCGCCCGGCTCGAGCACGTCGCGATACTGCGCGAGCCCCTCCGAGAACAGCACGGCCTCGAAATGGCCGGTCGGGTCCGACAGGCCCATGATGCCCATCTTGTTGCCGGTCTTGGTGCGCCGCTCCATGCGCGACACCACGGTCGCGGCGACCTTGCCCGCGGTGGCGCCGGTCTTCACCGCGCGCGAGAACTCGGCCCAGCTCTGCACCCGCAGCCGCTTCAGCGCCGCGGCGTAGTCGTCGAGCGGATGGCCCGACAGGAAGAAGCCGATGGCGTCGTATTCGCGCCGCAGGCGCTCGGCCGGCAGCCAGTTCTCGATGTTCGGCAGAATGATCGCGGGGGCATCGGCGGCGTTGCCGAACATATCGTTCTGTCCGGACGTCGCAGCCTCGTTGGCGCGCTGGCAGGCGGCGACGATGGCGTCGGCGCCGGCGAACACGCGCGCGCGGTTCTTGTCGAGACAGTCGAAGGCGCCGGCGGCAGCCAGCGTCTCGATGATACGCTTGTTGATGGCGCGCGGATTGACGCGGGAGGCGAAGTCGGCGAGCGACGTGAACGGTCCGCCCTTGTTGCGAGCCTCGACGATCATCTCGATCGCCTGCGGACCGACGCCCTTCAGCGCGGCGAGCGCATAGAAGATGGTGTTGCCGCTGACCTCGAAGGTCGGGCCTGACCGGTTGATCGACGGCGGCTCGACCTTGATGCCCAGGCGCTGCGCCTCGGCGCGAAATTCCGAGAGCTTGTCCGTATTGTTGAGATCGAGCGTCATCGACGCCGCGATGAACTCCACCGGGTAATGCGCCTTCATATAGGCGGTGTGATAGGACACCAGCGCGTAGGCGGCGGCGTGCGACTTGTTGAAGCCGTAGTCGGCGAACTTCGCCAACAGATCGAAGATGGTGTCGGCCTGGTCCTTCGGCACGCCGTTCTTGACCGCGCCCTCGACGAAGCGGACGCGCTGCTTGTCCATCTCGGCGCGGATCTTCTTGCCCATGGCGCGGCGCAGCAGGTCGGCTTCGCCGAGCGAGTAGCCCGACATCTGCTGCGCGACCTGCATCACCTGCTCCTGGTAGATGATGACGCCGAAGGTTTCCTTGAGGATCGGCTCCAGGATCGGATGCAGATATTCCGGCTCCTCCTCGCCGTGCTTGCGGGCGCAGTAGGTCGGGATGTTGGCCATCGGGCCCGGGCGATACAGCGCCACCAGCGCGATGATGTCCTCGAAGCGGTCCGGGCGCATGTCGATCAGCGCCCGGCGCATGCCCTGGCTTTCAACCTGGAACACGCCGACCACATCGCCCCGCGCCAGCATCTGGTAGCTCGGCGCGTCGTCGATCGGCAAGGTCGCGAGATCGACATGGATGTCGCGCTGCTTCAACAGCTTCACCGCGACGTCGAGCACGGTCAGCGTCTTCAGGCCGAGGAAGTCGAACTTGACGAGACCGGCCGGCTCGACCCACTTCATGTTGAACTGGGTGACCGGCATGTCCGATTTCGGATCGCGATACATCGGCACCAGCTCGCTGAGCGGCCGGTCGCCGATCACGATGCCCGCGGCGTGGGTCGAGGCGTGGCGCGTCAGGCCTTCGAGGCGCATCGCGATGTCGAAGGCGCGCGCCACCACCGGGTCCTCGTCGCGGAACGCCTGCAGCTTCGGCTCGCCCTCGATCGCGGCGGCGAGCGTCACCGGCGCGGCTGGATTCTGCGGCACGAGCTTAGTGAGCTTGTCGACCTGGCCATAGGGCATCTGCAGCACGCGGCCGACGTCGCGCAGCACGCCGCGCGCCTGCAAGGTACCGAAGGTGATGATCTGCGCCACTTGGTCACGGCCATAGCGCTGCTGAACGTAGGAGATCACCTCGCCGCGGCGGTCCTGGCAGAAGTCGATGTCGAAGTCCGGCATCGACACGCGCTCGGGATTGAGGAAGCGTTCGAACAGCAGCGCAAAGCGCATCGGGTCGAGGTCGGTGATGGTCAAGACCCACGCGACCAGCGAGCCGGCGCCGGAGCCGCGGCCCGGTCCGACCGGGATGCCGTGCGCCTTGGCCCATTTGATGAAGTCGGACACGATCAGGAAGTAGCCCGCGTACTTCATGCGCATGATGACGTCGAGCTCGAAGGCGAGCCGCTTCTGATAGTCCTCTTCCGTCATGCCCGGCGCCATCCCGTGGACCTTGAGGCGGCGTGCGAGGCCCTCCTCCGCCTGACGCTTCAGCTCGGCGGCCTCGGCGCTGGCCGCGTCCACGGTATCGCCGCTGCCCGCGCCGACCGTGAAGAATGGCAGGATCGGCTTGCGCGTGCGCGGTCGGTAGGAGCAGCGCTCGGCGATCTCCACCGTCGACGCGAGCGCCTCCGGAATGTCGGCGAACAGCACCGCCATCTCCGCCCGCGTCTTGAAGCGATGCTCGGGCGTCAGCTGCACGCGCTCGGTGTCGGCGATCAGATGGCCGCCGGCGATGCACAGCAGCGCGTCATGCGCCTCGTAGTCGTCGGCGGTCGCGAAATATGGCTCGTTGGTCGCAACCAGCGGGAGCCCCTTCTCGTAGGCGATGTCGATCAGCCCGCCCTCGACGCGGCGTTCGCGCTCGATGCCGTGGCGCTGCAGCTCGATGTAGAGACGGTCGCCGAACAGGCTCGCCAGCCGCTCGCAGCGCTGCATGGCCAGCGCGGCCATGTCGTGCTGGAGCGCGAGCGAGATCGGCCCATCGGGACCGCCCGTCAGCGCGATCACGCCGTCGACGCCTTCGGTGAGCCAGTCGAACTTGATGTGCGGCGCCTGATGCGTCGGTGTGTCCAGGAACGCGCGCGAGTTCAGCCGCATGAGGTGGCGGTAGCCCTCCTCGCGCGCAGCCAGCAGAACGATTCGCGACGGCTGCGCCACCGCCCCCGCGTTGCGGGCGTTGGGGTCCATATCGCCGAAATCGATCGCGAGCTCGCAGCCGACGATCGGCTGGATGCCGTAGCCCGCCATCTTGTCTGAGAATTCCAGCCCGCCGAACATGTTGTCGGTATCGGTCAAGGCCAGCGCCGGCTGGCGATCGGCCTTGGCGAGTTCGCCGAGCTTGCCGATCTTGATCGAGCCCTTCAGCAGCGAATAGGCAGAGTGGACGTGGAGATGGACGAATCCGGCGCTGGACATGCTCGACTTGCGACTTCCCTGGGGGCGTTCCGAGATCACGGTGCGGTCCGGGGGCGCGCTCCGGTGTCATGAACCGCAGCCGTCAGGCGAGGTCATGAACCGATGCCAACCGATGTTCCCGACCGACTCGCTACGCATGATATCGGACGCCCGCGAGCGAGTCTGGCGGTCCGGCCCGCTGTCCGGCTTTTCCCCAGCAGCGACGGCCGCAAAAACCTACAGCTGCGGAATGATTTGGGCCCAGAGCGCAATCATCCCAACGAACAGCGTGATCGACGCCAGTGCGGCGGCTTCTTCGACGAAAACCTTCAGCATGGAGACCTCCCCGAGTCAGAACATATGAAGAACAATGTTCCTTTTTTGTTCTCAGGTCAAGCACACTGAAGGGCATAGCGACCAACCCGTGCAGCACGTGGTTAATCGGCACGGGTCAACTCACGAAAAAGCCCCGGCGCGAACGCCGGGGCTGGTCGATTCCGCCGATCTCAAATGGCCAATCAGTACTTGGAGATGGTCGGGCCGCCGAAGCGATAGTTCAGGCGGGCCGTGAACAGGTCGACGTCCTGCTTGATGCTGTCGGGACCGAACGCGCCGAAGCTGACGGTGTGGCGATCCATGAACAGATGGTCGTACTCGACGCCGAGCGACCAGTTCGGAGCAAAGCCGTACTCAAGGCCGGCACCGACCACCCCGCCCCAGCGCGTATCGGTGTTCGAGGCGAGGAATGCCCCGTTCACCGCGTTGGTGATCGTGTACGTGTTGCTGGTCAAGGCCGCACCGCCCTTGGCGTAGAGCAGCACGTTGTTCCAGGCGTAGCCGATCTGCCCGGTGAACAGACCGAACGCATCGGTCTTGGTGCGGTTGCGGGTTGCGAACACCGCGCTCAGATTGTCACCGGAGAAATCCGCCCAGTTGCCCTGCGCCTCGACGCCGAACACCACCGGACCGGTCTGCCAGCGATAGCCGACCTGGCCACCGACAGTGCCGCCCGTCGAATCGTGCGAGCCTTCGCGGCCACCGCCGACCAGATCCCACGTGTTGTGGCTCCAACCGCCGCCACCGTTCACACCGATGTAGAAACCGCTCCAGTCATAGATCGCCGCCATCATGGCCGGCGGTGCCTTCGTGTAGGGACGCGCGGCGAGGTCCGCAGCAAGCGCCGGCGAGGCCAGCACCACGAGCGCCGTCGTCGTCAACAGAAGTTTGTTCATCACAGGTCCAGTCTCGTCTCATTTGGCCCCCAGGCCAGCCGCACGTCTTACCGATCCGCGCCACAATTGCTGTAGCCGCGATGTCACAGCTGATGTTTGGAACGCCTCCGGACATGACACGAAATGTTGTTTAATCACAGTGTGTTGATGGAACTTCTCGGTACCGCCCAGCGGCGCAGCAAGGGAAGACTTTTGCGCCGCCGCCGCGACAGGCGGGGGTTCCAGCTATCGAGCGATGTGAGGGAGATCGGTGGCGTTTGAAATCTCTTTGCCGCCTTGTCCGCGCCGACCTCTTTGTCGAAACCCACGATCCGGAAGAGACAGCCGGCATCAGGTCCGCGCTCTGTCTGCAGGAGGACAAGTTATCCCCTGCTTCGCCGGCGTGAGCGACGATTCGCGCGCCGCCCTGTCCTGCCCCGATCGGCAATGCATCAAGCCGCGGCCAGCGCGGCTGGCCCCCCCGCCGCGACCTATCCGCGCGTGTTCGAACAGAACTGAGGAGTGCGCGACGGCGCCCGGCGCGTTGCCGACCTCATAAACGACAACGGGCGCCCGCCGCTCTACGCGACGAACGCCCGTTCTCGTTAAGAACGAAGCCTTAGTGCATCATTCCGAAGCCTGGGCCGAACTTGTAGTTCAGCTTCACGAGCCCGATGTCGACATCCTGCTTGATGCGATGGGTCATCGCGGGCTGGCCTGCGGCTGCCACGAAATTCAGATTCTTGTTGCCCAGGAAGATGTGATCATATTCGACGCCCACCGACCAGTTCGGGGCGAAGCCATATTCGAGGCCGGCACCGATCGTTGCCCCCCATCGCGTCGTGTTGGCGCGGTCGAGCATGACGTTGGTTCCGGTCGTGAACGTGTCGTAGCGGTCACTCACGACGGCCGCACCACCCTTGAAGTAGCCCAGGATGTTGTCCACGGAGTAACCGATCTGGCCCGTGAACAGGCCAAATGCGTTGGTCCGCGAGCGGTCGCTGACGTTGGGAAGAATCAGGTTGCGGTTGGTGCCCTGGAAATTGGCCCAGTCGCCCTGCGCTTCGGCACCGAACACCCAGTTCGCCATCTGGTAGCGATAGCCGACCTGGCCACCGACGGCCGCCCCGCCGCCGCCGGAACAGCCTTCGCGATTCGCGGCCGGATTGACCGCCACACCGGCGTTCGAGACGAGATTCCAGCAGTCACGGCTGGAGCCGCCACCGGCGTTGAAACCGACATAGAAGCCGCTCCAGTCATACACCGTCGCCATCACGGCGGGCGGAGCCTTGGTGTAGGCCCTCTTCATCGGAAGATCAGCTGCGAAAGCAGACGTCGCCACGGCCATCGCGCCGAGTCCCACCGTTGCGCCGAAAAGCGTTTTCATCATCGAACTCCGTAGCTTCTGTCCCAAGGTCCCCACACTCTCTGTTCCGTGCACAAGCATGCAACGCGACGAAGCGTTCATGCCTTTCGCAGCCGCTTCGCCGACATCAACCGATGTGCCAGATTAGAACCGCCGTTTCCGGCTTTTTGGGGGAGGTCAGCAAATACCTGTTTTGAAAGGCTTTGGTGGCAAACCGAACAAACAACTAACAGGATGTGTGGAGGAGTCGTGACCAGAATCCACGCTCCGCCACAATGCGACCGGCGCAAAAAGCGCGACAGAGAAACTCCCCGCCGCGGAACCTGCCTCATCGCGTCTCAATCGTGAATTCTTCAGGGCTTCACGATAGAACTGCGAATGCTTGGCATCATCATACGCAAACCTGACGAATGTGTGATCGCGATTCGTGTACGCACGTCGAACACACGCAACCACCCGCCGGCCGCGGCGCCAGCATTCACGTGTAGTAGATCGCAAGCTTCAGCGCTGGAT
This sequence comes from Bradyrhizobium sp. HKCCYLS20291, assembly GCF_051167715.1. Lineage (NCBI taxonomy): Bacteria > Pseudomonadati > Pseudomonadota > Alphaproteobacteria > Hyphomicrobiales > Nitrobacteraceae > Bradyrhizobium > Bradyrhizobium sp. HKCCYLS20291. Next base: position 321,468 of record NZ_JBNPTO010000007.1, on the reverse strand, counting down.
CGTCGTTGGACTGGAACGTCGCATAGCGGAGCCTCACGCACCCCTTCTTCGGATGCTCGACCAGCTTCTCTCCGGCCGCAAGCGGCGTGACGTCGTGAGCCGCCCACAACGCGTCGAACTCGCGACTCCCGTGTCGCAGCCGCTCGATCAGATCCATAAAGGCAGGATCGCCCGCGAACAAATCGTAGGTCGCCCGAAACTGCGCGACCATCCGCTGCGCCAGGTCTTTCCATTGCCCGCCGAACAGCCGGCGGACGCGCGGAATGCACAGCATGAGCAGCAGCGTGTTGCGCTCCTCGTCAGCGAGTTGTGAGAACCCGAAGATCTCATCCGCCGCGGCGTTCCAGGCCAGGACGTCCCATCGTCGGCCGGAGATGTAAGCAGGCTGATTCAAGCTCTGCACCATCTCGCGCAATCTGGCCGGCACCTGTTCGCGTACGAACGGCTTTCGCGCAGGCTCACGCACCAGCGCCCTGAGGTGAGCGTGCTCGGTCCGGTTCAGGCGGAGGGCACGCGCCAGCGCGTCGATCGTCGAGGACGACGGCTTCACGGCGCGGCCCTGCTCGAGCCGGATGTACCAATCGACGCCGATGCCGGCGAGCTCAGCGACTTCCTCCCGCCGCAGCCCCGCGGTGCGCCGCCGCCGCCCGGGCGCGAGCCCGACCGCCTGCGGCGTCAGCTTCTCACGCCGTGAGCGCAGGAAGTTGCCGAGTTCGGCATGTCTTCTATCACGATGTCTTGGATCACTATGTCTTGGATCACTCACGGCACGCTCCAGACGCCGGGCTGGGCTCATCCAATCCCAGGATAATACCAGGCCTTCCTACGCGCAGCATAGACCGGCAGGTTTGGCCACGACACCAGCGAATGGAGAAGGACCATGAAGGCAGCCGTGCTGAAGCGCTTTGGATCGCCGCTTGCGATCGAGCCTGTCGATGACCCCGTGCTCGGCACCGGAGAGGTCATCGTCGACATCGCCGCGGCAAGCGTGCTGTCCTACGCGAACGAGGTGTTCAGCGGTGAGCGCAAATATCTGCTCGAGCCGCCGGCCATCCCCGGGACGGGCGGCATCGGACGGGTCAGCGCGCTCGGCCCCGATGCGACGCATCTCGCCGTCGGCGACTGGGTGTATTGCGATCCGACGGTGCGCTCACGTGACGATGAGCTCGCTCCCGACATCACGCTGCAGGGCCTGAGCGCGCGCGGCCCCGGCGGCTTGAAGCTGCAGCAGCATTTCCGGCACGGCTCGTTCGCGCAGCGCATGCGCATCCCGACCGAGAATGCCAAGCCGATCGGCGCCATCGCCCCTGATGAGGCCGCGCAATGGTGCGCGCTCGGCACGCTGCTCGTGCCCTATGGCGGCTTTCTCGCCGCCAATCTGCAGGCCGGCGAGACGGTGCTGGTCAGCGGCGCCACGGGGCGGTTCGGCAGCGCCGCCGTCGCGGTGGCGCTGGCAATGGGCGCCACTGCAGTCGTGGCGCCCGGCCGCAACGAGGCCATGCTGGGAGAGCTCCAGCGCAGGTTCGGCCCTCGTGTCCATCCGGTCAGGCTGTCGGGCGACGAGAGCGAGGACACCGCGCGCATGATGCGCGCCGCGCCCGGCCCGATCGACTGCGTGCTCGACATCATGCCGCCCTCGGTCGCCACCAGCGTGGTGCGCGCGGCCGTGATGACCGTGCGTCCCTATGGGCGGGTTGTACTGATGGGCGGTGTCGGCATGCTTGGCGGCAGCGGGCTCGACCTGCCCTATCCCTGGATCATGCGCAACTGCGTCACCATCCACGGCGTCTGGATGTATCCGCCCAGCGCAGCGGTCCGGATGGTCGGGCTGATCAGGGCGGGACTTCTCGATCTCACGCAGTTCAAGCCGACCTGTTTCGACCTCGATCGCGCCAACGACGCCGTCGCCCATGCGGCCGCGCATCGCCAGCCGTTCGAGATGACCGTGATCACGCCCTGATCTTGGCGGGGCTCAATCCAGCTCGACGACCTTGCCGCCGACGATGGAGACGCGCCGGTCCATGCGGCCCGCCAGCTCCATGTTGTGGGTTGCGATCAGCATCGCGACCCGCGTGGCCTTCACGAGCTGCATCAGGGCGTGAAAGACGTGATCGGCAGTGCCGGGATCGAGATTGCCGGTCGGCTCGTCCGCCAGCAGTGCGCGCGGCGCGTTGGCCACCGCCCGTGCGATCGCGACCCGCTGCTGCTCGCCGCCGGAAAGCTCGGCCGGACGATGCTTGATGCGCTCGCTCAGGCCGAGATAGGCCAGGATCTCGGTTGCCCGCTTCACCGTCTCGGATCGCTTCAGGCCGCGGATCATCTGCGGCAGCATCACGTTCTCGAGCGCAGTGAATTCTGGCAGCAGCCGATGCGACTGGTAGACGAAGCCGATGTCGGTGCGGCGCATCTGGGTGCGCTCGATGTCGGTCAGCTGCGACGTCGGCACGCCGCCGACATAGACCTCGCCCTCGTCGGGACTTTCCAGCAGACCCGCGATGTGCAGCAGGGTCGACTTGCCCGAGCCCGACGGCGCCACCAGCGCCACCGACTGTCCAGCCCAGAGCGCCAGCTTGGCGCCGTCCAGGATCGTCAGCGGCTTTTCGCCCTGCATGTACTGGCGCTTCACCTCGTGAAGATAAACGACCGGTACATCCTCCGCCCCCTGCTCGTCCATCAGCGCCTCACTCGTAGCGCAACGCTTCGACCGGATCTAACCGGGCGGCGCGCCACGATGGGTAGAGGGTAGCCAGAAAAGACAGCGTCAGCGCCATGATCACCACGGCGCTGGTCTCACCGGGATCGATCTCGGCCGGCAGCTTCGACAGGAAATACAGCGTCGGATCGAACAGGTCCGTATTGGTCAGCCACGAGAGAAACAGCCGGATGGTCTCGATGTTCAGGCAGATCAGCAATCCCACGATGAATCCGGTGAGCGTGCCGACCACGCCGATCGAGGCGCCGGTGATCAGGAAGATCCGCATGATGGCGCCCTGCGAGGCGCCCATCGTCCTGAGCACCGCGATATCCTGCCCCTTGTCCTTCACCAGCATGATCAGCCCCGACACGATGTTAAGGGCGGCTACCAGCACGATCAGGGTCAGGATCAGGAACATCACGTTGCGCTCGACCTGGAGCGCATTGAAGAAGGTCGAATTGCGCTGCCGCCAGTCGACCAGAAAGATGGGCCGGCCGGCCGCCTCGGTCACCGTCTTGCGGAACTGCTCGACCTTGTCGGGATTGCTGGTGAAGATCTCGATCGCGGTGACGTCGTTGTTGCGGTTGAAATACGCCTGCGCCTCCGCCAGCGGCATGAAGACGAAGCTGGAATCGTATTCCGACATGCCGATCTCGAACACCGCCGCGACCTTGTAGGGCTTGATGCGCGGCGTGGTCCCCATCGGCGTGACGGCGCCCTTCGGAGCGACCAGCGTGATGCTGTCGCCGGCGTGCAGCGACAGCTGGTCCGCAAGCCGGCGGCCGATCGCGACTCCCTGCCCCTCGTCGAACCCTTCGAGCGAGCCCTGCTTGATGTTCTTGGCAATCGACGTCAGGTTGATCAGGTCCTGCGAGCGGATGCCGCGGATGAAGACGCCGGAGGCGTTGAACGGCGACGAGCCCAGTCCCTGGCCATCGACCACGGGCGCAGCGAGCCGGATGCCCTGCACCTGCGCGATCCGATCCGAGACGTCCTTCCAGTCCGTCAGCGGCGATTCCAGCGGCTGCACCAGCAGATGTCCGTTGAGACCGAGGATCTTGTCGAGCAGCTCCTTGCGAAAGCCGTTCATGACGGCCATCACGATGATCAGGGTCGCGACACCCAGCATGATGCCGAGGAACGAGAACCCTGCGATGACGGAGATGAACCCTTCCCGGCGGCGCGCGCGCAGATAACGCCCCGAGAGCATCCACTCGAAGGGGGCGAAGGGCGCCGTCTGCACGGGGTCGGTCATGGTGTCATCCATCGCGCGATCATCCCATGATTCGGGCCGAATGTGGCCGGATTGGCCTTGAGCGGGCTGGCTGCCACGGTGGATAATCCGCTGATCGAACGTCCGCTCAGCCCGCAACAGTTCCGCCGAGCCGCGCCACGACGTCGGCGGGCGACATCATGTGCCGCGCGCCGTCGCTGCGCGCCTTCACCTCGACCTTGCCTTCGGCAAGGCTCTTGGGGCCGACCATGATCTGCCAGGGAATGCCGATCAGGTCGGCGGTGGCAAACTTGCCGCCGGCACGCTGCTCGGTGTCGTCGTAGAGCACGTCGACGCCCTTGGCGAGCAGATCGCGATAGAGCTGCTCGCAGGCCGCATCCGTATCAGAGCCGCCCTGCTTGAGGTTGAGGATGACGGCGCGGAACGGCGCGACCTCCTCCGGCCATTTGATGCCGGCATCGTCGTGGCAGGCCTCGATGATGGCGCCCGCGAGGCGCGAGACGCCGACGCCATAGGAGCCGCCATGGACGGTGACTTCGGCGCCTTCGGGACCGGCGACCAGCGCCTTCATCGGCTCGGAATATTTGGTGCCGAAGTAGAAGATCTGGCCGACCTCGATGCCGCGGGTGTGGACGCGCCGCTCCGCCGGCACCTCGGCCTCGAAGCGGGCGCCGTCATGGACGTCCTCGGTCGCAGCGTAGAGCGAGGTCCATTCCTTGATGATCGGCGTCAGGTCGCCGTCATAGTCGACAGAAGCCGGCGGGATCGGCAGGTCGAGCACGTTGCGGTCGCAATACACGCCGGACTCGCCGGTCTCGGCGAGCACGATGAACTCGTGGCTGAGATCGCCGCCGATCGGGCCGGTCTCGGCGCGCATCGGGATGCCCTTCAGGCCCATCCGCGCAAAGGTCCGCAAATAGGCGACGAACATCTTGTTGTAGGCGCGCCGCGCCCCGGCTTCGTCGAGATCGAACGAATAGGCGTCCTTCATCAGGAATTCGCGGCCGCGCATCACGCCGAAGCGCGGACGCTGCTCGTCGCGGAATTTCCATTGGATATGATAGAGATTGAGCGGCAGGTTACGGTAGGACTTCACGTAGGCCCGGAAGATCTCCGTGATCATTTCCTCGTTGGTCGGCCCGTACAGCAGCTCGCGCTTGTGGCGATCGGCGATGCGCAGCATCTCCGGACCATAGGCGTCGTAGCGGCCGCTCTCGCGCCAGAGGTCGGCGAGCTGTAGCGTCGGCATCAGCAGCTCCAGCGCGCCGGCCCGGTTCTGCTCCTCGCGGACGATCTGCTCGATCTTCTTCAGCACCTTGAAGCCCAGCGGCAGCCAGGCATAGATCCCGGCGGCCTCCTGCCGCAGCATGCCGGCGCGCAGCATCAGGCGGTGCGAGACGATCTCGGCTTCCTTCGGGTTTTCTTTCAGGATCGGCAGGAAAAACCGCGACAGACGCATGGGGCCAGGCCTTCGGGATTCGGTTTGGGCTGGCGCAGTCAAACCGGATCGAGCGGCAAAACACAAGACTGGGATTGAGAAAAAGCGGCTAAGCCGCCGGATTCCCAATCATTTTACTGGCTGCGCTGAAGCGGAGGATGAACGGCGGACGGTGGCCCCGTCGGCCCCGGCCGCGACGATTGCGGCCGGCCTGGCTCGTTACGGACGCGCTATTGCCGCCGCGCGTGTTCCGAGGACCACTTGTCGAGATCGCTGATCTCGGCGCTGCCTTCGATCGTCTCCACCTTGCCGTCTCCCGTCACCAGCATGGTGCGAGGAATGTCGCCTTGCCAGGACGGGTCGATCTCGAACCGCAGACGTTCGACAAAGCCGTCGTTGAAGATGAAGTTCTCCGCGGCAGCCAGGCCGGCCTTGTCCAGCATGGACTGGGTCGCAGCGTTGAGGTTCGGCACGAGGTCGGCGCTGACCGTGACGACGTCGATCTCGGGATGATCCGCCATGAACTTGCCGAGCTGCGGCAGCTCGATCTTGCATGGGCCGCACGTCACGCCCCAGAAATGGATCAGGGTCGGACGGCCCGCATGGGCGCGCAGCACCTCCCGCCAGGAGCCGCGTTCGAACGGCTTCAGCGAGGGCGGCGCCGCCGTGCTCGAGGCCGTCAAGGCGATCAGGCTACCAAGGGCGAGGCCAAGCAAAACCCGTTTCATGACTCGTCTCCAATCGCCTGCAACCGATAGCCGTCCGCCTTGGTCATCCACGACAGAAACACCTGCCCACCCCGAGCGACCAGCAGCGGATGATCCGACGCGTTGTCCGTGCTGGCGACGGCGCGCGGCTTGGACCACGTCTGACCATCGTCCCGCGACTGCATGACCAGCACCGTGGTCCGTTCGCCGTCGAACTCCTTCCACGCCAGCGTCGTGGCATCCGGGGTTGCCAGCACGTAAGGCCGCGTCGGATTGCGGTCGGCCTGCCCGATGGCCATGGGCTCGGAGAACGTCCGTCCGCCGTCGCGCGAATGCGCATAGAACAGCCCCTTGCGGACCTTGCCGCTGGTGAACCAGGCTGCATGGTAGGTCCCGCCGGGCGCCACGGTCAGGCTCGGGCCCTGATGCGGACAAGCCTTGATCTGCCAGTCATCGGTGCTGACGCGATAGACCTCGCCGGGGGTTGCAAGGTCGGTGAACGTCACCACCGCATGATCGCGCACGCTGCCTTCGAAGATGTTGCGGAACATCACGACCGGACGACCCGGCCCGGCAAAGGCGAGGCCCAGCCTGCAGCATTCGCAGGTATTGTCCTGGGCCAGGGTGGCCTCGGCATAGGTGTCGCCGCCATCGCGCGACGTCGCGAAGAACAACCCGGCGCCCTCATAGGCGCGCCCGGCCGCCTTCGCCGGCGCACGGTTGCGCTTGTCGAGCCAGGCCACGAAGACCGTGCCGTCCTGGTCGAGCGCCAGCGCCTCGAAGCGCTGGCTCTCGTTGCTCGCGGTGATCGGACGGACGGCGGCGAAGCTTTTCCCGCCATCCTCGGATCGCGTGTACAGCACCTGGCCATTGAATGCCTGATCGCGGAAGATCGAGAACGCTACAGCCACGGTGCCCTTGCCGTCGACCACGACCTTGGGCCTGGCATCAGGTCCCCAGTCCAGATTGAGCGGCTGCTCGGTGACCGCCACCGGGTCGGCATAGGTCCGGCCGAAGTCGCTCGAGCTCGCCACCGACACGCGCCCGCCCGCCATCCAGGCCAGCCACAGCTTGCCGTCGGCGGCGACGAACGGCGTCACCTTGGTCGCACATCGCAGCTCGGTGCCGTCGCAGGCCGCATCCGAGCCATGCTGGTGGGCCATCTGGGCCTGAGCTGTGAGCGGAGAGAGCAAGGCCATCGTCAGACCGATGAAACCTCCGCGCAGCCATACAGACCTTGTCATGCTGGTCCTCCTCATCGGAATGCCACCTTCATACCCGCTACGAATGCGCGCGGTGAGCCCGCGTAGATCGTCCCGGTGGTCGCCACGTCCTGCACGCCGGACTTCATCGCATTCTGCACGTTGTTGGCCGAGGCGATGTAGGTGCGGTCGAACACGTTACGGACCTCGAAGAAGACGTTCAGCGACTTCAACGTCTCCGACACCAACTCGGTCTTATAGTGAACGTTCAGGTTAACCAGCTCGTAGCCGGGCGCTTTCAACAAATTCCCGTTGTCCATATAGAAGGAATCCTTCCATTGGACCTCGACGAAACCACCGAGCCCAGCCAGTCTCCCGCTGTCGTGATCGTAGCCGATCCGTGCGGTCAGTTCGTTCGGCGAGATGCCGGGTATCTTGTTGCCGGCACGGTTGAAGCTGAAGAGAGTCAACCCGCTCGCGAGGTTCTCGGTGTACTCGGTGTAGACTTGGTCGAGGTAGGTGTAGGCGGCGGTGAACCGCCAGCCCGGCAGAAACTGCCAATCTGCCGCCAGCTCGACGCCCTTGTGTTCCGAACGCGGCGCGTTGAAGGTATAGGACGCGTTCTGCGCGCCGGTGACGGCCTGGGTCAAGATCTCATTGCGGAAGAACTCGTAGAAGCCGGTCGCGCTGAGGGTCAAAGCCCGGTTCGGCGTCCAGTCGAAACCAACGTCGTAACCGAGATTGGCCTGCGACTGCAGCTGCGTGTTGTTGCCGAAGGCGCCGCTCGGCAGAACGAACAGGTTGGAGGCCTGCGGCGTCCCATAGCCGGTGGCGACGCGGGCTCGCAGCAGCCAGTCGCTGTTCACCCGGTAGAGCAGCGCCAGTTCGGGCGCGAGATTGTCGAACTGCCGGTCCGCGGTCGTGATCCCCGGCGGCGTCGAGCCGACCAGCGGATACCCGTAGGCCGCGTTCACGCCGCGAAGATGCGTACGTTCCCAGCCGAGCCCGGCGACCGCGGTCAAGGCGGCCGTCAGCTTGAGCTCCTCGCGCGCCCGCAGGCCATAATTGGTGGTCTCGCTCCAGGTGTTGCCCGAGAGCCGGCCAAGCGTGGCGTTGCCGCCGGGCATGACGAAGCGCGTATCGCTCGAGGCCGTGAGCGTGTTGTAGAACGCGCCGAAATAGGCCGTCGACTCCAGGCCGAAGATCTCGCCGCGCCGGGTGACGTCGCTCATGTAGTTGTAGGACGGAAAGTCGCCGATCGCGCTGGTCGATCCCGTGGGCTGGCTGATGTTGCGATCATCGAACACGAACTGGTTGCGCCAGGTGGTGTTGTTGTCGAAATCGTGCTCCCAACGTCCGCCCACGATGGTGCGGCGATCGTTGCGGCCAAGCCCGGCCTGCAGCGCAGTCTCCTGGTCGACCCCAGCGGCCGCGTTGAAGCCGTTCTTGTTGAGCCCGACGAGCGCGCAGCCGGCGGCCCTGGAGGCGAAGGTGGCGCAGCCCTGTTGATATGGGTTCTGATAGTATTGGTCGAGCGTGTAGCGCAGCGGCAGTCGCGTCACCAAGTCGTTGTTGATGATCTTGACCGTGAAGCGGTCGTCCGGCGTGACCTTCAAAGTCCCGAGGAAATTCACCGTCTGGGTGTTGAACCAGCCATTGCCGAGATAGCCGTCGCCACGCACGTCGCTGGTGAACAGCGAGCCTTCGAAATTGCCGACCTTCTTGCCGTAGGTCAGATAGTTGCTGAGATAGCCGAAGCTGCCGCCTTCACTGCCGATCTCCGCGCCATCGATACTGCCGCCCGGCCGGGTGCGGAAGTTGATCGCGCCGCCGGTCGCATAGTTGCCGTACAGCGCCGAGGACGGCCCGCGGATGACGTCGACCGCACCATAGGCATGGGGGTCGATGAGGTCGCTGCGCGACAGCCCGTCCGGCTGCGTGACCGGAAAGCCGTCGTCGAACAGCACGACGTTGCGGATGCCAAACCCGTTGCGGGCGTTGGAGCCGCGGATGGAGATGCCGAGGTCGCGCGGTCCGTTGCCTTGCTTCACCGAGACGCCGGGACTTTCACGCAGGATGTCGCCCACCGTGAAGGCCGGTCGGTCGTCGTAGCGGCTGCGATCGATCATGGTCGCCGTCTGGCCGGACGGCGCCTGGCTGAGCCGGTCACGGGCGTCGCTCGCGCCGGCAAGCCGGCCGGATGCGGCTGCGCCCTGCCCGGAGCTATTAGCCACCGACGCTGCCGGCGGCTTGGATGGGCGGGTGGTCAGCACAGCCGCGGGCGCAGCCGGCTTGCGCACGGCCCGCTGTGGCGCGGCGCGCGGTGCGTCGACGGTGACGGATGGCAATTCCCGCTCGGGCTGGGCGTGCGCGATAGTGGCCGGCTGCAACAACACGAGCTGCAGAGCGACCACACTCACGCCACCGAGGGCATGACGACGAAACATGTTTTGACTTCCCCAATGCCGGCTCCCATGGCCGGTCTTCCTGATCAGATGCCGCGTGGGCGCAAGCGCCTGCTGCTGGTTGTGATGGTCGTGGTCAGGACAGGGAGGGAGGCGCTCGAGGCTGCGTTTGCGTGCGGGCGAGGAGATGGATCAGGCCGAGTTCGCGCCCGCTCCATGCTATCCGCGCCCATCCGCGCGGCGGGGCTGCGTGGGTCGGAACGAGTGGCGTATCGAGGGCTGCTGCGGCGTGGACGACGCAGCACATGACGCAGTCCAGGCCGCAGGCCGCCCGGTCGCCGTCGGAATTCGTGGGCGCGCCGTCGATTTCGGCATGGCAGATCACGGCGCCGCCGAGCGAAGCGGCGGCTGCGAGCGTTGCCGCCGTCATTGCCGACGCCGCCACAGGCGCCAGAACCTGAATAATCAGGGCGAACAGAGCCAGCGGCAGACTGCGCAGTATCCATCGGCGCCGCCCATTGCCGCGGGCACGGCCAACGGGCTTGCGCAAACCATGAATGATCGCGCGGCAGGACCTCATGGGATGCCGAGCCTCGCACCGGCGGAACGTGATGCCTGCTCGGCCTGCCGGATCAGCGGGGCGCGCTGGGTCAGCACCGCGTTGGTGGCGTCCGCGCCGGCGCGCTCCGGCGAGCCGGCCGCAAAAGGCGGCTGTGGATCGTATTCGATCAGGAGCTGGATCCGCCTCGCAGTGTCTTCGCTGGTGAGCTTTGCAGCCAGCGCGAGGCCAAAGTCGATGCCGGCCGTGACGCCTCCCGCCGTGATGTGGTTGCGGTCCGCCACCACGCGATCCGCCACCATCGTCGCGCCCATCAGCGGCAGCAGATCGCGCACGTACCAATGCGAGGTGGCGTTGTAGCCCTTCAACAGGCCCGCAGCGCCCAGCAGCAGCGAGCCGGTACAAACGCTGGTGACAAAACGCGCCCGCTCGCCGCGCGCAGCGAGGAAATCGACGGTGCGCGGATCGTTCATGCCGTCAACGGTGCCCTTCAGTCCGCCCGGCACGAACAGCACGTCGAGCTCCGCCGGCGCCGTCTCGAAGCTGTGGGTCGGAGCCACGGGAATGCCGACGTCGGTCGTGACCGGCGCCATCGCAGCCGCCATCAGGCGGATATCGGCTTGCATGATGTTGAAGACGGTCAGCGGCCCCGTGAGATCGAGCAGGATCATGCCGGGATAGACCAGCAATCCGATGACGGGCTTGCCGGCAGAGTGCGCCGTCTGCTGGGCGCGAGCGCCCGGCAGCAGCAGGCCCGCGAGCGAGCCTGCCAGAAGAGACGAGTTGAAGGCGCGTCGGTCCATTGAAGGCACCCGCTCTCGGACAGCGGCGTTACATCTTGTGCTCGTGCTTCATCATGCTGCCGCCCTCGCCGCCCGGCGCCTTGGCACCGACCGCCTGCACGTCGAGCGTCACGGCCACCTTGCCGGCCTTCTCGAACTCGAGCGTGACCGGCAGCTTGTCGCCCTGCTTCAGCGGTCCCTTCAGCTCCATCAGCATCAGGTGATAGCCGCCGGGCGCCAGCGCCACGACCTTGCCCGGCTCGATGACGAGGCCCTTCTCGAGCGGACGCATCGTCATGACGCCATTGGTGACGGCCATCTCATGGACCTCGATTCGGCCAGCCACCTCGCCCGACGCGGCGACCAGACGATCGGGCGCGGCGCCCTTGTTTTCGATGGTCAGATAACCGGCGCCGGTCTTGGCTCCGCCCGGTGTCGCCCGGCTCCACGGCTGGCTGATGACGAGGTCACCTGCCTTCACGTCAGCAGCAAAGGCCGCGGGAGCGCCAGCCGATAGCAGAACGAGCGCGAGCAGAGAGCGTCTGAAGAACGTCATGTCGATAAATCCTCTCAATGGTCATTGGATGCGCCAGATCGACTCGTCGGCGCATCTCCCCCGCCGGACAAGGCAAGGCCGATGATGCAGATGGCTACTTCACATTTCACGGAAACAGCGGCCGCATGGCGGCCAACGCATCACAGCGGTGGTGGCGCTCTCGCCCGGGCGTGGGAAAATGCCCGCCCGACATGGACATCCGGCGCAGGCGCGCGCCAGACGATGTCCGAGACTGCGCGTTGCGAAAGGCCGATGGCGACCCTTGCCGGCGCATCCAGCGCGGTCGGCTGAGCCGCGCAGCACAGCGCACAGTCGCCCCGGACTTGCTTGGCCCGCGACTCATCATCAGCCGGGGAACCAGCCTGCCCGTGGCAGATCTCGATTCCGCGCAGAGGATCGGCGGCGGCCGCCGCGGCAGCCCATGCAGCACCGATCGGCGCCAGGATTTGCACCATGAGTGCAACCAGCACGATCGGAAGAAAAGCTTGCAGCCGCTGCCGCATCGATGCTCGCCAAATGAACGGAACCGTTGTGCCCGAGCGCGCGTCGAGAGTCGAGGTCGCAGAGAGCACAGTCAGGACATTTGGCCGGGCCGTCGCTGACCAAGAACGAGCACGGCGAGGTTCCGGGACCGTCCACGATCACGGTATTTCAGCACCTTGGCCGAAAAAGCGCGAGAGCAAAAGCGGCCAATTGCAAGCACTTACCGATCATTTCAGGAAGTGCGCGAAATTTGAACAATCGTTGCCGAAAAGGATGACAAACGCAAAAAGATCGTCTACGAATTCGGGCCTCAGGCTAACGCTTGCGGAAGTCTGGTGGTCCAAGTCTCGGGAGGAGCCCTGGCGCGCAACAAGCAGCGTCACCCCGCTTAACAAGATCAAATCTGAACTTGCGGGATATTTAAAGGGTCGACACAATTTCCGAGCAGGGCCCGCTGCCCTGCTCTATTTTTTTGAGCAAATATTGGGCAGCCAGCATGTCAGAGCAGACGGTACCGGTCTGCGCATGAATGCCACCTGAACACGCTTCCGATCTTCAGCCATCTGATGCTCACCTATCGACAGCTGACCTGAACGACGACAATGGCGCCCGCCAGCGCGGTTTCACGCGCGGCCACGGCAGCGTGACCGAAAGCGGCTCGCGCCCGGAAATGGTCCAACGCACCACGCCGTCGTCGATCTCCAACAGACCCGCAGCTTCGGCCGGCTCACCGGAGATGAACGTTTCGGTCAGCGATTGCAGGGTGAGGTGCGGCGTGCCGTCAACTGTCGTCAAAGTGCTCCAATGCACGTGCCCGGCAAGAGCGATGATGGGACACGGCGCCTGCGCGATCACGCCCCGGATGGAATCGATTTCGGCGTAGGTCGCGTGGCCGGGATTGCGCTCGAAGTAGAAATTGCCGGTCTGCGCATGGCCCGACAAGGGAACATGGCTGATCAGCAAGGTCGGACGCTCATCCGCCAGCAGCTGCCGGAGATCGGCGATGTCATCCGCGGCGAGATGAAGACCGCGCTCTCGCGTGAGTCTCACATCGGGCTGCCAGAATGCGCACCTGACATCGCCGATCACCAGCGCACGCGATCCCGTCGGCCGGCCCAGAATGACTTCGTTGTCGGCAAGGCTCAGCATGGCGACGTCATGGTTGCCGCTGACATGATGACGCGGCGCCGACAGCCTCGTGAATTGATCGGCGACCTCCTGCGCCAGCTTGCGATCGCGCTCGGGACTTTCATCCGATATGCGGTCGCCGAGCTCGATCACCGCATCGATCCGAACGGCATTGACCTCTGCGACAAAACGGCTCAGCAGCGGCATCGCCGCTGATCCCCGTTTGGTGGGCGTGTCCCGGCCGTGATGGATGTCGCCGATCACGGCGATGCGGGTCGAACTCAACTTGATCTCCTAGTGCGCAAGGCACATGCGCGTGACGCGCCGCCTAGCATCGCAACATCACAGCTTCCTGACATCGCGCGTGCAGCGCCACACATTCAGGATGCAGCGCACAACATGTCGCTGTAGCGAGATGCAAAGCGATGTGAAACAGTGTCGATCTTGGTAGCGCAATCAATGACGCCGCCAGACAACGATGGGACAGGGAGCACGGAATGTCCGGCACTGACAAAACGTCCAACAAAATCATCAACACGAGGCGCGATCTTCTCCAGGCGGCGACGGTCGCCGGCTCTGCGGCGGCGCTGCTCGCCGGTTTCGGAATCAATCCGGCCATGGCCGCTGAAATGGGCCGCTCTGAAAAGCCGCTCAAGGCTGCATTCTCCAACGCCGGCCTGCAGGCGACCTGGTGCGCCCAGGGCAAGCAGGCGGCGGAATGGTGGGGCAAGCTGCTCAACGTCGAAGTGACCTGGTTCGACGGCCAGCTCGACGCTGTGAAGCAGCGCGCGGCGATCGACAACATGGCGTCGCAGAAATGGGACTTCGTCGCGATCCAGGCGTTCGGCATCGGCACCCTGACGCAGCCCGTGCAGAAGATGATCGACGCGGGCATTCCCGTGATCGACATGGACACGCTGATCGCGCCGCTCGATCAGATCAACGTCCACTCGTTCCTCGCCCCCGACAACGAGTTCATGGGCGCCTCGGTGACCCAGGCGCTCGCGACCGCGATGGGCGGCAAGGGCAAGATCATCATGACCCAGGGCGCGCTCGGTCACACCGGCGCCCAGGGCCGCGCCAAGGGCTTCAACTCGGTCATCAAGCAGTTCCCGAACATCGAGGTGCTCGATACGCAGCCGGCCGATTGGGATGTCTCGAAGGCGGCACGCCTGTGGGAGACCTACCTGACGAAGTATCCGCAGATCGACGCGGCGTTCTTCCATAACGACGACATGGCGCTCGCGGCCTACAACATCATGAAGGCGCGCAACCGTACCAACATCCTGATCGGCGGCGTCGACGCCATGCCGCCGGCGATCCAGGCGGTCAGCGACGGCCGCATGTTCGCAACCGTCCGCAATCCATCCTGCCGCATCCATGGCGGCGCGATCGTCGCGGGTGTCGCCGCGGTCACGGCCGGCGAAAAGAGCGGCCAGGGCATTCCGAAGAGTGTGGTGACCGACGGCCCCGTCGTGACCAAAGCCAACGCCGCGGGCATGCAATGGATGGAGGATCACTTCCTGATCTGAAGTCTCTCCCATGTCGGACAGCCGCCCGCCTCTTCTGGAATTGCAGGACATCACCAAGTCGTTCGGCGGCGTCACCGCCTTGCGCGGCGTCGACTTCACGCTTCGCCCCGGCGAGATCCATGGTCTCGTCGGGGAGAACGGCGCCGGCAAGAGCACGCTGATGAAGATCATCGCCGGCGTGCACACCGGATTCTCCGGCCGTTTCCTGCTTGACGGCCGCGAGGTTCATTTCAACTCCGCGCGGGATGCCCGCGCGGCCGGCATCGCCATGGTGCATCAGGAGCTCAGTGTCGCCCCTGATCTCACCGTGGCCGAGAACGTGTTTCTCGGCAATCAGCCGACCAACGCGCTCGGCATCGTGCAGTGGCGACGCATGGCGCGCGAGGCCGCGGAGCAGCTTAAGCGACTCGGCATCGAGGCCGATCCGATGAGCCGCCTCGGCGACCTGCCGATCGGCGTGCAGCAGCTGATCGAGATCGCGCGCGTGCTGTTCTCCGGCGCGCGCATCATCATCCTGGACGAGCCGACCTCGGCGCTGTCGCCGCCGGAAGTCGAGCGGCTGTTTGCAGCCTTGCGGAAGCTGCGCGAAGAGGGCACCGGGATCATCTTCATCTCGCATTTCATCGAGGACATCCTGCTGATCTCCGACGAGGTCACGGTGTTCCGCAATGGCCGCAAGATCATGGAGACGCGCGCGGCCGACACCAGCAAGGCCGCGCTGATCGAGGCCATGATCGGCAAGGGCCGCGACGCGCTGGAGGACAGCTACACCCACGACATCACCCTGCCCGCGCCGCCGGCCGGCAAGCCGGTGGTGGTCGAAGCCGACGGCCTGTCGCTGGCGCGCAATCTCAAGCGCGTCTCGTTCTCGGTTCATGCCGGCGAGGTGCTCGGAATCTACGGCTTCATGGGCTGCGGCCAGCTCGAGCTGGCGCGGATCCTGTTCGGCAAGCTCGCCCCCGATGCGGGCGAGCTGCGCATCTCCGGCGAGCGCAACCGCTTCAAGAGCACGGCTGATGCGCGCCGCGCCGGCATCGCCTTCGTGCCGGAAAGCCGGCGCGACATGCTGTTCCTGCAGGAACCGGTCTACAAGAACGTCTCGATCAGCATCCTCGACCGCATCAATGCGGTGCTGCTGAAGCCCTCGCGCGAGCGCGAACTCGCGCGGCGCCAGGTCGAGCAGCTGCAGATCCGCCCCGCTGACGTCGAGATCGACCTCGGCCTGCTCTCCGGCGGCAACCAGCAGAAGGTGGCGCTCGCCAAATGGCTCAGCCATCCGCCGCGGCTCCTGGTGCTGTGCGAGCCGACCCGCGGCATGGATGTCGGCGCCAAGAGCGACGTGATCGGAATTGTCCGGCAGCTGCGCGACCAGGGCATCGCCGTGATCGTGCTATCAACCGAGCCGGAGACGGTGCTGTCGCTGGCCGACCGCGTCATCGTGCTCAAGCGCGGCGAGGTCGTGCGCGAATTCGCCGGCGAGACCATCAGCAAAGACCGTCTGCTCGAGGCGGCGTAAGGAGAATCTCATGGCGCATGGCGACACCGTTCCGATTCCGGAGGCGCAGCAGCAACGCGCGGGCGGCATCGGCTCGATGCTGCGCTCGCAGATGCGCAACATCGCCCCATTCCTGACGCTGATCTTTCTGAGCGCGTTTTTCGCGATCGCCTCGCCGTCGTTCGCGACCCTCGACAATGTCGGCAACATCCTGACCCAGGTCTCGGTGACCGGCATCATCGCAGTCGGCCTCACCTTCGTGATCCTGTGCGCCGAGATCGACCTGTCGATCGCGGCCATCGCCAACGTGACCGGCATCGCGGTGGCCTACTTCACCTTGCAGGAATCCTACGTCAACATCGCCAACGTACCGATGCCCGGCTTTGCCGCCATCCTGCTCGCGCTGGCGCTGTGCGCCCTGCTCGGCGTGGTCAATGCCTTCGGCCTGACGGTGATCGGCATCCCCTCCTTCATCATGACGCTCGCGATGATGCAGATCGCCGCCGGCGTGTCGGCGATGCTGGTGCGCGGCCAGATTGCCTACAAGGTCCCGCCCATCATCACCACGCTCGGCTCGGGCTCCGTCGCGGGCATCCCGTGGATCGTGATCGTCGCCGCCCTGATGCTGCTGCTGGGTCATCTCGTGCTGACCTACACGCGGTTCGGCCGCTACGTCTACATGGTCGGCGGCAACCGCGAAGCGGCTGAATATTCCGGCCTGAACGTGAAGCTCATCCTCGGCAGCGTGATGGTGATCTCGGCGGTCTGCTCCGGCATCGGCGGCATGCTCGGCGTGGCGCATTTCGGCAGCGCGCAGCAGAACGAGTTCGACACCTACCTGCTCGACTCGATCGCCGCCGTCGTGGTCGGCGGCACCAGCCTGTTCGGCGGCCGTGGCGGCATCGGCAACACCATCGTCGGCCTGTTCGTGCTCGGCGTCCTCAACAACGGCCTCGACCACGTCAACATCGACAGCTTCCTGAAGATCCTGATCCGCGGCCTGATCCTGCTGGCCGCACTGGTGATCAACGTCTACGCCCAGCGGCTGCGGGCAAAGGCGGCGGATTGAGCGGGATCCTGTAGGGTGGGCAAAGCCGCCGCCCGCAGGGCGGCAGCGTGCCCACCGTCCATCAACGCGTTCGTGCGCGAATGGTGGGCACGGCGCGCGAAAGAGCCAAGCCTGGCTGACACATCGTGCCGCGCCTTTGCCCACCCTACGCGGCGTCTTCCGTCATTGCGAGCGCAGCGAAGCAATCCAGGGTTACGCGCTCGATTCTGGATCGATTCGTCGCTGCGCTCCTCGCAATGACGAGAGCTTCGACATCAGAACTCCGGCTGCCATTCTCGCAGTTCGCGTGCAGCCTTCGTCACCGCATCGATCGACGTGAACGATGCCGTCTCGGTCATCAGCCTTCGCGCCAGCCGCAGCGCCCTTGCCTCGCACACCGCGCGCTGCTTCGCATCTTCGATCAGCTCGAAGTCGATGTTGTGCGCGAGACCAAGGATGCGGCGGATGATCTTGGCGGCCGTGAAGCCGACGGCATCCTGGAACAGCCTCGCCATGTATGCCTGGCGCTCCGTCTCCAGCCGCGCGGCGCCCGCGTCGCCGGGGAATAGCGACAGCGGATAGGCATCTCCGGTCGCCTCGCTGCGCCAGAGCGCGAGGAATTTGCCCGCGAACCCGTTCCAGACCTGATCGACCGTGCCCAGCACCCAGCCCTCGAAGGCCTGCCTGTCACCCGGGGTCCGCTCGTGACCGGCCGAGGCAAAGTACGCCATCAGCAGGTTGGCCAGGACGGCGCCGACGTCAAAACCCATCGGACCGTAGAAGGCGAATTCCGGATCGATCACCTTGGTCTCGGTGTCCGTCACCATGATCGAGCCCGTGTGCAGGTCGCCATGGATCAGCGCCTCGGCGCTCGACATGAACTTCAGCTTCAGCCGGGAGATCGCGACGTGCAGATCGAGATCGGCGCGGATGTCGGCCGCGGTCGCGTCCAGCCATGGTGATGTCCAGCGGTTCTGCTCGGCGACCCGATACGGATCGGTGAAGATCAGGTCCTCCGTGATCTTGCACAGCGCATGGTTGCCGGCGAAGCTCGCGATGGCCTCCTTCTTCTCCGCAGCCGACAGCGCAAGATCGGACGAGAAGAACAAGGTCCGCGCCATGAACGTCGTGATGTGATCGACGAAGGCCGGATAGATCGTGCCTGCCACCATGCCCTTGCGCATGATGATGTGAGGCTCCAGCAGCTCCATCGCGGTCAGCGCCAAAGCGGCATCGTGATGCACGATCGCAGGCACCGACGCCGGCGCCAGCCGGGCCTGATGCGAGAGCGCGAGATGCTCATAATGCGCGCGGGACAGCGGCAGCGGCCAGCTCTCACCGACGAGCCGCACGTAGGGCAACGCCTGTTTCACGGCGAGACCGCCTGTCGTCCCCTTGACGATGAAGACGAGGTTGAGATTGCCGTCGCCCACCTCCACAATGGTCCAGCGCTCGGCCGGTCCACCGAGTTGCCCGGCCACTGCCGGTATCGCGGCGAGATAGAGGCGAAGATCCGCCTCGTTCAGAATGCGATAACCCGATGGTGTCTGCTGCCGAGCGGCGGCCGATGTCGTCACGCGCAACCTCCCTGTCGATCTCGTTTCGCTCCCTATAGCAAAAAAGCCGACGCGCGTCCGCGCATCGGCTTCGGGATGGCTGTTGTGCGATGCAAGCGGACTAGAACGGCATCCCCATCAGTCTGGACAGCCGCTCGATGTTGAGATAGCCGGCCTGATAGGCCATCAGGCCCAGGCCGAAGATGACGGCCGACAGCAGCGTCGTCCAGATCAGGCGGCGGCCCATCAGACTGATGGTCGGTGCGCCCGGATCGGTGCCGGGCGCAACGCCGCCCGTCTCATGCTGACTGCGCACGCCGAACGGCAGGATCACGAACAGGGTCACCCACCACAGGACGAAGTAGATCGCGAGCCAGGTTGAGATCGTATAGGCCATGATCGTGCCGATGCCTCAGGCCTGCTCGATCTCGACGAGCGCGCCGGAAAAATCCTTCGGATGCAGGAACAGCACGGGCTTGCCGTGCGCACCGATTTTCGGCTGGCCATCCCCGAGCACCCGGGCGCCCTCCTTGATCAGCGTGTCGCGCGAGGCGATGATGTCGGCCACCTCGTAGCAGACGTGATGGATGCCGCCATCGGCATTGCGTTCGAGAAATTTGGCGATCGGCGAGGCCTCGCCGAGCGGCTGGATGAACTCGATCTTGGTGTTGGGCAATGTGACGAACACGGTGATGACGCCGTGCTCGGGCAGCGGCACCGCGGCTGAGATCTCCGCGCCGAATGCCGCGCCATAGATCTTGGCGGCCTTCTCGGCGTCCTTGACAGCGATGGCGACGTGGTTGAGCCGGCCCAGCATGACTTCCTCCACTCTTCTTTCGGCCGTTCGATCGGCGCGCGTCAGACGACCAACACTCAGACTTCCAGCACGTGGACGATGCAGATCGGCTTTTTGCCCCACTGCTCGTTCACGGTCGAGCGAACCGCCCGCCGCACCGATTCCGCGGCAGCATCGGGATCGCGCTTCCGCGCCCGCGGCAGACCTTCGAAAGTCGAGACCACGGCATCGAACACGATGTCGTCCATCTCCTCTCCGGCAGCATTCTTCTCGGGAATGCCGACCATGTCGACCTCGGGATCGTCGGCCAGCTCGCCCTTTTCGGTGATGGCCAGCGCCACGAAGATGCAGCCGGCAAAGCTGATCTTGCGGCGCTCGACGACGGCGCGCGACTTCGAATCCTCAAGGATGTTGCCGTCCTTGTAGAGGCGTCCTGACGGCAGCTGGTCGATGATCCCGGGATCTCCAGGGCCGAGCTTGACGAGGTCACCGTTGCGGCAGGTGATCACCTTCGGCACGCCGCAGGCGCGCGCCAGCTGCGCGTGCTCGTGCAGGTGCAGCGCTTCGCCATGCACCGGGATCAGGAGCTGAGGCCGCGTCCAGGCGATCATGTCGCGCAGCTCGTCGCGACGCGGATGGCCGGAGACATGAACCAGATGATTGCGATCGGTGATGATCTCGATGCCCTGCTGCACCAGGCCGTTGATGACGGCGCCGACCGCCTTCTCATTGCCGGGGATGGTGCGCGAGGAGAAGATGACGGTGTCGCCCTTGTTCAACGTGACCAGCGGATGATCGTCATTGGCGATACGCGCCAGCGCGGCGCGTGCTTCGCCCTGGCTGCCGGTGCACAGCGCCAGCACCTTGTCGGCCGGGAAATGACCGTACATATCCATGCCGCGGAAATTCTGCACGCCGTCGAGATAGCCGGTCTCGCGCGCGACCTGGACCACGCGCTCCATGGCGCGGCCGACGATGACGACCTCGCGCTCGGCCTCGCGCGCAGCTTCGGCGACAGCGCGGATGCGGGCGACGTTCGAGGCGAAGGTGGTGACGGCGACGCGGCCCTTGGCTTCCTTGACGAGGGCTGCGATCGTCTTGGCGACCTCCGCCTCGGACGGCGAGCGTCCCTCGCGCACGGCGTTGGTGGAATCGCCGATCAGCGCGAGCAGCCCGGCATCGCCGAGCTCGCGCAGACGCTTCTCGTCGGTCGGCGCACCCAGCACCGGCGTCGGATCGATCTTCCAGTCGCCGGTATGCAGGACGGTGCCGACCTCGGTGTGGATGGCGAGCGCATGCGATTCCGGAATCGAATGCGCGACCGGGATGAACTCGACATTGAATGGCCCGATGTCGACGCGGCCGCCCGATGGGATCACCTTGACCGGGATCTTGGCCGGCAGCCGTTCGGCCTCGCACTTCGCCTCGAACAGCGCGGCACTGAACTTGGTCGCGTAGATCGGACATTTCAGCCGCGGCCAGAGATCGATGATGGCGCCGAAATGGTCCTCATGCGCGTGCGTCAGCACCAGGCCGACGAGGTTCTTGCCCTCCTTCTCCAGGAAAGCGACGTCGGGCATGATCAGGTCGATGCCCGGCAAGTGCTCCTCGTCGCCGAACGAGACGCCGAGATCGATCGCAAGCCAGGAGCGCTGGTGGCGATTGCCGAGGCCGTAGATCGACAGGTTCATGCCGATCTCGCCGACGCCGCCGAGCGGCGCAAATGTCAATTCGTCCGGACGCGCCATCTAGACCGCTCCCTTGGATGCAACCGAGCCGAAATGAACATCACCGGCCGTGATCGGCTCCAATCGTCCCTCCGCGGTCCGCACCAGCATACAACCCTGTTCGTCGATCGTGTCGAAAATCCCCTCGATGATAGCATGTCCGGACCTGATGGCGACCGGCTGGCCGAGGCCCGCCGCGCGCTCGAGCCACAACTTGCGGATATCACCGAAGCCGCGGCCCTCGTTCCAGATGCCGACATACTCGACCCAGCTGTCGGACAGCGCGGAGAACAGATCCTCGGCGCTGACCTCGACCCCGAGATCCCGCAGCGAGACCGCAGGTGTCGGGGTATCGGTCGGCGCTGCTACCACATTGGTGCCGATGCCGGCCACGACCGCCAGCCCGCCGGCCACCTGCTCCGCCTCGAGCAGCATGCCGACGATCTTGCGACCGCCGGCGAGCACGTCATTCGGCCACTTCACCTCGAAATCGAGCGCTGAACTGCCGCCGGTCCGCAGCACCGCCTCCCGGCTCACTTGGCGCAGCGCGCTCGAGATCGCGAGGCCGGCAGCGAAGCCGAGCGTGGCGGCGACGGCCGGTCCGACGTTCAGCACTTCGAGCACTGACGAGGCCAAGTTGCCGCGCGGCGCGATCCATGGCCGCTGGCGACGGCCACGCCCGGCGGTCTGCTCCGTGGTGACGAACCAGCACGCCTTGGCTTCCTGCCGAGCGCCGGCCATAGCCTCGATATTGGTCGAGCCGGCCTGATCGAAGACGACGAGCCCGTAACCGCTGGCAGCGGCACGGGCCCCGAGCGCAAACGACATCTAGAACAGCGACTTCGCCGCGGCCGCGGCGGCGCTGACCAGCGGGCCGGGATAGGCGAAGAACAGGATGTTGAAGATGCCGGAGATGGCGAGCACGGTGCGCAGCTCGATCCGGACAGGATCGAGCGTGGCGAGAGGCTCGTCGAAATACATCGTCTTGACGATCAGAAGGTAGTAGTAGGCGCCGACCACGCTGGTGAGGACACCGATCACCGACAGCGTGAACAGGCCGCCCTTGATCGCGGCGACGAACACGTACCACTTGGCGAAGAAGCCCGCGAGCGGCGGCACGCCGGCCAGCGAGAACAGCAGCATCGCGAAGAAGAACGCGAGCAGCGGGTTGGTCCGCGACAGGCCAGAGAAATCGCTGATCTTCTCGAACGACTGGCCGTTGCGCTTGATCGCCATGATTACGGCGAACGAGCCCAGCGTCATCGCGACGTAGATCGCGATGTAGGTCAGCACGCCCTGCGCGCCCTCCACCGTGCCGGCGGCGAGGCCGACCAGCGCGAAGCCCATGTGGCCGATCGACGAATAAGCCATCAGGCGCTTGATGTTGGTCTGGCCGATCGCGGCGAACGAGCCGAGCGCCATCGAGGCGATCGAGACGAACACGATGATCTGCTGCCACTGGAAGGTGATGCCGGGAAACGCCGTCAGCGCGACGCGCGCGAACACGGCAATCGCCGCGACCTTCGGTGCGGAGGCGAAGAACGCCGTGACCGGGGTCGGCGCGCCCTCATAGACATCAGGCGTCCACATGTGGAACGGCACCGCCGAGACCTTAAAGCACATGCCGGCGAACAGGAAGACGAGGCCGAAGATGATGCCAACGCTGCCGGTCTTGGTGGCCGCGGCAATCCCGGCAAAGCTCACCGTGCCGGTGAAGCCGTAGATCAGCGAGGCGCCGTAAAGCAGCATGCCGGACGACAGCGCGCCGAGCACGAAGTACTTCAGGCCGGCTTCGGTCGACTTGACGTTGTCGCGATGGCTGGCGGCGACGACGTAGAGCGCCAGCGACATCAGCTCGAGGCCGAGATAGAGCGTGATCAGGTCGCCGGCCGAGATCAGGACCAGCATGCCCAAGGTCGAAAGCAGCACCAGGATCGCATATTCGAAGATGCGGCGGTCCGGCTTCGACAGGAACTCCGCCGACATGATCAGCGTCGCGGCAGAGCCGATGATCGCCAGGATCTTCAGGAAGCGCGCGTAACTGTCGGCGATGAAGCTGCCGCCAAAGGCCTGACCGCCAGGCTGTCTCAGCACGAGGATGCCGACCACGATCAGCAGCGCGACGGCGAGGCCGGTGACGACCCCCGTCGTACCCTGCCCGCGAAACGCGCCCAGCATCAACAGCGCCATGGCCCCCAAGGCCAGCAGCAGCTCCGGCAGCACCACCCAAAGCTGAGGCCCAAGATTCTCGATCATCGTCTCTGTCCCGACCCCTGGGGTCTCATCATTGGAGCAGCGCGGCGGCCTTCACGGCCGTCACGGCGGTATTGTAGTTGGTCACGAGCTGCTGCACCGAGGCCGCCGACATGTCCAGGATCGGCTTCGGATAGACGCCGAACAGGATGGTCAGCGCCACCAGCGGAAACAGGATCACACCTTCACGGAAGGTGAGGTCCTTGATGCTCGCGAGCGACGGCTTGGTCAGCGCGCCGAACACCACCTTGCGGTACAGCCACAGCGCATAGCCGGCCGAGAGGATGACACCGAACGTCGCGAAGAACGCCGTCGGGATCGACACCTTGAAGGTGCCGAGCAAGGTCATGAACTCGCCGACGAAGCCGGAGGTGCCGGGCAGGCCGACATTGGCCATGGTGAACACCATGAACACTAGCGCATAGACCGGCATCCGGTTGACGAGGCCGCCGTAGGCCGCGATCTCGCGGGTGTGCATGCGGTCGTAGACGACGCCGACGCAGAGGAACAGTGCGCCCGAGACGATGCCGTGCGAGATCATCTGGAACACGCCGCCGGCGACACCCTGCATGGTGCCGGCGAAGATGCCCATCGTGACGAAGCCCATATGCGCCACCGACGAGTAGGCAATGAGCTTCTTGATGTCCTCCTGCATCAGCGCGACCAGCGAGGTGTAGATGATCGCGATCGCCGACAGCGTGAACACCAGCGGCGCGAAATCGTGCGAGGCCAGCGGGAACATCGGCAGCGAGAAGCGCAGGAAGCCGTAGCCGCCCATCTTCAGCAGGATCGCCGCCAGGATCACCGAGCCCGCCGTTGGCGCCTCGACGTGCGCGTCCGGCAGCCAGGTATGAACAGGCCACATCGGCATCTTCACCGCGAAGGACGCGAAGAAGGCCAGCCAAGCCCAGGTCTGCAGGTTGCGCGGCACCGCCGTGTGCATCAGCGTCGGGATGTCCGTGGTCCCTGCGTTCCAGTACAGCGCCATGATGGCGAGCAGCATCAGGACCGAGCCGAGCAAGGTGTAGAGGAAGAACTTGAACGACGCGTAGACCCGGCGCGGACCGCCCCAGACGCCGATGATCAGGAACATCGGGATCAGGCCGCCCTCGAAGAACAGGTAGAACAGCACGAGGTCGAGCGCCGAGAAGGTACCGACCATCAGCGTTTCCAGGATCAGGAACGCCATCATGTATTCGCGCAGCCGGTTGGTCACCGACTTCCAGCTCGCGATGATGCAGAACGGCATCAGGGCGGTGGTCAGGATGACGAACGGCAGCGAGATGCCATCGACGCCCATGTGGTAGCTGATGCCGGCCGCCAGCCAGTTCTTCTTCTCGACGAACTGGAAGTCGGTCAGGTTGGGGTCGAAGCGCAGCACCAGGATCACCGACACCGCGAAGGTGATCAGCGTGGTCCACAGCGCGATCCAGCGCGCGTTGCGGCGGGCAGCCTCGTCGTCGCCGCGCACCAGATAGATCAGCAGCGCACCGACGACGGGCAGGAAGGTGACGACGGAGAGAATTGGCCAGGTGGTCATTGCTGGCCCCCCATGAACATGAACCAGGTGATCAGGCCGGCGACGCCGATCAGCATGGCAAAGGCATAGTGATAGAGATAACCGGTCTGGATCTTGACGACGTTGCGCGTGACGTCGAGCACCCGCGCCGAGACACCATCCGGACCGAAGCCGTCGATGACGAGACCGTCGCCCTTCTTCCAGAGGAAGCGGCCGAGCCACTTCGCCGGACGGACGAAGATGAGGTCATAGAGCTCGTCGAAGTACCACTTGTTGAGCAGGAATTTGTAGAGCAGCGGCTGCTGCGCGGCGAGCTCCTCCGGCAGGTACGGACGGCTGACGTAGAACAGCCAGGACATGAAGAAGCCCCCGACCATCATCGCAAACGGCAACAGGCCGAGCCAGAACGGCATGTGCTCCATGTCTTCCAGGATGTGCGGATTCATCTTCAGCGACTCGCCGAAGAACTCCTCGACACCGTGCGGATGAACGAAGAAGCCCTTGAAGAGGACACCTGCCAGGACCGAGCCCGCAGCGAGCGCGCCGATCGGGATCAGCATCCAGATCGGGCTCTCATGCGCGGCGTCGTAGTGATGCTGGTCGTGCGGCGTGCCGAAGAAGGTCTTGAACACCAGGCGCCAGGAGTAGAACGAGGTCAGCCCGGCCGCGACGATCGTGAGGAAGTAGGCATAGGTCGCGAACGGATTGTGCGCGGCATAGGCAGCCTCGATGATCGCGTCCTTGGAATAGAAGCCGGCGAAGCCCGGGAAGCCGGTCAGCGCCAGGGTGCCGACCGTCATCACCGCGAAGGTATACGGGATCTTCTTCCACAGGCCGCCCATGTTGCGGATGTCCTGCTCGTGGTGCATCGCATAGATCACCGAGCCGGAGCCCAAGAACAGCAGCGCCTTGAAGAAGGCGTGCGTGAACAAATGGAACATGCCGACCGAATAGGCCCCTGCTCCCATCGCCACGAACATGTAGCCGAGCTGCGAGCAGGTCGAATAGGCGACGATGCGCTTGATGTCGTTCTGCACGAGGCCGACGGTCGCGGCGAAGAACGCCGTGGTGGCGCCGAAGAACATCACGACGGCCTGCGCGTTCGGCGCCAGCTCGAACAGCGGCGACAGGCGCGCCACCATGAACACGCCGGCGGTTACCATGGTCGCGGCGTGGATGAGCGCCGAGACCGGGGTCGGACCTTCCATCGCGTCCGGCAGCCAGGTGTGCAGCAGGAACTGCGCCGACTTGCCCATCGCGCCCATGAACAGCAGCAGGCAGGTGAGCGTCAGCGCATCCGCATGCCAGCCGAGGAAGTTGATGGTCGTCTTGCCGGCGATGCTCGGTGCGGCGGCGAAGATGGTCTCGAAGTCGGTCGACTTCGTCAGCAGGAAGATTGCGAAGATTCCCAGCGCGAAGCCGAAGTCACCGACGCGGTTGACGACGAAGGCCTTGATCGCCGCAGCGTTCGCCGACGGCTTCTGGAACCAGAAGCCGATCAGCAGGTAGCTGGCGAGACCGACGCCTTCCCAGCCGAAGAACAGCTGCACCAGATTGTTCGCAGTCACCAGCATCAGCATGGCGAAGGTGAACAGCGAGAGATAGGCGAAGAAGCGCGGACGGTTCGGATCCTCGTCCATGTAGCCGATCGAGTAGAGATGCACGAGCGACGACACGCTGGTCACCACGACCAGCATCACCGCCGTCAGCGTGTCGACGCGCAGCGACCAGGCGACCTGCAGCTCGCCGGAGTTGATCCAGGGCAGCAGCTCCTTCACCCCGGCCTCGTGGTGCATGAAGCCGACGCTGACCAGCATCGCCCAGGACAGTGCTGCCGAGACGAACAGCAGCGCGGTGGTGATCGCCTGCGCGGCCCAGGTGCCGGCCGCCGGCGGCTCCGCGACATGGTGATCGTCGTGACCGCCGTGGCCGTGGTCGTCATGCGCATGGGCGTGCGCGTCGGCGGCGCCGTGGCCATGGCCGTCGTGATGATGCTCGACCTCGTCGCCGCTCGGATGGCGCGCATGCGCCCCGAGCAGCGCGATCAGGCCGGCCAGGATGGCGCCCAGCAGCGGCAGAAAGACAATGGCCTGGATCATTCGCCCGTTCCCTTACGCATGACCTTGCCGGCGAGCCGGCCCCCACTTGTGCGGTTCATGCGCCCTTAGCCCTTCATCAGATTGACGTCTTCGACCGCGATCGAGCCGCGGTTGCGGAAGTAGACCACCAGCACGGCAAGACCGATCGCAGCCTCCGCCGCCGCCACCGTCAGCACCAGCAGCGCGAACACCTGGCCGACGATGTCGCCGAGGAAGGTCGAGAACGCCACCAGGTTGATGTTGACCGCGAGCAGGATCAGCTCGACCGACATCAGGATGACGATGATGTTCTTGCGGTTCAGGAAGATGCCGAGGATGCCGAGCGTGAACAGCATCGCGGCCACCGCGAGGTAATGTCCCAGTCCGATGGTCATTTCACCCACTCCGCGGCGTCCGTGTCCTGCAGCCCCTGCCCGACCGCGACCTTGCGGACGGCCATCGCCATCTCCGGCGTGCGGGCGTTCTGGACGTTGATGTCCTGGCGCTTGACGCTGGCCTTGTGGCGGAGCGTCAGCACGATCGCGCCGATCATCGCCACCAGCAGGATCATGCCCGACAGCTGGAAGTAATGAATGTACTTCGTATACAGCACGAGGCCGAGCGCCTCGGTGTTGGTGACGTTGGTCGGGATCGCCGCCGTGATCGCCTTCGGCGTCGTCGGGTTGATGACCCAGTAGGACACGGTCAGCAGCAGCTCGAACAGGAAGATGCCACCGATCACGAGACCGATCGGCATGTACTGCAGGAAGCCCTCGCGCAGCTCGGTGAAATCGACGTCGAGCATCATGATCACGAACAGGAACAGCACCGCGACCGCGCCGACATAGACGACGACCAGGATCATCGCCAGGAACTCGGCGCCCATCAGCACGAACAGGCCGGAGGCGTTCACGAAGGCGAGGATCAGGTAGAGCACCGAGTGAACGGGGTTCTTCGAGACGATGACCATCACGGCCGAGGCCACGCAGACCGCCGCGAACAGGTAGAAGAAGAGCGCAGGAAGGATCATCGGACGGCCTCAGCGGTACGGCGCGTCGAGCGCGATGGCTTTGGAGATTTCGCGCTCCCAGCGGTCGCCGTTCGCGAGCAGCTTGGCCTTGTCATAGTACAGCTCCTCGCGGGTCTCGGTCGCGAACTCGAAGTTCGGTCCCTCGACGATGGCGTCGACCGGGCAGGCTTCCTGGCACAGGCCGCAATAGATGCACTTCACCATGTCGATGTCGTAGCGCACCGTGCGGCGGGTGCCGTCGTTGCGGCGCGGACCGGCCTCGATCGTGATCGCCTGCGCCGGGCAGACGGCCTCGCACAGCTTGCAGGCGATGCAGCGCTCTTCGCCATTGGGATAGCGGCGCAGCGCATGCTCGCCGCGGAAACGCGGCGAGATCGGGCCCTTCTCGAACGGGTAGTTCAGGGTCGGCTTGGGCTGGAAGAAGTAGCGCATCGCGAGGAAGAACGCGGAGACGAACTCCTGCAGTAGCAGCGACCGTGCGGTGGCGGAGATGTTCATGACAGCCTCATTTCGGCGCGATGCCGGCGAATTGCAGCACGCCCGCGACGATCACCACCATGGCCAGCGACAGCGGAAGGAACACTTTCCAGCCGAGTCGCATCAATTGGTCGTAGCGGTAGCGCGGCACGATCGCTTTCGCCATCGCGATCAGGAAGAACATGAAGAACAGCTTGAGCGCGAACCAGATCACGCCCGGCACCCAGTTGAAGGGCGGCAGGTCGATCGGCGGCAGCCAGCCCCCTAAGAACAGGATCGTCGCCAGCGCGCACATCGTGGTGATCGCGACGTATTCGCCGAGCATGAACAGCAGGTACGGGGTCGAGCCGTACTCCACCATGAAGCCGGCGACGAGCTCCGACTCGGCTTCCACGAGGTCGAATGGCGGACGGTTGGTCTCGGCGAGCGCCGAGACGTAGAACACCACGAACATCGGGAACAGCGGCCAGACGTACCAGTTCAGAATCGTCAGCTGCGGCAGGCCGATCAGGCTGGCGAGCCCGCGGGCGTGCTGCGCCTCGACCACCCCCGAGAGGTTCAAGGTGCCAGCGCAGAGCAGCACGGTGATGATCACGAAGCCGATCGAGACCTCGTACGACACCATCTGCGCCGCCGAGCGCAGCGCCGCCAGGAACGGGTATTTCGAGTTCGACGACCAGCCGGCCATGATGATGCCGTAGATCGACAGCGACGAGATCGCGAAGATGAAGAGGATGCCGACATTGATGTCGGCGATCGCCCAGCCGAGATTGGTCGGGATCACCGCCCAGGCCGCCAGCGCCAGCACGCAGGACACCAGCGGTGCGAGCAGGAAGACGCCCTTGTTGGCGCCGGCCGGAATGATCGGCTCCTTGAGCACGAACTTCAGCAGGTCGGCGAACGACTGGAACAGGCCCCACGGCCCGACCACATTGGGACCCCTGCGGATCTGCACCGCCGCCCAGATCTTGCGGTCCGCCAGCAGGATGTAGGCGATCGCGACCAGGAGGACGACGAGGAGCAGCACGCTCTGCGCGATCATGATGATCAGCGGCCAGAGGAAACCGGTCCAGAATGAGCTCGCGAAGAAATCAGCCATCAGGTCACGCTCACTCCGCTGCCGTCAGCATCTGCCCGGAGGCCAGGCGGGAGCATTCCGCCATGACCGCCGACGCGCGTGCGATCGGGTTGGTGAGATAGAAATCATTGATGACAGGCTTGAACGGCGCCTTCTCGAGGCTGCCGCCCTTGCCTGCCAGGGTCTTGATGTCGGCGATCTTGCCGGCCTCGATCTGGTCGATGCGGCCGAGATGCGGCACCGCCTTGACGATCTCGGCACGCAGCGCCGCAAGTGAGTCATAGCCGAGCTTGCGGCCGAGCACGTCGGACAATGCGCGAATGATCGCCCAGTCCTCGCGCGCCTCGCCCGGCGGGAACGACGCCCGGCCAGCGATCTGCACCCGGCCCTCGGTGTTGACGTAGAGCCCGGACTTCTCGGTGTAGGCCGCGCCCGGCAGGATGACGTCGGCGCGGTGCGCGCCGCGGTCGCCATGGGTGCCAATGTAGACGACGAACGCACCCTCGGGCACCTCGACCTCGTCGGCGGCAAGCAGGAACATCGCATCCATGGTGCCGAAGGTCGTCATCTGCGCGGCCGTGAGACCGGTGCCGTTGAAGCCGATGTCGAGCGCGCCGACGCGAGAGGCGGTGTCGTGCAGCACGGCAAAGCCGTTCCAGTCGTCACGCACGGCGTTGACGTCCATCGCGATCTTGGCGGCGAGCGCCAGAATCGCGCCGCCGTCGTGACGCGCGGCGGCGCCAGCACCGACCAGCACGATCGGGTTCTTTGCGTTGCGGAACGTCGTCGCGAAGGAATGCTTGCCGGCGGCGACGTCGCTCAGCGAGTCCGTGCCGGCGCCGATGTGCTCATAGGCATAGGTGAGATCGACCTTCGGGCCGACCACGCCGACCTTGAGCTGGCCCGAGCGCCAGCGCTTGCGGATGCGGGCGTTGAGAACAGCGGCTTCCTTGCGCGGATTGGCGCCGATGATCAGGATCGCATCGGCCTGCTCGATGCCGGCGATGGTCGGATTGAACAGATAGGACGCGCGGCCGAGCTTGGTGTCGAAGCTGTCACCGCCCTGCACGGCGACGTTGGTCGAGCCGAGCTTGGCGAGCAGATCCTTCAGCGCATACATCTCCTCGACCGCTGCGAGATCGCCGGCGATGGCGCCGATGCGCTTGCCGTCGATCCGCGCCAGCTTGGTCGCGATCGCCTTGAACGCCTCCTGCCATGACGCCGGGCGCAGCTTGCCCTCCTCGCGCACGTAGGGACGATCGAGTCGCTGCGTGCGCAGGCCGTCGACGACATGGCGGGTCTTGTCGGAGATCCACTCCTCGTTCACGGAGTCGTTGATGCGCGGCAGGATGCGCATCACCTCGCGGCCGCGGGTGTCGACCCGGATCGCCGAGCCCACGCCGTCCATGACGTCGATCGACTGCGTCTTGCCGAGCTCCCAGGGACGCGCGGCGAAGGCGTAGGGCTTCGAGGTCAGCGCGCCCACGGGGCAGATATCGACCAGGTTGCCCTGCAGCTCCGAGCTCAGCGCCTGCTCGAGATAGGTCGTGATCTCCATGTCCTCGCCACGGCCGATCGCGCCCATCTCCGGCACGCCGCACACTTCCGCGGAGAAGCGGACGCAGCGCGTGCACTGGATGCAGCGGGTCATCGAGGTCTTGACCAGCGCGCCGAGATACTTGTCCTCGACGGCGCGCTTGTTCTCGGCGTAGCGGCTGGTGTCGACACCATAGCCCATCGCCTGGTCCTGCAGGTCGCACTCGCCACCCTGGTCGCAGATCGGGCAGTCCAGCGGATGGTTGATCAGAAGGAATTCCATCACGCCTTCGCGTGCCTTCTTGACCATCGGCGATCGCGTCGAGATCTCCGGCGGCTCGCCCTTCGGGCCCGGACGGCAGTCGCGCACGCCCCAGGCGCAGCTCGCCACCGGCTTCGGTCCGCCCTTCACTTCGACGAGGCACATCCGGCAGTTGCCGGCGATCGACAGCCGCTCATGATAGCAGAAGCGCGGAATCTCGGCGCCCGCCGCCTCGCACGCCTGCAGCAGCGTGTACTCCGCCGGCACATCGATCTCTTTGCCATCGATGATGATCTTGGTCATTGCCTCACATCTCTCTCAAACCACGGACCACCGCGCTGCGCGCCGTGAGGGCGCAAGCGCGGGGGAAAACCTTGCTGGCGGACCGGACCGCCATCGCCTACTCCGCCGCCACCATGTGCGCGGGATCGCGCACGCCGACATCGTCGGCATCGGCCTTGTGCGAATACTGGTCGATGCGCGCTTCGATCTCGTGACGGAAATGCGTGATCAGGCCCTGGATCGGCCAGGCCGCGGCGTCGCCCAGCGCGCAGATCGTGTGTCCCTCGATCTGCTTGGTGACCTCCAGCAGCATGTCGATCTCGCGCTTGTGGGCGCGGCCCTCGGCCATGCGCGTCAGCACGCGCCACATCCAGCCGGTGCCCTCGCGGCACGGCGTGCACTGGCCGCAGCTCTCATGCTTGTAGAAATAGGAGATGCGCGCGATCGCCCGGATCAGGTCGGTCGACTTGTCCATCACGATCACGGCCGCGGTGCCCAAGCCGGAGCGCAGCTTCGACAGGCTGTCGAAATCCATCGGGGTATCGATGATCTGCTCGGCCGGCACCATACGCACCGACGAGCCGCCCGGGATGACAGCCTTCAGATTGTCCCAGCCGCCGCGAATGCCGCCGCAATGCTTCTCGATCAGCTCGCGGAACGGAATGCCCATCGCCTCTTCGACGTTGCAGGGCCGCTCGACGTGACCGGAGATGCAGAACAGCTTGGTGCCGACATTGTTCGGCCGGCCGATGCCGGCGAACCAGGACGCGCCACGGCGCAGGATGGTCGGCGCGACCGCGATCGACTCGACGTTGTTCACCGTGGTCGGGCAGCCGTAGAGGCCGACATTGGCGGGGAATGGCGGCTTCAGCCGCGGCTGGCCCTTCTTGCCCTCGAGGCTTTCGAGCAGCGCGGTCTCCTCGCCGCAGATATAGGCGCCGGCGCCATGCGCGACATAGATGTCGAACGGCCAGCCATGGATGTTGTCCTTGCCGACCAGCTTCGCCTCATAGGCCTGGTCGATCGCCGCCTGCAGCCGCTCGCGCTCCCGGATGAACTCGCCGCGCACATAGATATAGCAGGTGTGCGCGTTCATCGCGAAGCTGGCGAGCAGGCAGCCCTCGACGAGATGATGCGGATCGTGCCGCATGATCTCGCGATCCTTGCAGGTGCCGGGCTCGGATTCGTCGGCGTTGACGACGAGATAGCTCGGCCGGCCGTCGGTCGACTCCTTCGGCATGAACGACCATTTCAAACCGGTCGGGAAGCCGGCGCCGCCGCGGCCGCGCAGGCCAGAGGCCTTCATCTCGTTGATGATCCAGTCGCGGCCCTTCTCGATCAGCCCCTTGGTGCCGTCCCAGCTGCCGCGCCGGCGCGCGCCTTCGAGGCCCCAATCGTGCAGGCCGTAGAGGTTGGTGAAGATGCGGTCCTTGTCGTCGAGCATCAGACGGCTTCCTCTGGCATCAGCGGTTCGACTGCATGTTGGCGACGAAGGCGGCGCAGCCGCCAAACACCAAGGCCCACAGCAGACTGGACTCCAGCGTCGCGTTGAGCGCGAACCGCTGCAGTACGAAAATGAAAACGGCGGCAACAACGGTGTGCAGCGCCACGTAGCGCCAGTTCTTCATCGCGGCGCCCTCTTCCGTCAGGGCCGCAACGCGGATGCGATTGCGGCTCATGTCTTCTCCTTCAACGTCGTCGGACCGCCCGCCGGCGCCGAGAACTGGCGGCCATTCTGCGGGCCCGGCGTCGGCAGGTTGCCGGTCGCGAAGCCGTCGAGCACCTTGCCGAAGCTCTCCGGCGTCAGGTCCTCATAGGTATCTTTCCAGACCTGCACCATCGGCGCATTCACACAGGCACCCAGGCACTCGACTTCTTCCCAGCTGAAGTCGCCGTCCTTGGACAGATGAAACGGGTCGTGATGGATACGGTGCTTGCAGACCTCGATCAGCTCCTCGGCGCCACGCAGCCGGCACGGCGTGGTGCCGCAGACCTGGACGTGCGCCTTCTTGCCGACCGGCTGCAGCTGGAACATCGTGTAGAACGTCGCGACCTCGAGCACGCGGATGTAGGGCATGCTCAGCATGTCGGCGACGACGCGGATCGCGGCTTCCGACACCCAGCCCTCGTTCTGCTCTTGGGCACGCCACAGGATCGCGATCACGGCCGACGCCTGACGACCCTCCGGATACTTGGCGATCTGCGCTTTGGCGAAGGCAAGGTTCTCGTCCGTGAACGCAAAGCTCGCGGGCTGGACTTCCTTCGGGGCAAGACGGCGGACGGACATGGCTCTCTAGTCTTTCATTGCATGCGGCGCGCGGCACTTGCATTGAGCGCTGCGACGCGATTCTGCCAGAAGGCACTTGCAGTTCCGAACACGTTATAGCCGACGTGCGCGGACACCTTGATGCGGTCGAGGATCGACAATTCGGTCACGGTCTCGAAGCGGCGGCTCGCGGGGTCGTAGACCATCAGCTGCATCGGCGTCTGCTCGAGGATGTAGCGCGACACCGTATGATTGCGGTCCTGCCCGTGCTCCTCGCACAGGATCATGCTGTCGGTTGACAGCAGCCGCGCCCCGCCCTTGATCGCCTCGATCTCGACGCCTTCGACGTCGAGCTTGATCAGGTACTTTCCGGATGCCGCGACCTTGCCGTCGTCGATGAGGTCATCGAGCGCCATCACCGGCACCTGCTCGCCGCCGGCGCTGCCGCCAGCGATGCTGAAAGCCTCGTGCTTGGTGCCGGTCAGATAGGCCGTGCCGCGGCTGGCGCCGATGGCGCATTTCATCACATCGAAACGGCCGGTGTTGATGCGGGCGTTGTTGGCGAGCTTGGCGAAGTTTGCCGAGGACGGCTCGATCGCGATCGCCTTGTGCGATCCATACGGTGCGCTGGAGACCAGCACCGACCAGTAGCCGTAATTGGCGCCGCCATCGATGAAGGTGTAGTCGACGTCGACAGCTCCGAGAAACAGCAGCTCGAGTTCGTCCTCGTAGTGATAGGCGCGATTGAGCAGCTTGCTCCAATAGCCGTCGCCATACGGGAACTCGAACACGGCGTCGGGGTTGAGCTTCACCGCGAGGTTGCGCTCCGGCAGAGCCATGCGCAGCAGATTGGCGCAGCGGTTGTACCCGCGATGCGAGAAGTGCGACGAGATCTTC
Organism: Bradyrhizobium sp. HKCCYLS20291; assembly: GCF_051167715.1. NCBI lineage: Bacteria > Pseudomonadati > Pseudomonadota > Alphaproteobacteria > Hyphomicrobiales > Nitrobacteraceae > Bradyrhizobium > Bradyrhizobium sp. HKCCYLS20291. Next base: position 286,447 of record NZ_JBNPTO010000007.1, on the reverse strand, counting down.
GAGCCGGTGGACAGCGCCAATGCAGCCGTGCGCTCCCAGAGGTTCGCTCCTTCGAGCGCTCCGGACGCACGATCGAACTGGATCGGCGCATGGCCCATCAGCGATCCACCTCTCCGAACACGATGTCGAGCGAGCCGAGGATGGCCGAGACGTCGGCCAGCAGATGGCCGCGGCACAGGAAGTCCATCGCCTGCAGATGGGCGAAGCCCGGCGCGCGGATCTTGCACTTGTACGGCTTGTTGGTGCCGTCGGAGACCAGGTAGACGCCGAACTCGCCCTTCGGCGCCTCGACGGCGGCATAGATCTCGCCGGCCGGCACGTGAACGCCCTCGGTGTAGAGCTTGAAGTGATGGATCAGCGCTTCCATCGAGCGCTTCATCTCGCCCCGGCGCGGCGGCGAGATCTTGTTGTCGGCGACGACGACCGGGCCCTGCCCGTCCGGCGCGCGCAGCTTCTGGATGCACTGCTTCATGATACGCACGGACTGGCGCATCTCTTCCATGCGGATCAGGTAGCGGTCGTAACAGTCGCCGTTCTTGCCGATCGGGATGTCGAACTCCATCTCGGCGTAGCAGTCGTAGGGCTGCGACTTGCGCAGGTCCCAGGCGGCGCCCGAGCCGCGCACCATCACGCCGGAGAAGCCCCACTCCCAGGCCTGCTTCAGGGTGACGACGCCGATGTCGACGTTGCGCTGCTTGAAGATGCGGTTGGCGGTCAGAAGCTGGTCGAGGTCGTCAACGACCTTCAGGAACGGATCGCAGAACGCGTCGATATCGTCGACCAGCTTCGTCGGCAGATCCTGGTGGACTCCGCCGATGCGGAAGTAGTTGGCGTGCATGCGCGAGCCGGAGGCGCGCTCATAGAACACCATCAGCTTCTCGCGCTCTTCAAAGCCCCACAACGGAGGGGTCAGCGCGCCGACGTCCATGGCCTGCGTGGTGACGTTGAGGAGATGCGACAGCAGGCGGCCGATCTCGCAATACAGCACGCGGATCAGTTGGCCCCGGCGCGGTACCTCGATGCCGAGCAGCCGCTCGGCGGCGAGGCAGAACGCATGCTCCTGGTTCATCGGCGCGACGTAGTCGAGCCGATCGAAATAGGGCATCGCCTGCATATAGGTCTTGGTCTCGATCAGCTTTTCGGTGCCGCGGTGAAGCAGGCCGATATGCGGATCGACGCGCTCGACGACCTCGCCATCCAGCTCCAGCACCAGGCGCAGCACGCCGTGCGCCGCCGGATGCTGCGGGCCGAAATTGATCGTGAAGTTGCGAAGTGCGGGGCTCTGCTCGTTCATACTCGCGCTCCCACTCACTTGGTCGCTTTTTCGTCGCCGGGCAGCGGATAGTCCGCGCCTTCCCAGGGCGAGAGGAAATCGAACTTGCGGAATTCCTGGTTGAGCCTGACCGGCTCGTAGATCACCCGCTTCTCCTGGTCGTCGTAGCGCACCTCGACGAAGCCGGTGGTCGGGAAGTCCTTGCGCAGCGGGTGGCCGTCGAAGCCGTAGTCGGTCAGGATGCGGCGCATGTCCGGATGACCCACAAAGATCACGCCATAGAGGTCGTAGGTCTCGCGCTCGAACCAGTCCGCGCCGGGAAACACCTCGATGAGCGAGGGCACCTGGGTGGTCTCGTCAGCCTCCGCCTTGAGGCGGATGCGCGTATTCAGCGTCGGTGACATGAAGTGATAGACCACGTCGAAGCGCTTCGCGCGCTCCGGGTAGTCGACCGCCGTAATGTCGGTGAAGTTAATGAAACGGCAGGCCGGGTCGTCGCGCAGATACTTCACGACCTCGACGATCCGGGCGGGCTCCACGGTCACCGTGAGCTGGTTGAAAGCAACCGAATGCCCGATCGCCGCGCCCGGGAGCGCGCTCACGATCGTCTGCCCAAGGGCGTCGAGCCTGCCGTCGTCCATAACGAAAAACCTTCAGCGTTCGATGGTGCCGGTGCGCCGGATCTTCTTCTGCAACAGCAGAACACCGTACAGCAGCGCTTCCGCGGTCGGCGGACAGCCGGGCACATAGATGTCGATGGGGACGATGCGATCGCAGCCGCGGACCACCGAGTAGGAATAGTGGTAGTAGCCGCCGCCGTTGGCGCAGCTGCCCATCGAGATGACGTAGCGCGGCTCCGGCATCTGATCGTAGACCTTGCGCAGCGCCGGCGCCATCTTGTTGGTCAGGGTGCCGGCGACGATCATCACGTCGGACTGGCGCGGCGAGGCGCGCGGTGCGAAGCCGAAGCGCTCGACGTCGTAGCGCGGCATCGAGACCTGCATCATCTCGACGGCGCAGCAGGCCAGACCGAACGTCATCCACATCAACGAGCCGGTACGGGCCCAGGTGATGAGGTCGTCAGCGGTGGCAACGAAAAATCCCTTGTCCGACAGCTCGTGCCTGACCTCGAGGAAATAAGGGTCGTTGGCACCGATCGGCCTGCCGGTCGCGGGATCGAGAATGCCCTTCGGGGCCGGTGCGATCACCGGACCAGAGGACGGGGTCGGGCTCAATCCCATTCAAGCGCGCCTTTCTTCCATTCGTAGGCAAACCCGACCGTCAGCACGGCCAGGAACACCAGCATCGACCAGAAGCCGGCGGCGCCGAGCTTGCCGAATGCGACTGCCCAGGGGAACAGGAAGGCGACTTCGAGGTCGAAGATGATGAAAAGGATGGCAACCAGGTAGAAGCGGACGTCGAACTTCATGCGGGCGTCGTCGAAGGCATTGAAGCCGCACTCGTACGCGGAAAGCTTCTCCGGATCGGGCTGCTGATAGGCGACCAGGAAAGGTGCGATCAGCAGAACCACCCCGATGATGGCTGCGACACCTATGAAAACGACGAGGGGGAGATAGTTCTGAAGGATGCCGGTCATCGGCGCCACTTTCCTCTGCGGTTTCGGTGCAAACCGCAGACTCGCTGCATTGGAATTGGTCGAAGCCTTAGCGCAGCGCACCAAGCCGCGCAAGACAAGCCGTCTCAACGCTGTCATCCCTCCCCACATTGCGGAAACCCGGACACACAGGGACGTCAGGCAGCCGCAACACGGGTATGGCCGTCACGTCGCAGGCCCGCAGCATTACGGTGTCGTGAGCATCTCCCGCCGAAGCTGACATGGTCAGAACCGCGAACACGCACAACGTTGTGCGCAGGCCCAAGACGTCTGAAGACGGTCGGAGACGGAGGGCGAAGCGCGATCGATCTGTCGGGAGCAGCTCATGGCCCCGTACGCGTCTGCCAATGCCGACGAAATGGTCATGAGGAGCAGGCGAATCAAGATCGCCGGGCTGAGTCGAGCGGCAGACCTGTGCCGGGCGCCAGCCGAGTCGGACGACGCGCCGCCGCATACTCCCGATTGCTGCAGCAAGTGCTGCAACCCATGAAACCATTTTGACGGAACGAGGAAACCGGATCGAAACAAAGCGGCTGTACAACTCCAGGCAACAAAGTGGCGCTCTGAGACGCCGGGAGGCTGACATGAACCACTCTCTGCATTCCGCTGATCGTTCGACCCACCTGAAGATCGTCGTGGTCGCTCTGGTCGCAGGCATCGCCGTGACCGCCTTCGGCATCGCGGCCCGAACCACTGGCGACGAAGGCCAGACCGCCACGGCGCAGGTCGTGAAGGCTGGCAAGCCGGTGGTCGTGACGAGTTCCAACGGCTCGATAGTGCGCTGACCGAAGCGCCTGCATTCCAGAGATGCCCCGGAGGCCGCCGCGATGGCGGCCTTTTGCTTTGCTAAGGTCGCAGCCCGGCAAACGCACCTGCGATGTCGCAGCAAAGCGCTTCGGACGGACAGTTCGGTGATGTCGGGGGCGGGAGTGGGTATTAAGCCATTGAAAATGGCGCGAGAGACGGGGCTCGAACCCGCGACCTCCGGCGTGACAGGCCGGCGCTCTAACCAACTGAGCTACTCCCGCGTGATCGCGAAATCCGCGGAGGAGTGCGACTTAAAGGGGCGATGTTTCGAAGTCAAGGACAATGAAACCAGAATGTCGAGAAGTCCTTGATGAGCCCCCAACGGGCTTCCGACGGCCGAACTCGTCCAACCTGCCCTACGCCCCAGACGGCGCCACGGCTGTCTTGGAGTCCCGAGCCCTGGCTCTGCGACGACGCCCTGCGGAGCGCTCGTTCTCTCGGAGGACGCGCCAAGCATCGGAGGCCATTGGTTGCGCCTGACGGACTGCCCAGCCGCACCAGCAGGTGCTACGCTAATATACCAGTACCCGACTCTTTGACGGTAACATAATCCTCCCGCTTACCCTGGTGCCCATGTCCGCCTCCCCGCTTCGCTTCACCCACGCGGTCGTCGATCGCTTCCTCCGCTATGTCGTCATCGACACGCAGTCGGACCCGTCATCGCCGACCTGCCCTTCGACCCTGAAGCAGAAGAACCTCGGCCGCCTGCTTGCCGCCGAACTGCAGGCGATGGGCCTGTCCGATGCTCATCTCGACGAACACGGCTATGTCTACGCAACGATCCCGGCCACCACCGACAAGAAGGTTCCGGTGATCTGTTTCTGCTCGCACATGGATACGTCGCCCGACTGCTCGGGGACCGACGTGAAGCCGCAGATCGTCCGCAACTACCAGGGCGGCGACATCGTCCTGCCCGGCGATTCGAGCCAGGTGATCCGCCCCGACGAGCACCCGGCGCTGAAGGACCAGATCGGCAACGACATCGTCACGTCGGACGGCACGACGCTGCTGGGCGCCGACAACAAGGCCGGCATCGCCGAGATCATGGATGCCGCGCAGTTCCTGGTCGGCAATCCGCAGATCAGGCACGGTGCGATCAAGATCCTGTTCACGCCGGACGAGGAGATCGGCCGCGGCGTCGACCGGGTCGACCTGAAGAAGCTCGGCGCCGATTTCGGCTACACGATGGATGGCGAGACCGCCGGCAACATCGAGGACGAGACCTTTTCCGCCGACGGCGCGACGATCATCATCAATGGCGTCAGCGCCCATCCCGGCTTTGCCAAGGGCAAGATCGAGCACGCCATCAAGATCGCCTCCGCCATCGTCGATCGCCTGCCCAAGGACACCTGCTCGCCGGAGACGACCGAGGGCAAGGAGGGCTTCCTGCATCCGGTCGGGATCTCCGGAACGCTCGAGCAGGCCCGGATCGACTTCATCGTGCGCGACTTCAACGAGCAGGGACTGCGGCAGAAGGAGGCCCTGCTCGAGGACATCGTCCGCGACGTCATCAAGGACTATCCTCGTTCGAGCTACCGGATGGAGGTTCGGCAACAGTATCGCAACATGAAGGAGGTCATCGATCGCCACCCGCAGATCGTGACCTATGCCGAGGAGGCGATCCGCCGCGCCGGGCTGACGCCGGTGCGCACGTCGATCCGCGGCGGCACCGACGGATCGCGCCTCTCCTTCATGGGGCTGCCCTGCCCCAACATCTTCGCCGGCGAGCACGCCTTCCACTCGCGGCTCGAATGGGTCAGCGTTCGCGACATGGAAAAGGCGGCACAGACCATCGTGCATCTCGCGATGATCTGGGAGGAGCGCTCCTGAAGCAGCGCGGCGCGGGCCTCAGGCGCGCGCCGTCACCAGCCAGATCGAGCCGGACAGCGTGACGCTGTCGCCGTCTTGATACTGCGCGAGCAGTTCCCGGACCGACTGCCGCGCGGCCTCGCGGGTGTCGGCCGGGTGCCCCTCCAGCGCGCGGCTGGCCGGGCCGATTTCGAACGCCGATTGCACGGCCGCGTCCAGGCCCTGCCCGCGCGCGATGTCGAGCGCGAGCGCGTGGGCCTCGAGCGCCACGTCGCTGAAGCCGGCCTCGCCCAGGATGCGCGTCACCCGGGCCTCGGACGCGAAGGCGAACGGTCCCGGATCCTCGGGCGCCATCTCCGGCAGCTTCGGCACGTGGCGATACACCGCCTGCAGCGGCGCGATCATCCAGGGGTTGGCCTTGGGCTCACGCCAGCACGCGAACACGACTCGCCCGCCCGGCTTCAGCGCCCGGCGGATATTGCCGAATGACGTCACGGGATCAGCGAAGAACATGACGCCGAAGCGCGAGACCATCAGGTCGAAGCTCGCGGGCACGAACGGGTGCACGGTGGCATCCGCCAGCACGAACTCCGCCGCAAGGCCCGCAGGCGTCACCGCGCGCGCCCGGTCCAGCATCGGCGCGGAGATGTCAGCCCCGAGCACCGATCCATCCGGCGCAACCTGTTGCGCCAGCGCGATCGCAAGACCGCCGCAGCCACAGCCGATGTCCAGCACCCGATCGCCCGGCTTCGCCGCGATGCGCTCGAGCAGGATCCGCGAGACCGGCGCCAGCAGAACGTCCTGCGCCTCCTGGCGCTCCGCCCAGCGCTGGCCGCCGGGTCCGTTCCAATACGCGATCTGGTCGGCGTTTGCGTCGTTCTCCGCAGGCAAGGGCATGATGCGCTCTCGGTAATGTCATGTACGAGGCCGGCATCGCCGCATGCGGCAGCCTCGCCTGTCAAGGCACGAGGGCGCGAGAGCCGTCGTTACCAGGATTCCGACAGGCTCTCGCCGACCGCCAGACATGCCCATCTCCGGCTGACGCGCTCGAACTCGGACCGGATCGCCGATCGACGCGCCGCGGTGTACATCGCCCGCTCATCCGGCGTCATCCGGTCGAGCAATGCGCGCGCGGCCGGCGCCATCTCCGCTCCTCGCGCCCGCAGCACCGGATCGCTGGCGTGCTGCAACCAATCCTGCCAGCAGATGAACGTCGCCCGCTCCGAGCGGTCGTAGTCGGCGGTCTGCCCAGGCATCAGGCGAGCATCCTTCGCTGCATGCTTGCGGCGCAGGCGCGAGGCATCGCGCGTCGAGCGGCCTTCCGCCATCGGGTGGAAGGTTCCGGCGGTGCCGCCGGCTGCAAGGCGCCCGAATACAGCCCCCGCAATGCCCAGGTGCTTCTCGACGAGGAAGTGTTGCAGATCGTGCGGCATCCAAGGGTCGTAGCCCGGAGCCGGATCCATCTCAAGGACGCATCCGTCGCCCAGCGTCGCGCGCACGACGTAGCGGCGTTCTCCGGTGCGGACAAACGACACAGTCATGGAGGTACGAGCTGAGCGCGCCATGGCGAGGCCTCCGCCTGGATTGAGCGTGGTGGTCGACACTATTTACGATAGACGGGCGGCTCACTCAAACGCCGTTGCGGGGTGCGACAGCATTTCCATATCAGGCGTGGGAACGCGCTCCGCGAACGGACATTCTCGTTCGGAGCGCTGGTGACGAAGCGGGAGAGGATGATGATGGCTGGACGCATTCCCCTGCTGGTGCTGGTGGCGGCACTGTCCTGCGCAGCGGCCGGCAGCGCCAATGCGGCCGGCGGTCGTAGCGGCGCACCGGTGCCGACCGGGCAGAACCCGGTGTTCTCGGATCCGCTCAACCAGCCGATCACGCCGTCGCGTCCGCTGATCCAGCCCTACACGCCGAGCTACCCGTCCTATCAGATCCGGCCGACACAGCAGCCGCGCTACCCGTCGCGGCAGCAGCGGCGCTAGCACTGACCCAGTGATGACGTGCTCCTGTTCGCGACCCGCGAGCACGGTCCAACAGAAAAAGGTTGGTTGCCACGCGCAATCGATCCGGCACTTGGGACGGGGCCGAAAAGATTCATCAACCGTGTTGAAAGAACCGAGCCGCGGCCTCTACTTGCCGATCCGAGGCTGCGCTAAAGCTGTCCGACGACCTGGGGCAGATTGAAACGCGGAGTGCGTCGTGACGCTGAGCTGGCTGACGGAATTGATCGTCTCATGGCTCCCCTTCATCATCCTGATCGGGGTTTGGTTCTGGCTCAGCCGCGCCGGCTCACTGACGAAGTTCGCTCAGTCGCACGAGCAGCAGCTGAATGAAGCCAAACGCACGAACGTGCTCCTGGAGCGGATTGCCACGGCTCTGGAGACTCTACGTTTGCCGCGATAGCAGCGACACGAGCAGAAAGATCCGATGAGATGCGAATGGTAGGCGGCGAGAGATTCGAACTCCCGACCCTCTCGGTGTAAACGAGATGCTCTAACCAGCTGAGCTAGCCGCCCTCACGTCGCGCTTCTTTACCCCCTGCCCGACGCGCAATCAACGGCGGAACCGCACCGGCGAGGCGGAAAGCCGCGTTGGCCCCGGCAGCGGGCTGCCGATCAAAGCGGTCAGAGATTTCCGAGCGCTTAAACGAAAACGGCGCCCTCTCGGGCGCCGCTTCCTTGGATCCGTTTGGCCTCAGTGGGCGGTCAGGCCGCCGGGGGCTTCGTCGCCATCGGCCTTCACGGGCACCTTGGTGTCCTCTTCCCAGACGATCGGCACCGGCTTGCGGACCAGGGCCCGGGCGACGACGTCGTCGAGGCGGGCAACCGGGATGATCTCCATGCCGCCCTTGATCGCATCGGAAATCTCCGTGAGATCCTTGGCGTTGTCCTCGGGGATCAGCACCGTCTTGATGCCGCCGCGGGCTGCAGCCAGCAGCTTCTCCTTCAGACCGCCGATCGGCAGCACGCGACCACGCAGCGTGATCTCGCCGGTCATCGCGACGTCGTGACGGACCGGGATGCCGGTCATCACCGAGATGATGGTCGTCGCCATGGCCACGCCGGCCGAGGGGCCGTCCTTCGGGGTCGCCCCCTCCGGCACGTGAACGTGGATGTCACGCCGGTCGAACAACGGCGGCTCGATGCCGTAGTTGATCGCCCTGGAGCGGACGAACGAGGCCGCCGCCGAGATGGACTCCTTCATGACGTCGCGCAGATTGCCCGTCACCGTCATCTTGCCCTTGCCGGGCATCATGACGCCTTCGATCGTCAGCAGCTCGCCACCGACATCGGTCCAGGCCAGGCCCGTCACGATGCCGATCTGGTCGTCGCTCTCGATCTCGCCGAAGCGGTACTTCGGAACACCGAGGAATTCCTCAACGGTCTTCTCGGTGATCTTGACCGACTTCTTCTTGGACATCATGAGCTCCTTCACGGCCTTGCGGGCCAGTGTGGAAATCTCACGCTCCAAATTACGCACGCCCGCCTCGCGGGTGTAGCGCCGGATCACGAGCAGCAGCGCGTCGTCGTCGATCGACCACTCCTTCGAGTCCAGGCCGTGCTTGGAGATCGCGCTGGGGATCAGGTGCTTGCGGGCGATCTCGAGTTTTTCGGTCTCGGTGTAGCCCGCGATGCGGATGATCTCCATGCGGTCCATCAGCGGACCGGGAATATTGAGCGTATTCGCGGTCGTGATGAACATGACGTTCGACAGGTCGTAGTCGACCTCCAGATAGTGATCGTTGAACGTCGTGTTCTGCTCGGGGTCGAGGACCTCCAGCAGCGCCGACGACGGGTCACCCCGGAAGTCCGAGCCCATCTTGTCGATCTCGTCCAGCAGGAAGAGAGGATTCGAGGTCTTGGCCTTGCGCATCGACTGGATGATCTTGCCGGGCATCGAGCCGATATAGGTCCGGCGATGACCGCGGATCTCCGCCTCGTCGCGCACGCCGCCCAAGGACACGCGAACGAACTCGCGGCCGGTGGCCTTCGCAATCGACTTGCCGAGCGAGGTCTTGCCGACGCCGGGAGGTCCGACCAGGCACAGGATCGGGCCGGTCAGCTTGTTGGCGCGCGACTGCACGGCGAGATACTCGACGATGCGGTCCTTGACCTTCTCCAGACCATAGTGATCCGCATCCAGAACCGCCTGCGCGGCCTCCAGATCCTTCTTCACCTTGGACTTCTTGTTCCACGGAATCGACAGCAGCCAATCCAGGTAGTTGCGCACGACGGTCGCTTCCGCGGACATCGGCGACATCTGGCGCAGCTTCTTCAATTCGTGCTGGGCCTTCTCGCGCGCTTCCTTGGAGAGCTTGGTCTTGTTGATGCGCTCTTCCAGATCGGCGAGTTCGTCGCGGCCGTCCTCGTCACCCAGCTCCTTCTGAATGGCCTTCATCTGCTCATTCAGGTAGTACTCGCGCTGGGTCTTCTCCATCTGGCGCTTGACGCGCGAGCGGATGCGCTTCTCGACCTGCAGCACCGAGATCTCGCTCTCCATCAGGCCCAGCACCTTCTCCAGGCGCGTGGTGACGGACAGCGTCTCCAGGATGCCCTGGCGATCGGCGATCTTGACGGCGAGATGCGAGGCAACGGTGTCGGCCAGCTTGCCGAAATCCGTGATCGACTGAACGACGCCGACGACCTCGGCCGAGATCTTCTTGTTCAGCTTCACATAGCTCTCGAAGTCCGACACGACGGAGCGGCCCAGCGCCTCGGCTTCGACCGACTTGGCGTCGGTGTCCTCGATCGCAACGGCGGTGGCTTCGTAGTAGTCGGCGCGATCGGTGTACTTCTCGACGCGCGCGCGCTCCAAGCCCTCGACCAGCACCTTCACGGTGCCGTCGGGCAGCTTCAGGAGTTGCAGCACGCTGGCGAGCGTCCCGGTCTCATAGATCGCGTCAGGAGCTGGATCATCGTCGGACGCGTTCTTCTGCGTCGCCAGCATCACCAGCGCATCGTTCTTCATCACCTCTTCGAGGGCGCGGATGGATTTCTCGCGGCCGACGAACAGCGGAACGATGTTGTGCGGAAAGACGACGATGTCGCGGAGCGGCAGAACCGGATAGGCGTGGCTCTCGCCGTAAACGATGGTCGGCCGGGGTTTGGGGGTCGTCATGGCCTGTTCCTTTTGTTTAGCCCCCTTGCACGCAGTCCGCCATCGTGCGCAACCGCCACAAGGTGCGATCTGATCCGGACTTCACCGACGCACCGAAATCGTCGGCCTGTCTCGAATCGAATGGTGAGGCGAATCCCGGGATTGAGATGTGTATCGCCACGCGACATTAGGTGGCTATCGACCCGGGGGGTGTCAAGTATCGGTAAACACCCGCCAAAAATGGCTTTACGCGGCGGGATACTGAAACGCTGCGACGCCGCGGACATGTCGTCCGCAGCGATCGCTGAACTGATAAATCGAGGTCTTCTGTCTATCGTACCAGCGCGCGTCACGCGCTGGCGCTGCTTTCCACCGCACGATCGGACCGATCGGCGTAGATGTAGAGCGGACGGGCCGTGCCTTCGACCACCTCGCGCGAGATCACCACTTCCTCGACGCCCTCGAGACCCGGCAGGTCGAACATCGTCTCGAGCAGGATGCTCTCGAGGATCGACCGCAGGCCGCGCGCGCCGGTCTTGCGCTCGATGGCCTTGCGAGCCACCGCGCCCAGCGCCTCGTCGGCGAAGGTCAGCTCGATGTTCTCCATCTCGAACAGCCGCTGATACTGCTTCACCAGCGCGTTCTTCGGCTCGGTCAGGATCTTCTTCAGCGAGGTCTCGTCCAGATCCTCGAGCGTCGCCACGACCGGCAGACGGCCGACGAATTCCGGAATCAGGCCGTACTTCAAGAGATCCTCAGGCTCGACGTGACGGAAGATCTCGCCGGTGCGGCGGTCTTCCGGCGCCAGCACCTGGGCGGCGAAGCCGATCGAGGTCGAGCGGCCGCGTGCCGAGATGATCTTCTCGAGGCCGGAGAACGCACCACCGCAGATGAACAGGATGTTGGTGGTGTCGACCTGCAGGAACTCCTGCTGCGGATGCTTGCGGCCACCCTGCGGCGGAACCGACGCGACGGTGCCTTCCATGATCTTGAGCAGCGCCTGCTGGACGCCCTCGCCCGACACGTCGCGGGTGATCGAGGGATTGTCCGACTTGCGACTGATCTTGTCGATTTCGTCGATGTAGACAATGCCACGCTGCGCCCGCTCGACGTTGTAGTCGGCGGCCTGCAGCAGCTTCAGGATGATGTTCTCGACGTCCTCACCGACGTAGCCGGCCTCGGTCAGGGTCGTCGCATCCGCCATCGTGAACGGCACGTCGAGGATGCGGGCGAGCGTCTGCGCGAGCAGCGTCTTGCCCGAACCGGTCGGACCGATCAGCAGGATGTTCGACTTCGCCAGCTCGACGTCGGAGTGCTTGGTCTGGTGGTTGAGCCGCTTGTAGTGGTTGTGGACGGCGACCGACAGCACCTTCTTCGCATGGTTCTGGCCGATGACGTAATCGTCGAGAACCTTGCAGATTTCCTTCGGGGTCGGAATGCCGTCGCGCGACTTGACCAGCGAGGACTTGTTCTCCTCGCGGATGATGTCCATGCAGAGTTCGACGCATTCGTCGCAGATGAAGACGGTGGGACCTGCGATCAGTTTGCGGACTTCGTGCTGGCTCTTGCCGCAGAACGAGCAATACAGCGTGTTCTTCGAGTCGCTCGTGCCGACCTTACTCATTCCTGTCTCCGTCCGCGGTTCGCTCTTGTCCGCTCGTTCGTTCCAGTCCGGCACGGGCCGGACCAGCCTGGTGAAAGAGCAAATTTCGTACCAAAATTAAGACCTTGTTCTTCACCCGCCGTGCACCACGGCCTACGCGAATCCCCCACGATCCATAACTGGGCACTCTAGCCAATCATGCTGTCATCCGACTATCAAGAATTCGCTAATCGGACCACAGACCCTAGACCGTGACATTACCGTGATTTTAGGGCTTGACACGGTGAGCGCCAGCGAAATCGAAGGAACGTTGCGCGTTTGCCACGCCTGTTCGGCAGGCGCACGGCGAGGTTGCGGCCAAATCGGGCCGCACCTCAGTACCTGTCCCGGGCGAGCCCGGCCCCATCAAACCGTGGCGTCTCAAGACGCCTTGGTCATCTGGCCCGGATCCTCCGGCCGCTTGTCGATCACCTTGTCGATCAAGCCGAATTCCGCCGCGGCCTCCGCCGTGAGGAACTTGTCGCGCTCCAGCGCGTCCTCGATCGCCTTGTAGGACTGGCCGGTGTGCTTGACGTAGATCTCGTTGAGCCGCTTCTTGAGGCTCAGGATCTCCTGGGCATGCAGCATGATGTCGGTCGCCTGGCCCTGGAAGCCGCCGGACGGCTGATGCACCATGATGCGCGAGTTCGGCAGCGAGAAGCGCATGTCCTTGTGGCCGGCGCAGAGCAGCAGCGAGCCCATCGAGGCCGCCTGGCCGGTGCACAGCGTCGACACCGCCGGCCGGATGAACTGCATGGTGTCGTAGATCGCCAGACCCGACGTCACCACCCCGCCCGGCGAGTTGATGTACATCGCGATTTCCTTCTTCGGGTTCTCGGCCTCGAGGAACAGCAGCTGCGCGACGATCAGGGTCGCCATGCCGTCCTCGACCGGACCGGTCACGAAGATGATGCGCTCCTTCAGGAGCCGCGAGAAGATGTCGTACGCGCGCTCACCGCGGTTGGTCTGTTCGACCACCATGGGCACAAGGTTCATATAGGTTTCGACGGGATCGCGCATGAATCACCCAAGGTTTGGACCAGCAGTTGAAGACGACCGGCCGCCGCAGGTGAGGCTCGTTCAGCGAGCAGCGACGGACAGTGGCCCCGTGATGCAGAACTTCAAGACCGAGCCCACAGATATGGACCAATTCCCCGGTGACAAGACCGGTGGCCGTGGCGAGCCGCGAGCGAGGTCGTTGTCCTGTTCAAGCTGATTCCCGCGGCGACGGCCAGCGCCGGAACCGGGCCGACCGGCGCTTTCGCCGGTCAACCTTAATCCTGCGCTTATGTCGCGAACCCGACCAGAGGTGGCCGGATCAGGCCGCCTTGTCGTTCTCGTCATCCTTGAACAGCTCGTCCTTGGAGACCTTCTTCTCGGTCACGTTGGCGAGCTCGAGGATGAAGTCGACGACCTTGTCCTCGTAGATCGGCGCGCGCAGCTGGGCGAGCGCCTGCGGGTTGCTGCGATAGAAGTCCCAGACCTCCTTCTCGCGGCCCGGCATCGAGCGCGCGCGCTCGATCACGGCGCGGCTGACCTCGTCGTCGGTCACGGTGATCTTGTTCTTCTCCCCGATCTCCGACAGCACGAGGCCGAGACGCACGCGGCGGTCGGCGATGGTGCGGTACTCTTCCTTCGCCTTGTCCTCGGTGGTGTTCTCGTCGGCGAAGGTCTTGCCGCTGGACTTCATCTCGGCCTGGACCGAGTTCCACATCAGGTTGAACTCCTCGTCGATCAGCGACGGCGGCGCATCGAACTTGTGGGTCTCGTCGAGGCGGTCGAGCAGCGCGCGCTTCACGCGCTGGCGGGTCGCCTGACTGAACTCGCCGGCGAGACGGTCGCGCATCAGCTGCTTCAGCTTGTCGAGCGATTCCAGGCCGAGCGTCGTGGCGAACGCGTCGTCCACCACCTTCTCCTCCGGCGCCTCGATCGCGGTCGCGGTGGTCTCGAACTCGGCGGCCTTGCCCGCGAGCTCGTTGTTCAGATAGTTGGCCGGGAACGAGACCTTGAGCGTGCGGGTCTCGCCGACGCCGATGCCCGTCAGCTGATCCTCGAAGCCCGGGATGAAGGTGTTCGAGCCGATCACGACATCGATGCCCTCGCCGGTGCCGCCGTCGAAGGCGACGCCGTCGATCGTACCCTTGAAGTTGATCTTCACGCGATCACCGCTTGCGGCCTTCGCGCCGTCGGCCTTTGCGGCGTAGCTGCGATTGGCGTCGGCCAGGCGCTTGATCGCCTCGTCGACGTCGGCATCGGTGATGTCGGCGACCGGCTTCTCGACCGCAAAGGTCTTGAAGTCGGCGAGCGCGATCGCGGGCACGACCTCGATGGCCACGGTGTAGGTCAGGTCGGACTGGCCGGAGAGGATCTTCTCGACCTCGGCCTCCTCGGTCGGCATCGTGACCTTCGGCTCGGTGGCGAGACGGAAGCCGCGCTCGGTGAAGATCTGGGTGTTGGTGTCGCGGATGGTCTGGTCGATGGTCTCGGCCATGACCGACTTGCCGTAGATCTTCTTCAGATGCGCGACCGGCACCTTGCCGGGACGGAAGCCGTTGATGCGGACCTTGTCCTTCAGGTCGACCAGCTTGGCATCCGCCTTGGCGTCGAGATCCGCCGAGGGAACGCTGATCTGGAACTCGTGCTTCAAGCCTTCCGACAAGGTTTCTGTGACCTGCATGGCGTCAATCTTCTTCCGCTTCGGTCCGGACCCTTGCGATCCGAACACACCTGATTCAATTGTGGACGACGCGCGGCAAGCAGCCTTGCGCCGGTGGGATCGGTGCCCCCGCTCCCCATGTCCGGGGAACGAGTGCGCCGTGAAACTTTGGGCAAACGCCTTAGGAAGCGCTTGGTGCGGGCGGAGGGACTCGAACCCCCACAACTTTCGTCACTGGAACCTAAATCCAGCGCGTCTACCAGTTCCGCCACGCCCGCGTGAACTGCATCGATAGCCCGGCCGCGATGCCGCGGGCGGCGCGGCTTATACCATGCGCGAAACCGTCCGCAGCAAAAAAATGGGGCCTCGACGGCGCCCGCGGCCGGCCTATCGGCCAAGCTCGCGGCACACATAAGGGAAAACGAGATGATCCGCATCCCCCTCAACGCACAATGTTTTGTCGCATGACGCAGGCCTCGGAATGGCTCAGCCGCCGCGCCGTGCTCGGCGGCTTTGCCGCAGCCTGCGCCGTCTCCTGGCCGCGGCTCGCGCCGGCCGCCGAACGGACGTCCGTAACGCTGGAGGCGCGGCCCGAATCTGTCGCGCTCAGCTCCGGCCGGCCGCCATCTCCGGTCTGGGGGCTGGCGGGAGGCAGCCGGGTGCTTCGCCTGGCGCGTGGCGCCGTGCTCGATCTCACCCTGGCGAACGGCCTGTCGATTCCGGCCGCGCTGGCCGGCCGCGGCCTCGCCTTGGCCGCGCCGCTGCTGGTACAGCCTGCGGCCGGCCCCGGCGGCCGCTTCACCATCACGGCGGCGGCGGCGCGGGCCGGGACCGGACTGCTCGACCTTCGGCTGCTCGGCGACGGCGCAGCCGCGCCGATCCGGCCGCTCGCTATCGTCGTCGATGAAAGTCCCGCGGTAACCGCCGACCGTGACGAGGTTTTCCTGATCGAAGACTTCCGGCTCAAGAGCGATGGCACCGCCGTCGCCCCCGGCGCCGACGCCAGGGACGCCGAGCTCATCTATACCGTCAACGGCGAAGTTCAGCCGGACCTCGCGCTGCGGGCCGGGGCGCGGGTGAGGCTCAGGTTCATCAACGGCTGCCAGCGCGCTGTGATCGCGGTCAAAATCGCCGAACTGGAGGCCGCCCGGGTGATGGCCATCGACGGTCAGCCGGCGGAGCCGTTCCTGGCCCGCAACGGCGCCGTCGTGCTGCCGCCGGGCGGCCGCACCGACGTCTTCATCGACATGCCGGCGAAGGCCCCGCTGCCGGTGCTGCTGCATGATGGCCGCGATGCCAGGCCGATCGGGCGCCTAACGCTGTCCGGCGAGCCGCCGCTCCGCGCCACGCCGCTACCGCCGCCCGCCGCCCTGCCCGCGAACGGATTGCCGGACAAGCTCGACCTGCGCAATGCGGTTCGCGCCGACATTGCGCTCGACGGCGCCGACTGGCGCACCCCGGTGAAATTCGACGCTCGTGCTGCCCCGGCGTTCCAGGCCAAGGCCGGCCGCACCGTCGTGCTGGCGCTCGCCAACAAGACCGCCGCCACCACCGTGGCGCATCTGCACGGCCAGCCGTTCCGTCTGCTCGACCGGCTCGACGATGGCTGGAAGCCATATTGGCTGGACACGCTGGCGCTGGAGGCCGGCCAGACCCAGCGCATCGCGTTTCAGGCCGAGGCCGCCGGACGGTTTCTGATCGAGAGCATGGCCACGGAGTGGGCGGCGCCGCGGCTTTTGCGGTGGTATGAGATTGGTTGAGGAAACGAACCAGGGAGAACTCCCATGACCCAGGCTGCCATCACCGGCGTCACCGCGCGCGCCGTCGTCACCCCGATGAAGCGCCCGCTTCGCAACGCCTTCGGGGTCATCGACACCGGGCCGCTAGTGCTGATCGACGTCGCGACCGATCAGGGCGTGACCGGCCATTCATACCTGTTCGCCTACAGCAGGCTCGCGCTGAAGCCGCTGCTGCTGCTGGTCGAGGAGATCGGCCGCGAGCTGACCGGCAAGGCCCTGGTGCCGTTCGACCTGATGAAGCTGATGGACGCCAAATTCCGCCTGCTCGGCTGGCAGGGCCTGATCGGCATGGCCGTCTCAGGCCTCGACATGGCGTTCTGGGATGCGCTGGGCCAGCTCGCCGGAAAGCCGGTGGTCGAGCTGCTCGGCGGCACGGCGCGCCCGATCCCGGCCTATGACAGCTACGGCGTGCTCGACGCTGGGAACGACGAGCGCACCTTGCGCATCGCCTGCGACGAGCATGGCTTCCGCGCCATCAAGACCAAGGGCGGCCATGGCGATCTTGCCACCGACGTCGCGATGATCAGGGGCCTGCGCGCGCTGCTCGGCACTGATGTCAAGCTGATGCTCGACTTCAACCAGTCGCTCGATCCCGCTGAGGCGACACGTCGAATTACCGCCCTTGCGGAGTTCGATCTGACCTGGATCGAGGAGCCGGTGCCGCAGGAGAATCTCTCCGGCCACGCCGCGGTGCGCGAGCGCTCGGAGATCCCGATCCAGGCCGGCGAGAACTGGTGGTTTCCGCGCGGCTTCGCCGAAGCGATCGACGCCGGCGCCTCCGACTTCATCATGCCCGATTTGATGAAGGTCGGCGGCATCACCGGCTGGCTCAACGTCGCAGGACAAGCCGATGCGGCGTCGATCCCGATGTCGAGCCACATCCTGCCCGAGGCCAGCGCGCACGTGCTGCCGGTGACGCCGACGGCGCATTGGCTGGAAGTGCTCGACTTCGCCGGCGCGATCCTGGCCGACCCGCTGCAGGTGGTGGATGGCAACGTGACGGCGAAGGGGCCGGGTCTCGGCCTTGCGTGGAACGAGAGCGCGGTGGCGAAGTATCAGGTGACGTAAGCAGCAGCCTGAGCGAGATGCGGAGGCGCCGCCGCACCCTCAGCTGTCATCGCCCGGCTTGACCGGGCGATCCAGTACGCCGAGACGTCTCTGATCATACTGAGAAGCCGCGGCATACTGGATGCCCGCCTGCGCGGGCATGACAGTGTTTGCTGGGCGACGGCTCGCCCCTGATCAGTACTCGATGCCCAACCGGTCATACAGCCGCCGGAACACCGCCGGCAGCGTCTCGGTCAGATCCTCCGCAATCAGCCCCGGCCCCGCCTCCGATCCGGCCTCGCCGTGCATCCATACGCCGATGCAGGCAGCCTCGAAGGCCGGCACGCCCTGCGCCAGCATTCCCGCGATCATGCCGGCGAGCACGTCGCCGGCGCCGGCGGTGGCGAGCCAGGGCGGCGCGTTGGCGGCGATGGCGGCGCGGCCGTCCGGAGCGGCGACCGTGGTGTCGGCGCCCTTCAGCAGCACCACGGCTCCGCAACGCGCCGCGGCCGCGCGCACGCGCTCGAGCTTGGATCGGCCCGGATATTTGTTGCTGAGGTCGGAAAACAGCCGCGGGAATTCGCCCTCATGCGGCGTCAGCACGATCTGTGCGTCGGGCACAGCCCTGATCTGCTCGAACAGCCGCTCGGGCGCATCGGCAAAGCTCGTCAGCGCATCCGCATCCAGCACCAGATGACGCTTCGCGGTCAGCGCGGTGAAGACCAGATCGCGCGTGCGTTCGCTGACACCCGTGCCGGGGCCGATGATGCAGGTGTTGTAGCGCTTGTCGCCGAGCAGCTCACCGAAGTCGATCGCGGTCTCCGCCGCGCGCACCATCACCGCGGTCAGCGCCGCCGCATTGACCGCCAGCGCGTCGCGCGGCGAGGCCAGCGTGACGAGGCCTGCGCCTGCCCGCAGAGCTGCGCGCGCGGCCATCCGCGAGGCGCCGGTGGCGGTCACGTCGCCGGACATCGCCAGCACGTGACCCCGCGCATATTTGTGACCGTCGATGCGCGGCACGGGGAAACGACCGTGCCACAGCTCGGGGTCGTTCTCGAACGCCTGCGGGCCGATCTCGCCGAGCACCTGCGGGGCGATGCCGATGTCAGCGAGCCGGACCCGGCCGCAATGGATCCGCCCCGGCAGCAGCAGATGCGCCGGCTTCTTGCGGAAGAAGGTCACGGTCTCGGTCGCCCTGACCGCGATGCCCATGACCGCGGCCGTGGTGCCGTTGATGCCGCTCGGCAGGTCGACCGCCAGCACCGGCGCGCCATTGGCGTTGATCGCGGCGATGACGTCATGCGGCTCGCCGGTCACCGGACGGCTGAGGCCGGCGCCGAACAGCGCATCGATGATCAGGGCCGGCTTGCCGATCGCCTGCGGCGTGAACGGCAGCACCGGAAACTTCCAGCCCTTGGCGGCGGAGGCCGCGTCCCCCTGCAGCGCATCGCGCTCGCACATCAGGATCACCGAGACATCGCGGCCCTGCGCGGCGAGCTCCGCGGCTGCGACAAAACCGTCGCCGCCATTGTTGCCGGGGCCGCAGACGACCAGGATCGGGCCGGTTTCCGCCAGGTCCATGGCCGCCTCGGCCACCGCCTGGCCGGCGCTCAGCATCAGCGAGAAGCCCGGCGTGCCGGCTGCGATCGTCAGCCGGTCGGCCCGCTCCATTTCGCTCGTGGTCAAGACTTCCATGGCAACTCATGTCCCCAGCAGCCGATGTCCGCCGGCTGCGCGATGCTCGGTGGGACGTCGCGCGCGGCTTCCCCAAGCCGGACGCGCCGCTGATCCCTCGTCTCCTATTGCCGCGCCCGAAGGCAACTTCCAAGGGCGTGCCGGCCCCACAGAGGGGTGCAGAATTCGGCAGTCCCGCCTTTTCACTGGGCATTTCCGCTAGGGCGCGATCGCCCCGTCCATACCTGCCCAACGTTTCATCTGTTTGCCTAATCTCAAGGCTCCGGTATTCTGGGCACTCCCCGAGGGAATCGTCGGGCAATCGCGAAATGCCGGATTATCGGCTCGATTCAGGCTCGGTAGCGACTTGGCATAGACCCTGCTTTTGTGGAGCCACTTCGGCACGAGGCAACACAGGCTGTCAATCACCGGCCTCCACCGGAGAGTGTCAGGTCCGGTAACGAAACGATCGAGAGACCTGCGTATTGGGCGCAGCCTGACGATGACCCACCTGTTTTTTATAGCGGAATGCCCGGGAGGCGCTCAGTGAAGAAAATTGAAGCCATCATCAAGCCGTTCAAGCTCGACGAGGTGAAGGAGGCGCTTCAGGAGGTGGGACTTCAGGGCATTACCGTCACCGAGGCCAAGGGCTTCGGCCGGCAGAAGGGCCATGCCGAACTGTATCGCGGCGCCGAATACATCGTCGACTTCCTGCCAAAGGTGAAGATCGAGATCGTGATCGGCGACGACCTCGTCGAGCGCGCGATCGAGGCGATCCGCCGCGCGGCCCAGACCGGCCGCATCGGCGACGGCAAGATCTTCGTCTCCAACATCGAGGAAGCCATTCGCATCCGAACCGGGGAATCCGGACTGGACGCGATCTGACCCTTCTGCGGGAGGCTTGGAACGGCGCCGCCGCCCCCAAGCCTCCGGGAGAACATCTGCTGCGCCAGCAGCCAGACGGCAGCGCGAGTGTCCTCTGCGAGGCGCTTGCACGCGGCCCTTTTGGCGTTTCCGATATTGTCTTGGCCCCCGCGCGAGGCTATGGAGCATGACCCGCGGACGCCGTCCCGCGCCGGGCCGTGACGTTACAAGCCAAGAGGGGTATTCATGAAGACCGCCAAGGACGTCTTGAAGGCAATCAAAGACAACGACGTCAAATACGTCGACCTCCGCTTCACCGATCCGCGGGGCAAGTGGCAGCACGTCACCTTCGACGTCAGCATGATCGACGAAGACATTTTTGCCGAAGGCACGATGTTCGACGGCTCCTCGATCGCCGGCTGGAAGGCGATCAACGAATCCGACATGTGCCTGATGCCCGACCCGGTGACCGCGACGATCGATCCGTTCTTCGCCGAAACCACCATGATCATCACCTGCGACGTGCTCGAGCCGACCACCGGCGAGCCGTACAACCGCGACCCGCGCGGCATCGCCAAGAAGGCCGAGGCGATGGTGAAGTCGATGGGCGTGGGCGACGCCGTGTTCGTCGGCCCCGAGGCCGAGTTCTTCGTGTTCGACGACGTGCGCTACAGCTCCTCGCCGTACAACACCGGCTTCCGCCTCGACTCTTCGGAGCTGCCCACCAACTCCGACACCGAGTATGAGGGCGGCAATCTCGGCCACCGCATCCGCACCAAGGCCGGCTACTTCCCGGTCCCGCCGCAGGACTCGGTGCAGGACATGCGCTCGGAAATGCTCGGCGCGATGGCCCGCATGGGCGTCAAGGTCGAGAAGCACCATCACGAGGTGGCGTCGGCCCAGCACGAGCTCGGCATGAAGTTCGACACGCTGACCCTGATGGCCGACCAGATGCAGATCTACAAGTACTGCATCCATCAGGTCGCGCACATCTACGGCAAGACCGCCACCTTCATGCCGAAGCCGGTCTATGGCGACAACGGCTCGGGCATGCACGTCCACCAGTCGATCTGGAAGGACGGCAAGCCGGTGTTCGCGGGCAACAAGTATTCCGACCTGTCGGAGACCTGCCTGTCCTACATCGCCGGCATCATCAAGCACGCCAAGGCGATCAACGCCTTCACCAACCCGTCGACCAACTCCTACAAGCGTCTGGTCCCGGGCTATGAGGCGCCGGTGCTGCTCGCCTACTCCGCGCGCAACCGCTCGGCCTCGTGCCGCATCCCCTACACCTCGTCGCCGAAGGCCAAGCGCGTCGAGGTCCGCTTCCCCGATCCGCTCGCCAACCCCTATCTCGGCTTCGCCGCGATGCTGATGGCCGGCCTCGACGGCGTGAAGAACAAGCTCGATCCGGGCCCGGCGATGGACAAGGATCTCTACGACCTGCCGAAGGAAGAGCTGAAGCAGATCCCGACCGTCTGCGGCTCGCTCCGCGAGGCGCTCGAGAACCTCGACAAGGACCGCGCCTTCCTGAAGGCCGGCGGCGTGTTCGACGACGACTTCATCGACAGCTACATCGAGCTGAAGATGACCGAGGTCGCGCGCTTCGAAATGACCCCGCATCCGGTCGAGTTCGACATGTACTACTCGGGCTAAGGCCCGGCAAAGATCGGCGGACACGACATCAGGGCGCCCCTCGCGGGGCGCCCTTCTTTTTCATGACTTGAGGAAACGGCGAGCTGGCCAGATCCTGCGCGTTCACCCTGAATCTTGGCCCGCCCTAGGCGAGACCTGCGTCGACCTGGAAGCATTGGCGCGTGATGCGCTGGCTGTCGTCGGAGGCGAGAAACAGGGCCATACGCGCGATGTCCTCAGGCGTCACGGCATCGGGGATGATCTGGCGCGACCGCATATCCGCGATGGTCTTCTCGTCCGGATACCACAGCCGGCGCTGCCGCTCGGTGATCACCATGCCCGGAGCAATGGCATTGACGCGGATGCGGTCGGGGCCGACCAGCCGCGCGAGCGAGTTGGTGAAACCGACGATCGCCGCCTTGGCCGCGGCATAGACCTGCAGCCCCGGCGCGCCGCGCATCCATGCGATCGACGACATGTTGATGATCGAGCCGCCGCCCCGGGCCTGCATCTGCGGTACGATCGCCTGCGCGGCAAAGAAGACGTGCTTCAGATTGACGCCGATCATCCAGTCGAACGCGGCGGGCGTCACCTCCGCGAGAACCTGGCGCTGGTCGTTGGCGGCGTTGTTGACGAGCACCGCGGCATCGCCAAGCCGGCCGCGCACCTCGGCGATGGCCTCGCGTAGCGCCTCGATGTCGAGCAGGTCGCAGGGCAGGAACAGGGGCGCGTGGCCGGACGCGACGGCGACTTCCTCGACCAGCGCCTTGCCGGCCTCGGCATCGACGTCGAGGAACGCGACACGGGCCTGCTGCGCCGCGAATGCGCGCACGATCGCGGCGCCGATGCCGCTTGCGCCTCCCGTCACCAGGACGACGCGTCCCGCCAGCCCTGAATAACTCGTTTGTGTCATGCGATCAGTCGCTCCGTCTCGGGGTCGAACAGGCACACGCGGCGGGTGTCGAGCGCAAAAGTCGCGGAGGCTCCCGGCGTGGGACGAACGTCCGGTGCGATCCGCGCCATGGCCGCCTCGCCTCCAAGGCGCAGCAGCACGATGGTCTCGGCGCCGGTCGGCTCGACCATCTCCACCGGCGCATTGACCAGGATCGGCGGGTCTGCCGAAAATGCGCGGCTGCCCTCGGCGATGCATTCCGGCCTGATGCCAAGCACCACGTCGCGGCCGATGAACGGCGCCGCGGCATCGTAACCCTGCAGTCTCAGGCGAACCTCGTCCGGCCGGCCCGCGCCGATCACGACGACCGGCGCGCCGTTCTCGGCCTCGAGCCGCGCGGGCATGGTGTTCATCGGCGGCGAGCCCATGAAGCGCGCCACGAACAGATTGGCCGGATAGCGGTACACCGTGTCGGGATCGGCAAACTGCTGCACTGAACCCTGATGCATCACCGCGATCCGTGTCGCCATCGTCATCGCCTCGATCTGGTCGTGCGTGACGTAGACGATCGTGGCACCGATGCGCTGGTGCAGGCGCTTGATCTCCATCCGCATCTCGACGCGCAGCTTGGCGTCGAGATTGGACAGCGGCTCGTCGAACAGGAACAGCAGGGGATCGCGGACCAGCGCCCGCCCGATCGCCACGCGCTGCCGCTGTCCGCCGGACAGCTGCGACGGCTTGCGGCCGAGCAGCGGCTCGATCTGCAGCAGCCGCGCGACATTGGCGACGGCTTCGTCCTGCTTGGCCTTCGGCACGTGCCGGCATTCCATGCCGAAGGTGATGTTCTGACGCACCGTCATCGACGGATATAGCGCGTAGGACTGGAACACCATCGCGATGTCGCGATCCTTCGGGGCGACGTCGTCGACGAGTCGGCCGCCGATCTCGATGCTGCCCGAACTCTGGCGCTCGAGGCCGGCGATGATGTTGAGCAGAGTCGACTTCCCACAGCCGGACGGTCCCACGAGCACGATGAACTCGCCCTTGCCGATCTCGAGGCCGATGCCCTTCAGCACCTCGATCGGGCCGAACGTCTTGTGCAGATCGCGGACGGTGAGCGCTGACATGTGGTTCCCTATTTGACGGCGCCCGCGGTAAGGCCGCGGACGAAGTATCGGCCACCGAAGAGATAGACCAGAAGCGTCGGCAGCGCCGCGATCAGCACCGCGGCGCTCTGTACCCCGTGCTGCGGGATGTCGGCGATCGCCGCGGAAAGCGCGATCAGCGCGGCCGTGACCGGCTGCTGCTGGCCGGTCGTGAACGTCACACCGTAGAGGAACTCGTTCCAGATATGGGTGAACTGCCAGATGACCGTGACGATCAGGATCGGCGACGACAGCGGCAGGATGATGCGCCAGAAGATGCGGAAGAACCCGGCGCCATCGATGCGCGCAGCGCTGATCAGCTCACGCGGCACGGCGACGTAGTAGTTGCGGCAGAACAGCGTTGTGAAGGACAGGCCCTGGATCGTGTGCACCAGCACCAGGCCCGAAAGCGTGTTGATCAGCCCGATGTCCCGCAGCACGATGGTCCAGGGCAGCAGCCGCATCTGCTGCGGAAGGAACAGGCCGAGGGTGACGATGCCGTAGATCCAGCTGTCGCCGCGGAAGCGCCACAGCGACACGGCGTAGCCGGCGACGGCCCCGAGCAGGGTGGAGATGATCGTCGCCGGGATGGTGACCAGCGCCGAGTTCAGCATGTAGGGACGGATGCCGGCACAGGTTTCGGCGACGCAGAAGCCGCTCCAGGCGGCGGCGTAGTTGCTCCAGGCCCAATGTTTCGGCCAGCCGATCATCGAGGCCTGCGCGATCTCCTCGTTGCTGCGCAACGAGTTCAGCACGACCACCACCAGCGGCGCCAGATAGGCGGCAGCGATCAGAATGACCACGAGATAGATAAGGATCCGGCCTGGCCCGGCGCTGCGCTCACGCATGACCGCCCCGTCGGCGCTGGATGGACTGCCACACCGCATAGGGCAGCAGCACCGCGAGCAGGATGAGCAGCATCAACACCGCCGCTGCCGCACCCCGGCCGAGCTGGCTACGCTGGAACATGAGATCGTAGACGACGAGCGCCGGCAGCTGGGTGGCGATTCCCGGGCCGCCATTGGTGAGCGCGCGGACGAGGTCGAAGGTCGAGATCGCGAACTGCAACTGGATGACGGCGACAGTGATGGTGATCGGCCAGAGCGTCGGCAGAATGACGCGGGCGTACAGGCGAAAGGGCCCGGCGCCATCGATCTGCGCCGCCTTGACGAGCTCGTTGTCGACCGACCGCAGACCGGCGAGAAACAGCGCCATGGCGAAACCGGAGGACTGCCAGACCGCGGCGATGACGATGGTCCAGATCGCCATGTCGCGGTCGATCAGCCAGTCGAACCGGAACGACGCCCAGCCGAGATCGTGCACGAGCTTCTCGATGCCGAGGCCAGGATTGAGCAGCCAGCTCCAAACCGTGCCGGTGACGACGAACGAGACCGCCAGCGGGTAGAGGAAGATCGATCGCAGCACGTTCTCGCCGCGAATGCGCTGGTCGAGCAGGATCGCGAGCAGCAGGCCGATCAGCAGGCTCAGCAGCACGAAGACGCTGCCGAACAGCAAGAGATTGTTGAAGGCGATCTGCCAGTTCCGCGACGCCAGCACGGCCGTGTAGTTGCGCAGACCGACCCAGCCCGACATCGGAATCAGCGTGGATGGCGTGAACGAGACCCAGAGCGTCCACAGCGCGAACGAGACCAGGTGCCCCGCGGCAAGCAGCAGCGGCACCCAGATCATCAGTTGCTCGGCCAGCCGGCCCAGCAGGCCGGACAGCGCGGTCCGGCCTGGCCGTGTCGACATGGAGAGCTCGCCGTTCAACGCGCGCCCTCGACCGCATCGCTGAGCCGGGCCGCGCCCTGCTCCGGCGTCATCGCCTTGTTCTTCACATATTCCGTGATGACGTCGATCATCGCGGCGGTCATGCCGTTTTCCTGCGCCATGTTGTGGGCGAGGCTGAGCACGGCCTGGTTGCTGGCGACGGCGTCCTTCAGCGCCGCGGCGGTCAGGCGCTGGCCATCCGACCAGCCGGCGCCGGACAGGTCGACATCGGTCCGCACCGGGATGGATCCCGTGATCTGCGAGTACATGGTCTGGATCGCGGGATCCATGACGAGCTGCGCCATCAGGGTCTGCCCGGCCTGCAGATCGGCGTCTTTGCGCTGCCAGAAGATGAAGGCATCGGCATTCAGCAGGAACACCGGTTTGCCATTGTCGCTGGGACCCGGCGCGATGATGAAGTCCTCGAACTTGAAGCCGGCGTTGCGCAGCACGCCCTGCGCCCACCCGCCCTGGATCATCATGCCCATGTCGGCCTCGATGAAGCGTTTGAGGTTGGTGGAGAAGTGCTGGGCACCGACGTTCGGATCCATCCAGTCGGCGATCTTGCGCAGCTGAGCAAAGGCCGCCTTGATCTCGGGACCCTTCAGCGCCTTCTCGTCGAGATTCATGATCGCCGCGCGATAGGCCGCAGGACTGATGCCAGCGAGAGCGGCCTCGAACTTCTGTCCGTCATCGGGGCGGGTGCCGCCATTGCCGACGGGATATGGCACGCCCGCCGCCTTCATCTTTTCCGCCAGCGCATTGAAGTCGGCCCATGTGACCGGGATCTTGTCGGCCTTGGCCTTGTCCATCGCGCGCTTGGAAAGGAACAGCATGTTGGTGCTGTAGATCTGCAGCGGCAGCGCAATCCATTTGCCGTCCGGCTTGTGCAGTTTGGCGAGGTCGGGCGCGATGACCTTCTCGTAACCGGCCGCAGCGACCAGCGCATCGAGATTGACGGTCGGGGCAATCTTCGACCAGGCCGCGATCTCGGGACCCTTGAGCTGCGAACACGCCGGCGGATCACCCGCCATGATCTGCGCGCGCAGCTTGTTCATCATCTCGGTGGTGAAGCCTGGAACGGGCGAGTGCTGCCAGATCCCGCCCTTCTCCTCGAATTTCTTGCCCAGCGCGGTGATCGCCGCGCCATCGCTGCCGGCGGACCATTGCGAGATCAGGGTCAGGCGCGGCTTGGGACCGCTCTGCGCGCGCGCGAAAGCGGGCAGCGCGAGCGCAGCCGCAGATCCAGCGAGCAGACGACGCCTCGTGGTGATAATCGGCATGGCATGTTCCTCCCGGGCTTGTAGTTGATCCGCTTTTGGGGCCGCGCGGTTGACGGCATCTCAGGCAGCCTCCGTTGCTTCGGCGGGCATCCCGCCACGGCTGGCGAGGCAGCAAGCGGCGAAGGCCAATGCGGCACGCGGGTCGTGGCCGGTCGAGGGCGGCACGAACGCGACCGCCAACGCCGCAGCGTCGAGCCCGCCGAGCAGGCTGGAATCGATTCCCTGAAGCAGCGACGTCCGATCCTCCGGCGGGAGAAGTGACGGCCAGCCGCTGATGGCGATGGCGCGCGAAGGCTTCACGTTGAGCGTATTGCCGATCGCGAGCCCAAGTCGAAACAGCCGGAGTCGCAGCTCCTGGCGCACCTGCGACGACAACGGGACCGTCGTCACCCAGTCGTTGCGGAGCTCGTGCAAGTCCGGCTCGGGAACGCCGAGCAGCGCGGCCAAGGCGGGCAGCGAGGCGTAGGCTTCGACGCAGCCGTGATGACCACAGCGACAAAGCGGCCCGCCATCGCCGAACACCATGTGGCCGAGTTCGACGACCTGCGCGCCATCCGTCGCGATCGTATCATCCATCCAGGCGCCCGCGACGCCCTGTCCGACGAAGACGAACAGATGCGCGCCGCTGAACGGATAGCCCTCCATGCGGCAGCGATGAAAGGTGGCGTGTGCCACCACCGAATTGGTGAACTCGGCCGGCACATCTCTGAACATCTCGCTCAGCATGGCACGGATGCGCGCGATGTCGCAGGGAATGATGGCGTTGCCCGAGACGCTCAGGCGGCCAAGGCCGGGAACGCTGATCCCGATCTGCACGAGCTTGACATGGCGCCGTCGCGTCCAGTCGCGCAGCACGGTCAGCGCTTCGTGGAAGACGCGCCCGACGGACTGAACCGTCGGATGTTCCGGCAGGGCCAGTCGTTTCGTCTCCTGCAACTCGCCGGACAGCGCGCCGATGCCCACGCTGAGCCACTGCCCCGCGATCTCGATGGCACCGAGCGCGACGGAACGATCCAGCGACACGAGCGCGCTGGGACCGCCGAAATACGGCACCGGCCGCCTGATCTCCTCGACCAGACCTTCCGCCTTCAGGTCAAACAGGATTCGCGACAGGCTCGCCTCGGAGAGACGCACAGCCTTCGCCAAGGGCGGACGAAACATGCCGCCGGACTGGAGCAGCTGCCCCAGGATGGCCGCGCGCGTCTGCCGCCGGCTTCGCGGCTGCTCCGACATGTCCCTCCCTCGCATCATTCTTACTTAGTGCAAGAATGTGCGTGAGAAGCGATTCACATGTCAAGCGCGTTGCCGCTTCCTACCGTGACTTGTTGTTGTGCGCGGCAGCATCGTCAATTCAAAACGACGGTCTCAAACGAGACGCTCGCGCGGTCATGCGAGTCTGCAACTAACAAAACCGAGACCCCCGTGCGCGGGACTTACCCTTCGCGACGCCGCCTCGAATCAAAGCGAGACCGCCGTATGCGGCGCGTTCAGGCGATGCTCTCGCATCGCCTCGAGAACCATGAGGCCCGGTGGCCAGACCAGCGCTATTTGTCGGGAAAGTACACGACGATCTGCTCGACGACTGGCGCCCATTTGCGCGCCTGAGGATTGCCGGACGAAACGCGGTCGCCTCGCGGAGCGCCCTTGTCCTCTCTGCCCTTGCCAAATCGAACCGAGATCCCGCATCCGCCCGGCAGAGCACGGCCCAGCGCGCCGCCTTTCCAATCGACGACGAAGCCGCCGCCATCGGTGAAGAACTCGCGCATCAGAAACGGCCGGCCGTTGATCCCCTGCACTTCGGCAAGCGTGGCGCCGAGCGTCACGCCGGCGACGTTCCAGTGGCTCGTCTTGGCGTCGATCAAGGTCAGCCGCGACACCCGCTGCATGGTCTCGTCGGCGAAGCCGATTTCAATGCGCCATTCCGGCGACCGCGGCAGCAACGCGACGCCCTTATAGGTGATATCTTCCACTCCGGTGAAAAGCCCGTCGTCGACCACCGCCTCCTCGCCATAGCGCTGCATCAGACTCTTGGCGGAATCGTCGACCGACACCGGGGAGGTGCAGGTGATCGGCCCGTCGGCCGGAGGCATCGTCTGCGCCGACACCGGTGTGGCGAGCAGCATCAAGAGAACGATTGATTGACGCACGGCGGCTCCTCACTCCTGCGCGAACTTACCATCGCTGCACAGCCCCCGTCACGCCGTCTACGCCGCACCACGTCCGTCGACGCGCGAACCTTCGGGCACTGCCGGAGCGTAAACGCCCCGGTGAGCGCTCATCTCTGCCGCCGTCGGCGGCTCCCAGATGCTTTCGATGAAGTCGAACATCGGCCGCGTGACGGTGAGCGAGAAGGTCTCGCCGCGCGTCGCGTTGCGTGAGCTGACGCGCCGCCATCGTTCGTCGGCGGGCACGTCGAGAAAATGCAGCGTGACGTCGAACCCGGACTGCCGGGCCATGGCGGCGAAGCTCGCCCGGCTGCTGGCGCGCAGGAACGACAAATCGAGCACCGGCGCGATGCCGGCCCGGGCGCAGCCGATGGCCATGCGCCCGATCTGACGTTCGCAGCGCCCAACCCGCTCAGTGATCCAGTCGACGCGCAGCGGCTCGGGCTGGTCGCTGGCGAACAGCGCCACCATCCATTCGTCGATCGAGAAATGCACCCCGTTGCAGCGGCTGACGAGGTCGCGTGCGTAGGTGGTCTTGCCGGCGCCGGTCGCGCCGCAGACGAGGTGGAATGTGCTGGTCATGGCTTTCGATCCTCTGGTGGTTCTAGAGGATATATATCCGGGTAAAATATGCTTTGTAAATATCACCCGGGTAATATTTGCGAACACCAAGGCACCCGTGGAAGGCGGCTTCGACTCGCGAGGCTGGAGAACGCCCCGCCCTGAGGTCGCCAGCCCGGCCAGACAATGCTAAAATTCGCGTCAGCCCTTCAGCCAGACGCCCCTTTCCATGCAGCTCCATCCCCTTCGCCATGCCGAGCGCGTCACGGGACGCCGGCAATCGGCGCTGATCGACCTGTGGTCGACGGCGGGGTTTGCCGCTGCGGTCAGCGAGGTCACCGGGCCGCATCTCTACGAGTATGGCGAACTGCCGGTGCCGACGGTGGCGATCACGCTGTACGACGTCCGGCGCCACGTCCTGATCGAGGACGGCACGGTCCGGCGCGATGCGCCGGTCAGCGCCGGGCGTTTCCGGATCGGCCAGCCCGGCTGCAGCGTGGTGGTGGATGCCGTGCCCGAGGTCCGCTCGGGCCCGCTGCTCATTCTGTATCTCGGCGATGCCCTGCTGAAGGAGGTCGCGGCCTCCCGTGGCTCCGCACTGCCCGTCACGCTGACGCACCAGGCCTGGGACACCGAGGATCCGATGCTGGAAGCCGCGGCGAAGCGGCTGGTCGAGAGCTGCGGCGATGGCGGCAGGCCGAGTCGGCTGCTCGCCGAGCAGTTCGCCTACACGCTGGCGCTGCACGTCTCGGACCGCTACGCGACGCAGCGCCCGACGGAATCGGAGCGGGCGCAGCCGCTGGACGAGCGGATGCGGGCGCGCGTCACGGAGTTCGTGCGCGCCGATCCCGGCGCCCCGATGACCCTCGCTGCGATGGCGGAGGTGGCCGGGATGAGCCCCTCCTCCTTCATCCGCAGCTTCAAGCAGGCGACCGGAACGACGCCGCACCGGTTCGTCGTCGAGCAGCGCGTGCTGGCCGCGCGCCGGCTGCTCGCGACCTCCGACCTGCCGATCGTGGAGATCGCACTGTCGCTCGGCTTCTCCTCGCAGTCGCATTTCGGCGCCGCGTTCCGGACGGTGACGGGCGAGAGCCCCGCACGCTATCGCCGCCAGCAGCGCGGCGGCCGGTGATTTTCTGACAAGTCAGCAGCAACCGACTCCGTCTCGGCGATTTTCTGACAGACGCCGCGAGGTCTTTCGGAGCAATCTCTCCGGGATCGACCGCCCGACAAGAGCGGCGCATGGGAGGGACGCATGTCGACAGCTACGGATACGGTGGTGCCGATCGAGGACACGAGCCTCACCGGCTTCTACAACGGCATGACCACGGCCGAGCGGCGCACCTTCTGGGCCTGCGCCACGGGCTGGGCGCTCGACGGCATGGACTTCATGATCTACCCGCTGGTGATCGGCACGATCATCGCGCTGTGGAAGGTCGATGCCGGCACCGCGGGCCTCGCCGGAACGGTGACGCTGCTCGCCTCGGCGTTCGGCGGCTGGGCGGCGGGCTATCTGGCCGACCGCATCGGCCGTGTCAGAACCTTGCAGTTCACCATCATCTGGTTCTCGCTGTTCTCGCTGCTGTGCGCGTTCGCGCAGAATTTCGAGCAGTTGCTGGTGCTCCGCGCCCTGCTCGGCCTCGGCTTCGGCGGCGAATGGGCCGCCGGCGCGGTGCTGATGGGCGAGACCATTCGCGCCGAGTATCGCGGCCGCGCCGTCGGCAGCGTGCAGTCCGGCTGGGCCGTCGGCTGGGGCCTCGCGGTGCTGGCGCAGGCCGCTCTGTTCTCGCTGCTGCCGGCCGATCAGGCCTGGCGGTGGATGTTTGCGATCGGCGCCCTGCCGGCGCTGCTGGTGCTGTATCTGCGCGCCTTTGTGAAGGAGCCGGAGGTCGCTGCTGCCGCGCGCGCCAAGATCGCCGCCGCGGGCCAGAGCCCGTCGATCCTTGAGATCTTCCAGGGGCCGATCCTGAAAACCACCATTCTCGCCTCGCTGGTCGCCACCGGCTGCCAGGGCGGCTACTACGCCATCACCTTCTGGGTGCCGCGCTTCCTCACCACCGAGCGCAAGCTCTCGATCGTGGGCTCGACCGGCTATCTCGCCGCGCTCATCATCGGCTCGTTCGTCGGCTATCTCGTCGGCGCCTGGTACGCGGACCGATTCGGCCGGCGCAATCTGTTCCTGGTGTTCTCGCTCGGCGCCATGGTCGTCGTCGCCGCCTACACCCAGTTGCCGCTGTCGAACGAGGTGCTGTGGCTGCTCGGCTTTCCGCTCGGCTTCTTCGCCTCGGGCTATTTCTCCGGCATGGGCGCGTTCCTGACCGAGCTCTATCCCACCCGCTTGCGCGGCTCCGGCCAGGGCTTCTGCTACAATTTCGGCCGCGGCATCGGCGCACTGTTTCCGTTCCTCGTCGGCTATCTGTCGCAGATGACCTCGCTCGCCACTGCGATCTGCCTGTTCGCCGTGTTCGCCTATGCGCTGTTCTTCGTCGCCGCCTACGCGCTGCCGGAGACGCGCGGCAAGGTGCTGCACGCCGATGCGTGAGATCGCGTCCGACGCCGATCGGGCTCCCGCCTGCGCGGGGCCCGATCCGCATCCGCGCAGGGCCTCGCGGTTCGTCGTGCCGCCGGGCGCGGTCGACACCCACGCCCATGTCATCGGGCTGCCGCCGCGCCATCCGTTCGTGACCGCGCGCAGCTACACGCCGCCGGAGGCCACCGCGGCCTCCTATCTCGCGATGCTCGATGCCACCGGCATGACCTATGGCGTGCTGGTCCAGGTCAGCGTCCACGGCACCGACAACAGCCTCATGCTCGAGACGCTGCGCGCCAACCGCGAGCGGCTGCGCGGCATCGCAGTGATCCCGCTCGGCCTGCCGGACCGCGAGCTGGCAGCGCTACAGCAGTCTGGCGTCGTCGGGCTGCGCCTCAACGTCCTCTACGGCGGCGGCATCGGCTTCGCTCAACTACACGACTACGCCGCGCTCGCCCGCGAACTCGGCTGGCATCTGCAGTTCCTGATCGACGCCGCCGATCTGCCCGCGCTGGCACCGCGGCTGGAAGGGCTGGCGGTGCCGATCGTGATCGACCATTGGGGCCACTTCGCGGTGTCGCGCGGCTTGGCCGATCCCGGCTTCCAGACGCTGGTCTCATTGGTGCGCGACGGCGCCTGGGTGAAGCTGTCCGGCGCCTACCGCAACACGATCGAAGGACCGCCCTATGCCGACACCGTACCCTTCGTCCGCCGCCTCCACGAGGCCGCCCCCGACCGCTGCGTCTGGGGCTCCGACTGGCCGCACGTGGCGCACCGCGGCCATATGATGAACGTCGGCGAACTGCTCGATTTGCTGGCCGACTGGGTACCTGATGCTGCCGCACGCAAGCGCGTTCTTGCCGACAACGCGCAGCGGCTGTACGGGTTTGTGGCGGCTTGAAGCGGTCTGTGGTGGCGAAAGACTGTTTGGTCACGGGCCTCATCTTTCGCGACTGCGCAAAGCTCCTCAGCATTAAGGGGGAGATCGCGCGCGCCGGAGCATGGCCGTTGATCCTCTGCACTTCGGCGAGAGTCGCTCCGGGCGTCACGCCGGCGACGTTCCAATGGCTCGCCTTGGAGTCGATCAAGGTCGTCGGCGAGACCTAGTCCGCATCCCTGAGAAGCATGTTGAAGACGATTTCGATGTTTCCGGATTTGCCCTGGCCAGCAAACATCGATGCAGGTCCGAGAGCGTAGTGTCCGATCAGCGCCTGGAAGGCGAATTCGGCACGAACCGATGCATCTCGTGGTGCAAAGCCTGCTTCCAGGAAGAGTTGCTTCACATAGGCGATCCGCCGCCGCGTGATCTTGTTCAGTGCAGCGGACGCCCTGCTGTCCGACCTTGCCCAACCTTGGATGGCGAGAAACAATCGGCCGTCGGAGTCGAGCGACTTCTGGAACAGCATGCGAAGCTTCGCCCGCGCGTCACCGCCCGACGCGTCGATGGTCGCAATGATCGCGTCAGTCGCGACGGACTCCCACGTTTCCAGCATTGCGTTCAGGAACGCCGAGCGATCCCGAAAGTGCCAATAGAAACTGCCCTTGGTCACCTCGAGTCGCGCTGCAAGATCCGTTATCCGCACAGCGTCGACACCTTGATCGGCGAGGAGTGCGAGGCCGGCTTTCAGCCAGGCCTCACGATCCAATCGGTCCGCCACCATAATCTCCATACCCGCAAGTATTGACTCGTGCTTCGAAGGTGAAGTACCACTCCATACTCACGAGTATGGAAGGATACAAGATGTTTTGGCCGATCGGCATACAGATCGCGGGGGCGGCAGCCATCGTCGTAGCTCTGATCCACGGGGTCGCTGCCGAGGTCAGGCTTTTCCCGAACGTGACAGCCGCATCTGCCGCCCATGTCGTTCTGCTTCGATTTGTTTGGCAAGCCAGCACGTTGGCGTGGATCACGTTCGGTATGCTGCTGGTTGCGTCTCCTTGGATCGGCCGCGCCCCGATTCGATGGATCGCGGCGGCCGCGATGGTCGACTTTGCTCTGGGCGCAGCCGGGGGATTGATCGCAACCGGGCCCACTCACTATGGATGGATGCTGCTGACGACCCTGGCAGCGCTGGTCGGCCTGGCAACACCATGGCTGAGCTGACGCTTGCAGCCGACCGAGGCTTCTGGGAACAGTGCCAGCCGCTTTCAAACGCCGATGAAAGTCTTCGCGTCCGAATGAGCCAAGCTGAGGACTATTGGTGACAGTGCACTAAACTTTACGGACTTTTTTGCAGCGTCACCGTAATCGAGCGTAATCCCCTGATCTTGCGACGTCCCGTGCGGTGGCCGAACCTCTGGCGAAGTCGTGCCGCGAGCCGGGGCTGCAAGTATTCGTATGTTCGATCGAGCGGCGGGCCGTTCAGATATGACTAGCGGTACGATTGTTTCGGTTCGTACAAATCTTGCGCTCACGTCCGACTTTCGCCTTGCGACAATAGGCGCTCTGCTTTTATCGTCCCGTCCACCGCAGGATTTTCGTCGTCGGTTGTACGGTGCACTCCTCCTTGGGGCAAGTGCGGGGTTCGCGGCGGCCAATCCACACGTGATCATATGAGTGATTGAAGGCGGCAGCCCGGCACTGTGGTGGCGTGCTGTGCAGCGGCGAGGCCTCGTCCGACCGTCGAATCCTGATCATCAGATTCGGAGAGTGAGACATTGCCGGCCCAACCAAGCGTCCGTAGCGCCCAAACAAGTCGGCCGACCAGCTGTGAGCTGGTCGGGATCGATGATGCAGCATTGGCATTCCATCACGTTCTGCTTTCGGCCGAGAGGGTCCGTTGTCGACTCCGCCATTTCATCGGCGCGACATTCTTGGCCGCTACGATCTTGGGGATGTCGCTGTCGACTGCCTGCGCGGCGGAGATCCTGGATCTAGGTCGATACGGGAAAGATATCGCCCAGCTCAGCTGGTGCACCGACGACATGATCGCGTTTGCCCGAGATACGACGCCATCCGATCTCAAAAACCTGTTTCCCCCGGATTATGCGAAGCGTACGACGGTCAGTGTTCTGGAAATCGGAGCAGAACGTCTCCGCGACGTGGCAACCTACGAGAATGCCAATATCGTCGACACGATCAACTGGGCGGGGATCAGCTGCGTCAGAGGTGGCGAATATCTTCATGTGTCCGGCCATACTGCTCTGCTCAAGGCAGACAATGCGCAACTACCGGGCCTTCTAAGGTTCTCACAATTTCTAAACATCGCCGCGCAGGCCAAGCCGTTGAGAAAGCCAGAGTCAATTTGGCTTCCGACCGAGGGCTGAGGTCTTCGCGATGAGCTTTTGACGGCGTCTGATGGCAGCGTCTATGGCGTCGCGGAAGGAGGATGGCGCGTTGCCGGCGGCTCATCTTCTGAGAATAGGAAGATAGTCGAGCGCGACGGAGCTCATAGCGTCGCGGCCGGCGGCGCTGAATTTACGACCATTTCCCCGCCTGTCGGCTCCGCCGCGCGAAATCCTTTTCCGATCTACGGACTCTGGACGCCGGAGAAGTCTTGGATGGGAAGCTATGATTGCCCCGCCTCCCGTCCTGGCTGTGACGCTCCTGGAAACCGCGTGAAGGTCGGATACTGGTTTTCGACCAAACTGAATATCGGCAGATCGCGGTCGCATTTCGTATTCACGGCGACGCCAGGAGCGAATCCGGTTCTGCAGCGCTGGCCTGTCGTTGCTATGGCTGGCGTCGAGAGTAAGGGCCAGATCATCGTCGGGGTCGCGCTTGACGCAACGCGGTGCTTCGTTCTCTTGCAGCCAAATCCCGGGCTTGCCGAAAATCGGGTTGGCGGCCGTCTGCGTCTGGATCTGTATCTGGCGAGCTGCGCATTTTCTCAAGGCCGACTTGAATTCGACCAGCCTCGCCGGATCGCTCGGCGTCAAGCTTCGTTCACTCAAAAAGAGATTCAGCTCCATGGCGAATTTGTAGCCCTCGTCGAATCGATCGATTTTGGTGAGCAGCCGGAAGACCAGCCTCCGTTCGAGAAAGATGCCATGGCGAATGCAAAGATCTGCGTGCGCCTGTTCCGCATGTCTTCCAACGGATCCGCAACACCTGAGAATTCCATCTGTGCGAATTCAGACGCAATCAAGAGCAATCGGCTCACGCTCAGTCCGAACGCGAAGTACCTATTGATTGAAAGCAATACATCTCCTTTCCTGATTCCAACGAGCTATCGGCAGGATGGCAGGGGCCCGGCGTGGCTTACCAATGGAACAGATCAATGACAGAAGTCATTCTTCGCGACCGTCCCTTCCCGCATCCCCCGCATGCGCAAACTGCCCGTCGAGCCAGTTTGTCGCACGTTGTCCGGCTTGTGTCGTCGGGCAAATCAGATCGATTGTCTCGGCCATCCCGTTCGCGATGAAGAGGGGCGTTTCGGCCGATCGTCACGGAGCGTAGCAGCGGGGAGCGGTGGACGTGTCGGGCTCGGGGATCTGCGCAAGCGGTCCGGCGAATGAGCCTGGGACGTACGGTCAAGTCGCGTGGTCCTGGCCTCCCGACGCTGAGGTCAAGCCGGTCGATGATGCCTAACGGCGTCTCGCCGGTGATGGGGGCAAGAAAGCCCGGTCCCCAGGGAGATCGCGAAGCAGCCGTTAAAACCAGCGCGCGGGGAAGGCCGGGTCGTCCGGCTGGACTCGTGGTACCTGCCGCCTGCATTTTTTTCTGCAGGCGGGCCACGGGCCTCAGTCGAGGTCCGGTCTTCCCCGCGCCCTCTCATGATCGAGGGCGATGACGGCAGCATCACCCGGGCGCGGAAGCGCCGCGGGGCTGCGGCGGGCTGTTTGCAAACATCGTGTAGTGGATGCGGTGGAGCGCGGTCGCGGCTGCGTGTCGCGCGTCAATTCTCGTCCGCGAGGGTCGAGGCACAACGGCAAGTTCGCCGTTGTCCTGATCTCGTTTGTCTCTCGTGCAATCGGCGCAGGTCAGATCGTC
Source organism: Bradyrhizobium sp. HKCCYLS20291 (assembly GCF_051167715.1). Taxonomy (NCBI): domain Bacteria; kingdom Pseudomonadati; phylum Pseudomonadota; class Alphaproteobacteria; order Hyphomicrobiales; family Nitrobacteraceae; genus Bradyrhizobium; species Bradyrhizobium sp. HKCCYLS20291. The sequence goes on along the minus strand of NZ_JBNPTO010000007.1, from coordinate 249,241 downwards.
TCCAGGCGCTTCACGAGCTTCTGGTAGAGCTGCTGCTGCGCCGCGCGGGCGCCCGGCAATTTGGCGCCGAACGCCGGGTCGAGGTGATCGAAATCTTTCTCCAGAAACTTATCGACGTATTCGAAGTACCACTTACCCTTTTCGATCGTCGCGCGGGACAGAAATCCCTCGCCGCCGAGCGGCTCCTGATGATCGGTGAAGGGGAACTCCTGCGAGATCGCGCTGACGGCGCCGTCATTCTCGCGCCAAGTGTCGATCTGGAGCCGCGACGTCGTACCCCAATGGTCAAACGGCCGCGCATCGGCTGCAAAGTCGTCCCTGTCCGCCTGATAGATCGCTGACGCGTGCAGCAGCGGGTTGATCCCGATATAGCGGACAGGCAGATCGAAGCTGAGCACCTTCAGTTTGTCCGGCATGCGGGTGACGAGCGAGAGATAGTAGGTGTTGGGGTTGCTGGAAAATTCGGCGTTCGCGGCATGGCAGCCGGACAGCGTCAGATCGCAGGCGAGATTGTCCCGGCCGCTCACGAAAGCGGCGCGCGCGACGTCATCAGGCCATTGCTCCAGCCACAACTCCGGTAGCGGCCCTCCCGACACCGCCCTGACCAGCGCGAGCGCGCCGTCGATCAGCAGTTTGGAATTCGGCCCGAGCTGACCCGTGGCCGGGTCGCAGCCGAACATGTAGGTCAGCGTCGATCCGTTCAGCACACCCGAGATCGAGATCACCGCCTCGATCCAGTCGGCATTCGACCCGACGCCGAAGAAATCCTCCGCAAGCAGCCGCTGCAAGGCGAGGCAAGTATGAGCTCCGGCACTGTGGCCGACCAGGATCACCGGATTACTGGCAGACCAGTCCGGCAACAACGGCGGAGGAACGTGCCGCCTGCTCCGCGGCACGACGGCTTGCTTGCCGTCGGCGGCGATGCCGGCTCCGGGGGCGGCGTAGTGAAAGTCCCCTCCCCTGATCTGGGCGAAGATCTCGCAGGCCCGGTCATGGAAGGAGCTGATCGGTCCGCATTTGACCTCGTGTGCTTGGAAGCGCGAGCCTTCGAACTGCGCGAGCGCGTCGCCCCAGTACGAGAACGGCAATTCGCCCTCGCCCCAGCCGAAGATGCCGTGAACGAAGATCACCTTGTGCGATGTCAGGGCCATTGCGGATCCTCCCGACGGCCGGTGCCGCTCGCCCGCGGCGGGGACGGCTGCGATTACTTTGCAGCGAAATTCACTCCGATCTCGGTCACGACGGGTGCGAATTTCACCAGCGCCGGATTGTCGGACTTGACCTTCACGCCGTCGCCCGACAGCGCGCGGGGAACGTTGCCATCCTTGCCGAAGCGCAGCGTGATCGAGCAGCCGCCCGGCAGCATGCGCCCGAGCGCGCCGTTCTTGAAGTCGGTGACGAAGCCGCCATAGTCCCAGCCGAAGCCGGCGACGACGAACGGCTTGCCATTGGCCTGCTGGACCGCAGCGAGGCTCGAACCGATGGTGATCCCGGCGACGCTCCAGCGGCTGGTCTTGGCGCTGTCGCGCAACGTCAGCCCGGAGACCGGGCTCATCTTCTTGTCGTCGATGAAGGCGACCTCGATGCGGCGATCCATGGCGCGCGGAAACAGCACCAGGCCCTTAAAGGTCTCGCCCTCGGCGCCCGGCAGGTCCTGCACGACAGCCTCGGCGCCGTAGCGCTGCTTGAGGCTCTGGGCAGAATCGGTCGCCGCGACCGGCAGCGTGCAGCTGATCGGCCCTTCCATCGGCGCCGCCGTCTGGGCGAGCGCGGGAGCAGCCAGCAGCAGGGCTGCGGCAGTCAGGCAGTATCGCATCGGGGCCCTCGGCTCGGCATGTCGTGGGACGTCTCAGCAGCTAGGTCTATAGCGATGCCCGTCCGGTTCAGACGATCCTACCCACCCGGGGAGTTTTGAATCGCCCGTCGGCGCGCCACATTGAGGGCAACCCAGGAGCCGTCGATGTCCGACCTGTCACCTCTCACTTCGCTTTCCGCCGCGCTGGCCGCCACGGTCGCCGCCGCCGCGCCCTCCCTCGTTTCGGTCCATTCGCACCGCTCGCGCGCGTCGGGCTTTCTCTGGAAGCCGGGGCTCGTCGTCACCGCCGACGAGGCGCTCGCCGACGAGGGTGAAATCACCCTGGCGCTGGCCGACGGCCGCACGCGGCCCGCAAGCATCGTCGGGCGCGATCACACCACCGACATCGCGCTGCTGCGTGTCGAAGGCGCGGAGGCCCCGGTCATGCCGATGGCCGCACAGGTGCCGCCGCTCGGCGCCTTGGCCGTCATCGTCGCCGCCGACCAGGGCACGCCGGTCGCGGCGCTCGCGATGGTGGCGAAATCGGCCGGGCGCTGGCGCAGCCTACGCGGCGGCGAGATCGATGCGCGGATCGAGCTCGACACGCGGCTGCGCCACAGCTCCGAAGGCGGTCTCGTGCTCGATTCGGAGGGGCGTGCGATCGGCATGGCCGTGCGAGGTCCGCGCCGCACCCTGGTCATTCCCGGCGCGACCATTGCCCGCGTCGCGGCGCGGCTCGAGAGCCACGGCCGGATCGCGCGCGGCTATCTCGGCGCGGCGCTGCAGCCGGTGAAGCTCGACGATGGCATCGGCGCGATGATCATGAGCGTCGACAAGGCCGGTCCCGCCGCCGCCGCGGGCCTGCGCCAGGGCGACGTGATCACCGCCCTCAACAACGCGCCCTTCAGCGGCATGCGCGCCCTGATGCGCGAGCTCGGTCCCGACAGCGTCGGTGCGGTCGTCGAGGTGTCGGCTCTACGGGCCGGCGAGCCGGTGCGGATGGCCTTGACCATAGGCGAGCGGCCGGCGTGAGCGCGCAAGACGACACGCCGATCACGATCGCGATCGCGGTCGACGATGCCGAGCTCGCGGATCGCCTGGCCGTGCTGCTCGGCAGTGTCGTGGGTCTCCGGCTCGTCGCCGCCAGCGCTGATGCCGACGTCGCGGTGGTCACGCCGCGCAGTGATGGCGCCGGCAAGAGCGAGGGCGCCGACGCGTTTCAGCTGACCGCGCGCGAGCGCGACGTGCTGGCGCTGATGGCCGAAGGCTGCTCCAACAAGGAGATCGCGCGCAGCCTCGGCATTTCAGTGCACACCGCAAAATTCCACGTCGGCTCGCTGCTCGACAAACTCGACGCCACCGGCCGCACCGATGCGGTGGCGCATGCGGCGCGGCGGGGGATCATCGAGCTGTGAGCAGTTCACTCAGCGCAGCGAGGCAGATTACTTGCGCAAGCCTGACATCACCCGGGGCAGCAGCGCTGCCGCCAGCATGCGGTAGCCGTCGGGCGTGAGGTGCTGACCGTCGACCTGATGCGGCAGGCCGCGAAGCATGCCGTTCTCGACCATCACGACCTTGATGCGGCGCTGCGCGGCCTTGGCCATGATGGCGCTGACGTTGCCGGCACGCTGATCGCCGACGCCCCTGCGGGCATCGTTGCCGCCCGGTTGCAGCACCAGGACGCGGGTCGATCCATCGACCGCGCCGTCGAAGCGGGACAACATCCCGCCGGTGGTGTCGCCATTGATGCCGGCGTTGGCGACGCTGACCTGCACGCCTTTGCCGCGCAGCATTGCCTCGAGCTGCGCCGGAAAATCCTCACCGCGGTTGACGCCCTTGCCATAGGTGTTGCTGGCACCGAGCGCGACGACCTCGGCGGCGTCGGCAGCGGTTGCGGCCATCAGGCCGCACGCGGCGAACAGTGCAATCGTGCGACGCAGGGCCTGCTGGCCGAAAGATACCGCTGGCATTTCGTTCTCCCCACCGTTTGCGCCAGGAGGGTAGCGCAGCTTCATCGGCTGGAAAAGACGGGGTGCGGTGGCAAGCGACCCTACGCCTTCTTCTTCACGTCCTTGACGTTGGAGAACACGATACCTTCGGCGCGCTCCTTGGTGTAGCCGAGATAGAACTCGTTCTTGGCCAGGAACACCGGATCGCCGTCGACGTCGTCGGCGACGCCGGAATTGTTGGAGGCGATGAACGCCTCGAGCTTCTTCTTGTCGTCGCAGGAGATCCAGCGCGCCAGCGAGAACTCGGAGATCTCGAACTCCACGGGGAGTGAGTATTCGGCGTCGAGCCGCGCCTTGAGCACGTCGAGCTGCAGCGGGCCGACGACGCCGACCAACGCAGGCGCGCCGTCGCGCGGGCGGAACACCTGCACGACGCCCTCCTCCGACATCTGCTGCAGGGCTTCCTTCAGCTTCTTCGCCTTCATCGCGTCGGTGAGACGAACGCGGCGGACGATTTCCGGCGCAAAGCTGGGCACGCCGACGAAGGTGAGATCCTCGCCCTCGGTCAACGTATCGCCGATACGCAAGGAGCCGTGGTTGGGGATGCCGACGACGTCGCCGGCGAAGGCTTCGTCAGCCACCGAGCGGTCCTGGGCGAAGAAGAATTGCGGGCTCGACAGCGGCATGGTCTTGCCGGTGCGCACCAGCTTGGCCTTCATGCCGCGGTTGAGCTTTCCCGAGCACAACCGCGCAAACGCGATGCGGTCGCGGTGGTTGGGATCCATGTTCGCCTGGATCTTGAACACGAAGGCGCTCATGCGCGGCTCGGCAGCGTCGACCTTGCGCAAATTGGAGTCCTGCGCGCGCGGCGACGGCGCGTAGCGGCCGAGACCTTCCAGGAGATCGCCGACGCCGAAATTGCGCAGCGCGCTGCCGAAATAGACCGGCGTCAGATGGCCCTCGCGGAACGCGTCGAGTTCGAACGGCTTGCAGGCTTCCTTGACCAGCTCCAGCTCGTCGGTGATCTGGCCCATGTCGAGATTGGCGTTGAGCTTGCCGAGCTCGGAGATATCGATCTGCTGCGCCGCGCCGGTCTTGGCGCCGCCGCCTTCCAGCAGACGAACACCGCCGTCTCTGACGTCATAGGTGCCGATGAAGTCGCGGCCACGGCCGACCGGCCAGGTCATCGGCGTGGTGTCGAGCGCCAGCGTCTTCTCGATCTCGTCGAGGAGGTCGAAGGTGTCGCGGCTCTCGCGGTCCATCTTGTTGATGAAGGTGATGATCGGAATGTCGCGCAGACGGCACACCTCGAACAGTTTTCGCGTGCGCGCTTCGATGCCCTTGGCGGCGTCGATTACCATGACTGCGGAGTCGACGGCGGTCAGCGTGCGGTAGGTGTCCTCGCTGAAGTCCTCGTGGCCCGGCGTGTCCAGCAGGTTGAACACCAGACCCTCGAACTCGAAGGTCATGACGGAGGTGACGACCGAAATGCCGCGCTCGCGCTCGATCTTCATCCAGTCCGAGCGGGTGTTGCGGCGCTCGCCCTTGGCCTTGACCTGGCCGGCCAGGTTGATCGCGCCACCGAACAGCAGCAGCTTCTCGGTCAGCGTGGTCTTGCCGGCGTCCGGATGCGAGATGATGGCAAAGGTGCGCCGGCGCGCCACCTCGTCGGACAGAGGCGAGCGGGACGGCTGGTCGGTGGTGACGGCAGTATCGGACATGGGGCGGCGGACGTCGTTTCGGGCCGGAGAGCGGCGATGTACGGAAAAGGCGCGGGCTCACGGCCGCCGCGCGCCCCCCATATAGGCGTTCTGCACCGCAACTCCAACCGGGGAGTTGACCGGGCGGCCGATGGGCGCGTCGGGGCCGGCGTCCCCGCCCGTGACCGTCCTTCGAGACGCGCGCCAAGTGGCGCGCTCCTCAGGACGAAGACTGAATTCGCGGCGAGACCGGTCGCCACGGCTCAATCTAGACCCTCATGGTGAGGAGCGCCGCCCTTGCGGCGCGTCTCCAACCATGAGGCCCGCGCCCCGCATCAGTGCCGGAGCACCTGCACCAGCCAGAAGCTCAGCGCCGCGACGATGGCCGAGGCCGGGATCGTGAAGATCCAGGCGTAGACGATTGATCCGGCCACGTTCCAGCGCACCGCCGAGGCGCGGCGGGCGGCGCCAACGCCGACGATGGCGCCGGTGATGGTGTGGGTGGTCGAGACGGGAACGCCGAGGAAGGTCGCCAGGAACAGCGTGATGGCGCCGCCGGTCTCGGCGCAGAAGCCCTGCATCGGGTTCAGCTTGGTGATGCGCAGGCCCATGGTGCGGACGATCCGCCAGCCGCCCATCAGGGTGCCCAAGGCCATCGCCGTCTGGCACGACAGCACCACCCAGAACGGCACCGTGAAATGCTCGCCGAGATGGCCCTGCGAGTACAGCAGCACCGCAATGATGCCCATCGTCTTCTGCGCATCGTTGCCGCCATGGCCGAGCGAGTAAAGCGAGGCGGAGGCGAACTGCAGGATGCGGAAGGCGCGATCGACCGCGAACGGCGTCGAGCGCACCGAGGCCCAGGACACGATCGCGACCAGGATCATCGCCAGCACGAGGCCGACCAGCGGCGACAGCACGATCGCCAGCACCGTCTTCGAGAGGCCGCTCCACACCGTGGCCGAGATGCCGGCCTTCGCGAAACCTGCCCCGACCAGGCCGCCGATCAGCGCGTGCGAGCTCGACGAGGGAATGCCGGCCGCCCAGGTCACGAGGTTCCAGACGATGGCGCCGACGAGGGCTGCAAAGATCACCTGCGCATCGACGATCGAGGGATCGATGATGCCGGTGCCGATGGTCTGGGCGACGTGGAGGCCGAACACGCCGAAGGCGACGAAGTTGAAGAACGCGGCCCAGAACACCGCATATTGCGGCCGGAGCACGCGGGTCGAGACGATGGTCGCGATCGAGTTGGCGGCGTCATGCAGGCCGTTCAGGAAGTCGAACGCGAGCGCGACGGCGATGAGGCCGACCAGGATGGGAAGGCCGAGTTGAGCGTCCACGGCGCGGCCCTACCCTAGACCTGTTCGATCATGATCGAATTGATCTCGTTGGCGACGTCGTCGAAACGGTCGGCGACCTTCTCCAGATGGTCGTAGATCTCGGCGCCGACGATGAAGTCCATCGTGTTGGCGTTGCGGTGCTTGAGGAACAGCTCCTTCAGCCCGATGTCGTGCAGGTCGTCGACGCGGCCCTCGAGCTTGGTCATCTCCTCGGTGATCGCGGTGATCATCGGCACGTTCTGGCCGATCGCCTGCAGCAGCGGCAGCGCCTTGCTGATCAGGTTGGCGCACTCGACCAGCAAGGTGCCCATCTCGCGCATGGTCGGCTCGAACTCCTTCACCTCGAACAGCACGACGGCCTTGGCGGTCTGCTGCATCTGGTCGATGGCATCGTCCATCGAGGTGATCAGGTTCTTGATGTCGCCGCGGTCGAACGGGGTGATGAAGGTGCGGCGGACGGCGGTCAGCACTTCCCTGGTGATGTTGTCGGCCTCGTTCTCGAACTGGCTGACGCGCTGGCAGTGGGCCAGCACGTCGTCGCCGCCCTTCAGCATGTCCTGCAGCGCGTGCGCGCCCTGGATCACCACCTTGTTGTGGCGGGCGAACAAATCGAAAAACCGCTCCTCCTTGGGGAGGACGGCGCGAAACCAGTTCAGCATGGGACGAGATCCATCCATTCCGAAACGGGCCAGGGCTGGCCCGTCACGGAAGTGTCATACTCCGGATCACGCCGCAGCAGAAGCGGCGGGCGGATCATCCACCGCTTTCTGCCTTTTCGACGATCTCTCGTTAAATCAATGACTTAGAGAGAACGCTTGAACAGATGGGCGATTTCTCCAACCACGCCGCGGCGGAAGGTGAGCACGCAGGAGACGAAGATGACGCCCTGGATGACCGTCACCCACTGGCCGAAGCCGGCCAGATATTGCTGCATGGCGATGATGACGAAGGCGCCGACGACCGGCCCGAACACCGTTCCGAGGCCGCCGACCAGCGTCATCAGCACGATCTCGCCGGACATCGACCAGTGCACGTCGGTCAGCGAGGCGTTCTGGGCCACGAAAACCTTCAGCGATCCGGCAAAGCCGGCGATGGTGCCGGACAGGATGAACGCCAGCAGCTTGTACTGGTCGGTCTTGTAGCCCAGCGAGATCGCGCGCTGCTCGTTCTCGCGGATCGATTTCAAGACCTCGCCGAACGGCGAGTTGATGGTGCGGAAGATCAAGAGGAAGCCGGCGAGGAAGCCGACCAGCACGACGTAATACAGCGTGGTCGGCTTCGACAGGTCGATGAAGCCGAACAGCTTGCCCTGCGGGATGCCCTGGATGCCGTCCTCGCCGTGGGTGAACGGCGTCTGCAGATAGACGAAGTAGAGCAGCTGCGACAGCGCCAGGGTGATCATCGAGAAGAAGATCCCCTGACGCCGGATCGAGATGTAGCCGGTGATGATCGACAGCACGAAGGCGCCGGCGATGCCGGTGAGGATGCCGAGCTCCGGCGGCAGACCCCAGACCTTCAGCGCGTGCGCGCTGCAGTAGCCGGCCGTGCCTAAGAACATCGCGTGGCCGAACGACAGCAGGCCGCCATAGCCGATCAGGAGGTTGAAGGCGCAGGCGAGCAGCGCGAAGCACAGCGCCTGCATGACGAAGAACGGGTACAAATCGGTGAACGGCACGATGGCAAGCAGCGCCGCCATGATGACGAACACGATCATCTCGTCGCGAATCGCGCGCGGCGTGGTCGGCAGGGTCTCGTCGGTGATCGATGTCATGTCAGGCCGCCCGTCCGGTCAGACCCGTCGGCTTCACCAGGAGCACCAGGACCATCAGAACGAAGACCACGGTGTTGGAAGCCTCGGGATAGAAATATTTGGTCAGTCCTTCGATCACCCCGAGCGCGAAGCCGGTGATGATCGACCCCATGATCGAGCCCATGCCGCCGATCACGACCACAGCGAACACGACGATGATCAGGTCCGCGCCCATCAGCGGCCGGACCTGGTTGATCGGCGCCGACAGAACGCCGGCGAGCGCGGCAAGGCCGACGCCGAGGCCGTAGGTGAGCGTGATCATCCGCGGCACGTTGATGCCGAAGGCACGCACCAGCGTGGGATTTTCGGTGGCCGCGCGCAGATAGGCGCCGAGGCGCGTGCGCTCGATCAGGAACCAGGTCGCCAGACACACCACCAGCGAGAAGATGACCACCCAGCCGCGGTAGACGGGCAGGAACATGAAGCCGAGATTCATGCCGCCCTGCAGGCCGCGGAAGCCGCCGATCTGCGGATAGTCGGGAATGGCATAAGGCAGGCCGGACGAGCCGAAATAGTTCTGGAACACGCCCTGCACGATCAGCGCGATGCCGAAGGTGAGCAGCAGCCCGTAAAGGTGATCGAGCCCGGTCAGCCATTGCAGCAGCGTCCGCTCCAGGATCATGCCGAAGATGCCGACGATGATCGGCGCCAGCAGCAGCGCCCACCAATAGCCGAGGCCGCCGAGATTCAGCAGGAAGTACGCGCAGAACGCGCCCATCATGTAGAGCGCGCCATGGGCGAAGTTGATGATGTTGAGCATGCCGAAGATGACGGCAAGCCCGAGACTGAGCAGCGCGTAGAACGAGCCGTTGATCAGTCCGACAAGGAGCTGTGCGTAGAGGGCCTGCATCGTCTTGTTCTGTCTCTTCTCGGCGTTTCCGTAAAGACATCAGCTCCGGCGGCATCCGTCGGAGCTGCGGCGGCTCACTTCTTCAACAGGGCGCACGCGCTCTTGTCGAGCGGCGTGAAGGCCTGGTCGCCCGGCACCGAGCCGACCAGCTTGTAGAGATCCCACGGGCCCTTCGATTCGGACGGCTTCTTGACCTCGAACAGATAGGCGGTGTGGATGGTGCGGCCGTTGGGCTGGATCTCGCCCTTGCCGAACAGTGCATCCTCGGTCGGGACAGACTTCATCTTGTCGACGACCTTGACCCCGTCATGCGGGTTCTCGCCGAGCGCGTCCAGCGCCTTGAAGTAATGCGCCAGGCCAGCATAGACACCGGCCTGCACCATGGTCGGCGGCGCGCCGTTCTTCATCCGCTTGGCGAAACGGTCCGAGAAGGCTCGAGTCTGGTCGTTCATATCCCAGTAGAACGTCTCGGTGAAGTTCAGACCTTGCGCGATGTCGAGCCCGATCGACTTGACGTCGGTGAGGAACAAGAGCAGCGCGGCGAGCTTCTGGCCGCCCTTGGTGATGCCGAACTCGGCCGCCTGCTTGATGGTGTTGGTGGTGTCACCGCCGGCATTGGCAAGGCCGATGATCTTGGCATTCGACGACTGCGCCTGCAGCAGGAAGGACGAGAAGTCGGAGGTATTGAGCGGGTGCTTGACGCCGCCGATCACCTTGCCGCCACTGGCGGTCACGACCGCCGTGGTGTCGCGCTCCAGCGCGGCGCCGAAGGCGTAGTCCGCGGTGAGGAAGAACCAGGTGGGGCCGCCCGCCTTCACCAGCGCCTGCCCGGTGGTGTGCGCGAGCATGTAGGTGTCGTAGGTCCAGTGCACGGTGTTCGGCGAGCACTGCGCGTTGGTGAGGTCCGAGGTCGCAGCGCCCGAATTGATGTAGACGCCGTTCTTCTCCTTGACGACGTTGTTGACCGCCAGCGCCACGCCCGAATTCGGCACGTCGACGATGACGTCGGCCTTGTCGACGTCGAACCACTGCCGCGCGATCGAGGTGCCGATATCGGGCTTGTTCTGGTGATCGCCGGAGATCACGTCGATCTTCCAGCCCTTCGCGGTGAGGCCGGAATCCTCAATAGCCATCTGCGCCGCGAGCGTCGAGCCGGGACCACCAAGGTCCGAATACAGTCCGGACTGATCGGACAGCGCGCCGATCTTGACCGTCTTGTCCCCGGCGGAAGCCATGCTGCCGGCGGCAACCGTGAGCGCCGTCCCCAGCAGCAATGACGCGATGAACCTGTTCTTCATTTCCAACTTTCCAAAAATCCCAAGAAACAGTCGTAGCGCCGGTCAGACGCCGAGATAAGTATGCAGCTTGTCCATGTTGGCGGACAGATCGGCATTGGCGAAACCGTCGATGACCTTGCCGTGCTCGACGACGTAGTAGCGGTCGGCGACCGTCGAGGCGAAGCGGAAGTTCTGCTCGACGAGGAGGATCGTAAAACCCTCCTTCTTCAGCCGAGCGATGGTGTGGCCGATCTGCTGGATGATGACGGGCGCGAGACCCTCGGTCGGCTCGTCCAGCATCAGGAAGCTGGCGCCGGTGCGCAGGATGCGCGCGATCGCCAGCATCTGCTGCTCGCCGCCGGAGAGCTTGGTGCCCTGGCTCTTCAGCCGCTCCTTCAGGTTGGGGAAGAGCTCGAAGATCTGCTCGAGCGTCAGCCCGCCCGGCCGCACCACCGGCGGCAGCAGCAGGTTCTCGCGGACGTCGAGGCTGGCGAAGATGCCGCGCTCCTCCGGGCACAGCGCGATGCCGAGTCGCGCGATCCTGTCGGACGTCATGCGGATCAGCTGCTGGCCGTTGAAGGCAACCGAGCCGGTGCGCTTGCCGATGATCCCCATGATCGACTTCAAGGTCGTGGTCTTGCCGGCGCCGTTGCGCCCGAGCAGGGTCACCACCTCACCGGCATTCACCGTGAAGTTCATGCCGTGGAGAATGTGAGATTCGCCGTACCAGCTCTCGAGATTCTTGACCTCGAGAATGGTGCTGGTGGCCGCCGCCGACGCGGGCTTGTTGGCCGTGATCACCTCAGGCATGTCCGGCTCCCAGATAGGCTTCCTTGACGCGCTCGTCCTTGGAGAGCTCGGAATACGGTCCCTCGGTCAGCACCTGACCGCGCGTCAGCACGGTGATGGTATCGGAGAGGTTGGCGACGACGCTGAGATTATGCTCGACCATCAGGATTGTGTACTTGGCGGAGATGCGCTTGATCAGCGCTGCGATCTTGTCGATGTCCTCATGGCCCATGCCGGCCATCGGCTCGTCCAGCAGCATCATCTCGGGGTCGAGCGCCAGTGTGGTCGCGATCTCCAGCGCGCGCTTGCGTCCATAGGGCATTTCGACAGCCGGAATATTGGCGAACTCGCTCAAGCCCACGTCGTTGAGCAGTTCCAGCGCGCGGCCGTTGAAGCGGTTTAGCACGCTCTTGGAGCGCCAGAAGTCGAACGAGGACCCATGCTGCCGCTGGAGCGCGACGCGGACGTTCTCCAGCGCCGTCAGATGCGGAAACACCGCCGAGATCTGGAACGAGCGGACCAGCCCGAGGCGGGCGACGTCAGCCGGCGCGGTCGCCGTAATGTCCTGACCCTTATACAGAATCGTGCCGGCCGACGGCCGCAGGAACTTGGTCAGGAGGTTGAAGCATGTGGTCTTGCCGGCCCCGTTCGGGCCGATCAGCGCGTGAATCGTGCCCCGGCGGATCTTGAGCGAAACATCGCGAACGGCAAAAAATCCCGCGAATTCCTTCGTCAATCCGTGGGTCTCGAGAATGAACTCGTCGGCCAATCAGAATCCCCCCGAGCCGGCGGCGCGCCCCGCGCCCGGCCCTCGCTTCTTATGACAACGCGGCTCTGCGACGACTGGACCATGCCAACCGGCGCGCGCGACCGCTTCGCGCCGGAATATGCCGTCAATCGAGGGAGTTAGGCAAGGCGGAAAGCTGGGCAGCGGGGATAGCTGTCCGGCTGGCGGACCTGACGTTGAAGCCGCTCCAACTTACCCGCCCGCAGAGAAGGCCATTCTTAGCCCCACCCGCCATCGAACCAGCGGCCGGCGTGGCGGCCGCTCAGGCGCAGCGTGGCTGATCCGCGCCGGGCTGGGACGCGAGGTAGTGCGACAACAATTGAGCGCCGGCCCTGACCTCATGGCTCGATCCATCGAAATCGCGCCCCACGGGCTCGCAGGCGCCGCCGAGATGATGCGCAAAGAAGGCTTCCGCGATCGCGATGTAGGACAGCCGGTTCTCCGGCTTCTGGAAGCCGAGTCCCTCGTCGGGATAGACGATGTAGGTCACCGGAATCCGGCGCTGCCGCATCGCGCACACGATGGTGTCGCTCTCGGCCATCAGGCAGCGAACGTCGTTGGCGCCGTGGAAGATCAGCATCGGCTTTTCGATGTCGTCGACCTTGTGGATCGGCGAGCGCTGCGCCAGCAGCGCCCTGCGCGACGGCCCATTCGACCATGTCGATCAGATCGTCATGCATGCGGCGCGCATGCTGCTTCTCGCTCGCGGCGACGAAGGCGCGGCCGAAGCCGGTCGAGCCGCGATAGTTCACTGACAGCACCGCATAGCCGCGATCAGCGAGCCATTGATAATCGCCGCGATAGCCGTAGCTGTCGCGCCCCCAGGGACCACCACATTCAAGCCGGGATTGTACTCAGCGGATGCCGTCAACTCGCGGCAGTTCCGCGGCTGCCGACGTCGTGACGTCGCAGCCGCGGTGATGCGATCAGAAGGATGGGCCGAGCGCGAGGCGGGCGATGCGGCCGTTGCGGGCTAGTCCGATACGCCACTCGGCCATGCCGTTGACGAAATGCACCATGTAGACGTCGTTATCCATCCCCCCCGACACGCCGCGGAAGCTGACGGCTCTGATCTCGCCGAGCCGGGCGAGAATGGCCTGGTTCATCGACAATTGCTGCCGTGTCCAGGTTGCGACCTCGGGCGTCATCCGCGCGTAGTCCGGCTCGCCGCGCAGGACGGCCGCGATATAGTCGCGCAGCTTCGCCTCGGTGTCCGGTCGCGGCGTCGAGCGCTGCGCGCCGAAACGGTCGACGACAGCGCCTGGCTGCACGGCCTCAACGGTGTGGAAGCGCGTCCGTCGTCCCGGCATGAGGATCTCGAGGCAGCGCCCCGACGCATCCGCAACCACCCAGGGGCTGCCGATCTCGGTGGTGAAGAACGTCGACCGATCGTCGGCGACCACCAAATGCGCGATCCGCTGGCCGCGGTCGTCCACCCGGTACAGCTGAACGTCCTGACGGCTCGCATTGTAGATGGTGAGCCGGATCGGCGTCGCATCCGGTCTTGCGCGCAACGACGCCTCGCTGCTGCAGTCGAGCACCTCACCCAGCGCCTGGCTTCCTTCGGGGCGGAAGATCAGATCGTCCGCTTTTCCGTCGGATGTCATCAGCAGCAGGAACTCCGCGGTGCCGTTGGCGAACTTCACGCCGAAGATGTCGTAGCCTCCGGGGGTGACACCGCGAAAGAAGATCGTCTCGACCTCACCGAGCGTCTTGATCATGCTCTGCAGCCGCGTCGCATGCTGGCGGATGTGGGCGGCCAGCAACGGGCTCATGAGAGCGTAGTTCGGGGCTCCGCGTCGCAAATCGGCAATGCCACGCAGGACCATCTCGCGGCTGCCAGCGGTCGGAACCTGCTCGCGGAAGCGCTCCGGCGCCTCGGCGATGCGGCGTGCGAACGTCTCCTCGATCGCCTTCGCCCTGTTCTCGTCGACACGGCGGGCCACTCGCGCGCCGAGCAGCGAATCCTGCAGCAGAACCCGGTTCACCCGGCCCTTGCCGTCGCGCAGGAACAACACGAGATCGCCGCCTCGACCGGTGAAGGAGTCGGTGCAGTCGGCCGTCACCGCGAAGCTTCCGCGTCCGGTCTCGGACAATTGCAGACCAGCAGCAGCGGAGCTGACCGTGAGCACGCGGCTGCCGTTGATCTCGTACCAACCGGCATAATCGTCGGCAGCCGCCGTGGCGACCGAGCCTTCGCACGCCGTGAACTCGGTGATGCGCGCTGCCTTCAGATCGCGCTCCAACTGGTGCAGCACCAGTTCGCGCGGCGCAGGCTCACCCAAGACGAAGCTGAGCAGCCCCGCACTGTCGGCATAGGCATAGTGGCCAGGCTCGGCGGAGGCGAGCCGAAGGCGGGGCTGGCCGGTCAATTGGCCGTACAGCCCATCACCCTGCCGGGAGATCGCAAATACACCGCGCGCGCCGGCCGCGTAGAAGGCGACGTGCTCGGCGCGCCCGTCGGGGGCGGCGAGATCATTCGGGCCGGGCACGGCCTTGGCCGCGGCGATGTCGGTGCGGGTGGCGACCGCCAGTCCGGACAGCACGGCGAGCGGCATCATCAGCATGGCAAAGGCCACACGGCGGCTCGGTGCGAGCTTCGGCCAGGCACTCGCGTCCGACAGGATACGCTCGATCCGCGCCAGCACCGTCGACGGCCGCGCCATCTCCAGCGCAACGATGCGACGCCGCGGCGCCTGCACGATGTCGAGCAGGATCTCGGCATACGACACGCGATCGTCCAGCACCGCGATGGCGCTGGCGTCGCTGATCATTTCGGCGAGATCGGCGAGCCGGCGATGCTGCCACCAGGCGAACGGACTGAACCAGAACAGCGCGCGATTAACGGCGGCCAGGATCAGCACGTGAAAATCGCGGTTCGCGATGTGCGAGGCCTCATGAGCGAGGACGGCCTCCTGCTTCCGCGCATCCCACGACCGCCATTGCGGCGGCACCAGCACGGTCGATCCGATCGTGACCGGGCTTGCGATGGCCTCGCTCAGGCGCAGTCGCATCGTCCCGTCGAGCGGCTGCGCATTGCGCGCCAGCCGCCAGGTCAGGACCAGACCGATCACGAGGCGCAGCAACATGAATCCGGCGACGGCCAGATAGATCAACGTCGCAACTGCGCCCAGGTTGACGGGGTTCTCGGCCGTGAGCGGCGCCGGGTACGCACGCGGCGTAGCATCAGGCGCAGGCTCCGCCGCAGGTGCTGCGGACATTGGAAAAGCGTCGTCAGGCAGCCAGCCGGCTTGAGCGACCGGGGCCGCTACCGGCTTGAGGGTGATCGTGACGGTGGACCAATGCATCGCAAACGGCATCGCCAGCGACGCCAGGAGAACGACCAACCAGGCCGTCATCTGAAGCTGCGGATGGCGCACGCGGCACAGCCAGAGGCCGAGGCCTACGACACCTCCCAGCAGAATGGTGCGCAGCGCCGCTTCCGCCAGAACAGCGAGCATCATTTCCTCCCGCTCGTTGACCTTCCCGTTGGCTTGCCCGACGACTTGTCCTTCTTGGCCTTGGCGATCTGATCGGCCAGCGCCTGCAATTGCCGCTGATCGAGCATCGCGTTGTCGACCATGCCGACCAGCACCTCCTCGACCGAGCCGTCGCAGAACCAGTCGACGATCCGCTGCACGGCCTTGGCGGCGACCCGAGCCCGCGGCTCCGCGGCCGTGTAGACATAGGTGCGGCCATCGACCGTATGGGTCACATAGGTCTTTTCCTCCAGCCGGCGCAGCACCGTGCGCACGGTGGATTCCTTGAGCTTGCGCGACAGCTTCTCGCGGACGGCCTCGGCCGTGACCGGACCATGCTCCCATACCAGTTGCATGACCTCACGCTCGAGGTCGCCGAGTTCGGGGAGGCTGGCGTCCATGATCCGTCCTTGCAACCGAGCTGTGTAACGTTACACATTGTCGCTCAATTGCAGGTGTCCAGCAACAGCTTTCCGTCGAGCATCGCCCTGGGGCCCGTGTAAAACCACGGCCGGCGGCCTCATCTGCTGACGCGGCCCCATCCGGCCGGTTGCAGATCAGCCTATTTCGCGCCCTTGACGGCTTTGGCATAGACATCCGGCTTGAAGCCGACCACGCGCTTGCCGCCGAGATCGAGCACCGGGCGCTTGATCATCGAGGGCTGCGCCAGCATCAGCGCGATCGCCTTGCTTTCGGTGAGACCTTCCTTGTCGGCGTCGGGCAGTTTCTTGAACGTCGTGCCGGCGCGGTTGAGCAGCAGTTCCCAGCCGACCTCGTCGCTCCACGTCTTCAACGTCGTCTTGTCGATCCCGGCCGTCTTGTAGTCGTGAAAGGCGTAGGCCACGCCGTGCTCGTCGAGCCAGGCACGCGCCTTCTTCATCGTGTCACAGTTCTTGATTCCGTAGATCGTGATGCTCATGGCCATCGTCCTCAAACCATCGTGTCCGGCTGCGCGCGATGTCCCATGTTGCGACAATCGGCCCCGCATTTTGCAGTGCGATTCACCTGCTTTTGATGCGCAAGCGCGCTCCGTTCCACAATCGGAATTCACTCCGACCTTTGCCATGAAACTGTCGGCTGGGCATTACATTTTCTTCGCATCCCCGGCGTATCTGGCGCGCGAACAGGAGACCGCGAATGGGCATGATCATGGTACGTTGTCCGCAGACCGGCCGCAGCATCGAGACAGGGATGGAAATGGACGCCGAGCGCTTTCAGCGCATGCCCGTGTTCTTCTCGCGCACCTACTGCCCGCACTGCTGCATCTACCATGAATGGTTCGCCGCCCATGCCTGGGTCGCGGAGGTCAGCGACCGCGAACGCATCGCGCTCGCATGACTGGATCGCGCAATACAGTATGCCACGCATGGCCCGAGCCGGAACGGCGGCCGATGGCTGAACGTCTCACGACAGCAGAGCCGTGATGTCCTCCTCGGTCAGCGCCTTGCCGATGTTGCCGTCGCGATCGAACAGGGAGTCCGCCAGCGCCTGCTTGCGCAGCTTCAGCTCGCCGATTTTCTCCTCGATCGTCCCGGCGGTGACCAGACGATAGACGAACACCTTCTTGTCCTGCCCGATACGATGGGCGCGGTCGATCGCCTGCGCTTCAACTGCAGGATTCCACCAGGGATCGTAGATGATCACCGTGTCTGCGCCCGTCAGGTTCAGCCCGACGCCGCCGGCCTTGAGGCTGATGAGAAACACGGGGCTGTCGCCTTTCTGGAACGCCTCGATCGCCCGCTTGCGGTCGCGCGTCTCGCCGGTCAATAGCTCATAGTCGATATCAGCCGCCTCGAACCGCTGCTCGATCAGTTCGAGCATCGAGGTGAACTGCGAGAAGATGATGATCTTGCGGCCCTCGCTGACCAGTTCCTCGACCATCTCCATGAGACGATCGAGCTTGGCCGACGGGCGCTCGACCTTGTCGTCGAGCTTCACCAGGCGCGGATCGCAACAAACCTGGCGCAGCCGCAGCAACGCTTCGAGCACGATGATGTGGCTGCGGCCGAGACCGCGCTCGTCGAGCGCCTTGCTCACCTTCTTGGCCATCGCTGCGCGGATCGAATCATAGAGGTCGCGTTGCTTGCCGTCGATCGCCACCGTCTCGACGATGTCGACCTTGGCCGGCAGCTCGGTCGCGACCTCTTCCTTGGTCCGCCGCAGCAGGAACGGCTTGACACGGCGGGTCAGCGCCGCCGCGCGCAGTTGGTTGCCCTCCTTCTCGATCGGCGTCCGCCAGTTGCGCACGAAGGCCGTCTTGTCGCCGAGATAGCCCGGATTGACGAAGCTCATGATCGACCAGAGCTCGCCGAGATGGTTCTCCATCGGCGTGCCCGTCAGACAGAAACGATGGCTCGCCTTGATGGCGCTGAGCCAGCGCGTGGTCGCGGCATTCGGGTTCTTGATGGTTTGCGCCTCGTCGAGGATGGCCATGTGCCAGTTTCGTCCCAGGATCAGCTCATGATCCCTGGCGATCAGCGGATAGGTCGTGAGCACCAAATCGTGCTGCGGGATCTGCTCGATCAGCTCCTTGCGCCCGGCACCGTGGAACACCAGCACCTTAAGATCGGGAACGAACCTCGCGGCCTCGTTGAACCAGTTCGTCATCAGGCTGGTCGGCGCGACGATCAGCACCGGCGCCGTCAGCGCGCCACGCGCCTTTTCCAGCGCGAGCAGCGCCAGCACCTGCACGGTCTTGCCGAGCCCCATGTCGTCGGCGAGCACGCCGCCGAGATTGGCCTGGCGCAGCAGATCGAGCCAGGCGACGCCGTGCTGCTGATAGGGCCGCAGCTTCGCCTTGAAGCCGGCCGGTAGCTTCAGTTCCTCCGGCCTATGCTGCCGCAGCAGGTCGGCCAGCCGGCGCAGATCATCGGGGCCCTTGAACGCGTCGGCATCTTGCGCCAGCAGCGGCAGCAGTTGCGCGCGCGACAGCCTGATCTTGCCGGATGCATCGACGCCGCCGCTCAGCCGCATCGTCTGCAGCGCCAGCAGCACCGGAAGGAAACGGCCGGCCGCGAGCGCCAGATGCCGGCCGTCGGGCAGAGGCACATACATGTGCTTCGCATTGGAATCGGTTTCGGCCAGCGCATCGACGATGGCGGGCTGCGCGAGCAGCCGCGCCAACAGCTCGGCGAGGTCATGCGGCTTGCCATCGATGTCGATCTTGAAGCCGAACTCGAACCAGTCGATGCCGCTGCCCTCGATCTCCATGTCGACGAGCCCGGAGGACTCGGCGAGCCGGAATGGGAACGTGTCATCGATGCGGATCTCGAAACCCTCAGCGCGCAGCGCGTCGAGCTCGAGATGCATGAACTGCAGCCAGCGGCCTTCGTCGGCGAAGGTCAGATCGTCACCGTGCCCGCCGAAGCTGTAGGTCTGCAACTTCCGGAGCGGAACCAGGTCGAGCTTGCCGAGCCGTTTGGTCCACTTTGCTTCATCCGTCTTGGCGCGCGCGACGAGATGCACCCGGCCGTCGTGGAACGTCTCGACCTCTTTGCCACCGCTCGCGGCCTCGATCTCGATCGAACCGTAACGGAAGCCCGGGCGGATCACGCCGAGCGGAAGTCCACTGATATGCACGCCGCGAAAGCCATAGCCGGGATATGGGCCGCGCAGCAGGTGCAGGATGGGCGTGGGCTTGCCCTCGATCCTGACGACCTCGGTCGGCGGCGACGGCAGCAGCGCCCGATCGAGCGAAGGCAGCCGCTGGCTGAGGTGCCGGGAGACTTCGCCGATCAGCGCCTTCGGCAGCGTCGGCGCATTCAGCAAATGGTGTGCCGTTTGCGGCTCGATCCCCGGATCGGCCTCGCCGACGATGCCGCTGCTTTCATCGGCATACGCCGGCGGCTCGCAATGCAGAGCCAGGGCGCCATCGACGACGAGCCTCGCGCCGACGCCCCTCAGGCCGACCGGCTGCCATTCGATCCGGCCGAGCCGCTTCTCGCCCCAGCTGAGCAGCGGCCCGGCATGGTCGCGCCAATAGGCCCGCCCGGTCTCGACGATGCGCCTCAACAGCGCGGCCGTGCCGATCCGGAAGGCCGACGTCCGGTCGAAATAGACCTCATGCCCAAGCCGCGTCGCGATGTCGATGTCGATGTCGCGCCAGAACGCCGGCGCGGCCCTGCCCCGCACGTGGTCGACCTTCGAGAACGCGCCAGCGAAGCTGTCGTCCTTGTTCAGCCGGACCGACCATAGCTGCGCGACTGGATAGGAAGCGCCTTCGGCCTCGGCATGCGCCTGAACGCCATAGATCAGCCGCTGCCTGACCTCCGGAGGATAGGTGTCTCCTCGGCGGCTGGTGCCGATCTTGTCCAGCCAGAGCTTGATGTCCGGCGGCAGCACCAGCGGGCTTGGCTTCTCGGCCGTCTTCGCCAGCTTTCTCAACTCTTCGTGGTCTTCCAGCTTCGGCTCGATCGCTTCGAGCAGCACCGCCGCGACGTGCTTGCAATTTCGATTCATCGGGCAGGTGCATTTGCCGGACACATCCAGGCGGCCGTATTCGTCCCGCTCCAGCCTGATCTCGACCTCATACGGCCAGGATTGCGAGCCCTGCACCGAGGCCGCCAGCTCGCGGCCGTCCTCGCTGATCTCGAGATCGGAAACGCATCCGCTGAACTGCAGGTGCTCCGCCTTCTGAAAGGCGGCGTGGCTGAAGAAGGAGCGGATGGCCTGGGGCTTCTTGAAGGGGAGCGACATGCATGGAGAACCCGGCGCACGCCACCGCGCGTGCGCAGCACCCATGTACCACGATCGCGGACGGAGTATCGCGCCCCGATTCAGCCTGGGGATATCTCCTGGGAGGCCCTGAACAAACGGCTCAATTGTCGTTCGGATCGCTCTTCAGCGGCTTGTCGGAATCGCCCGGCATCAGGCACGGATACAGTTCGGTGAACTCGAATTCGTCGCCGCCGGCTGTGCGGTCGAAGCGCAGCACGACGTCGAAGCGCTTGCCCGACCAGTGGGTCGGCAGCTGATCGGCGTTGCTCACCGGCAGACGCGGCAGAATCTCGGCAATGATCGCCTTGTGCTCCCAGGCGACCAGCACCGTGCCGGAGAGCGGCAACAGCGCTGCGACGAGCGCCGCTTCCTGTCCCTTTGCAAACGAGATGTTCGGCTTGGCGAGACCGACGCGCGCGGCCAGTTCCAGCACCGTCTCATAGGGCCGCCGACTGGGGTCAGTGGCATCCTTGGCGCTGTCAGGATCGGCGGCGTAGACCGCTTGCGGCGTCGGATAGGTCGTGCCGCCCAATCCACTGCCGAACAGCGCCGTCCACGCCCCTGCCCGCTCCCAGCCTGATATCACCAGTGATTTCGAATCCGTCTTGCCCTTGTGGGTCAGGCCGGGGCCCGTGGCATCGCCGTCGGGCTTCTCGGCATGACGGATGATCAAAAGCGTCAGCGCATCCATTGCAGTCTCCCGCATGCGGTCGCGATCTCAGTCTGACGATCGTAGCTCGCACGACAGTCGGCTGCTATGAACTCGATCACACCTTGCGGTGACCGCCTCCGGCCGTCGGCGCCGGTCGTGAAACGCCGCTCGCAGCCGGCATCAGCGGCTGTCCGATCCAGGCGCGGTTGAGCAGCTGCGTGAATGGCGGACAGGTGTGCCCTTCGATACGCGCCATCGCCTCCTGATAGGGGCCGACCGTCCGCAGCCTGTCCGGCAACGCTGCGTAGACGCGCGGCAGCCAGCTGCGGGCGCGCGCGGCGCTCCGTCGTTCACGCTCGCCATATGGCAGGTCGAACGCGCGGCGCAGCCGCTCCGGCAGCATTTCCGCGGTGAGCGCGTTGAACCAGCGCGGCGGCCCGATCCACGTCGCCTCGCCCGCGAAGATGCGTTGCGCGATGTCGCGCGCGGCCGTGCTCACGGTGAGTGTCTCGGAGTTCATCATGGCGGCCGTGTAGGCCTTGAAAGAGGTCCAGTCCGGCGGCAGCACGTCGTGCGGAATGCCGAACAGGCCGGCGAAGCGCATCGCCTCGCGCCAATATTGCTCGCGTTCGGCCTCGCTGAGCGGCGGACACAGCAGGCCGTAGGACATCATCGCGGTCTCGACCAGCGTCGCATGTACCCAGCGCAGTGCCTCGACATCGTTGGCGAGAAAGCGCGAGTCGGCCGCGAACGGTCCGACGGTCTCCGTCATGACACCGTCGACCGCAGCGTGACGCCGGTAGAGCCGCCGCGCCACGGCGACGGCCTGGTCGCGCGTGCCGAACACCATCGTGTAGACGATGCCGAAGGTGCGGTGGAAGCGGCCGAGCGGATCGGCGAACACTTTCGACTGGCCGGCGATTCCGGCGGCGACCCAGGGATGGGCGAGTTGCAGCAGCAGCGCGCGGCCGGCGCCGAGAAACAGCGCCGCCTCGCGATGCACGCGCCACATCACGCTATCAGGCCCGAGCACGCCGTCGCCCGCTGTCGCAGGCGCGGACAACACGGCCTCCATACAGCGTTCGAACTCGGCCTCGCCGACGATCACGGCCGCTTCGGGATCTCGAGCCCGCGCTGCACCGCCGGCCGCGCCAGCCCGCGCTCCAGCCAGGCCGGCACGTGCTTGAACTCGTCGAACGCGACGAGATCGCGCGCGCCGTAGAAGCCGATCAGATTGCGCACCCAGCCGAGCGAGGCGATGTCGGCAATGGTGTAGTCGCCGTCCATGATCCACTGCCGGCCATCGAGCCTGGTGTCGAGCACGCCGAGCAGCCGCCTGCTCTCGGCGACGTAGCGCTGCAGCGGCCGCTTGTCCTCGTACTCGCGTCCGGCGAACTTATGGAAGAAGCCGAGCTGACCGAACATCGGTCCGATGCCGCCCATCTGGAAGTGCACCCACTCGATTGTCTGCCAGCGCCGCGCCGGATCGGCAGGGAGGAATTGTCCGGTCTTCTCGGCGAGGTACTGCAGGATCGCGCCGGATTCGAACAGGCCGAGCGGCTGGCCGCCGGGACCGTCGGGATCGATGATCGCCGGGATCTTGCCGTTCGGGTTGAGCGACAGGAATTCCGGCGTCTTCTGGTCGTCCTTGCCGAAATCGATCGTGTGCGGCTCGTAGGGCAGCCCGGTCTCCTCCAGCATGATCGAGACCTTCACGCCGTTCGGGGTCGGCAGCGAATAGAGCTGGATGCGGTCGGGATGCTGCGCCGGCCAGCGCTTGGTGATCGGGAAGCTGGAGAGGTCGGACATGGTGGCTATCGCTCGCCTGTTGTTGAGGCCTCAATCTAAGCCCGCGCGCCCGTGCTGCAAGCCAGGAGCCGGGAACAAGTCCCGCGGGATGATCTTGATCGTGCGGCAGATGTGCGGATATCCAGCATGCCGAGTGCAACCTATGACCTGATCGTGCAGGCGATGATCACGCGCCAGCAGGTTCTCTGCATGTACCGCGGCTTCGCCCGCGCGGTCTGCCCCATCATCCTCGGCCACACCGCGGGACGCGAGCGCGTGCTGGCCTTCCAGTTCGCGGTGGCGCGAGCAACGGCCTGCCGCCCGGCGGCGGTTGGAAATGCTTCGAAATTGCCGCGATGAGCGAGGTCGAGCTGCGCCAGGGCCGCTGGCACGCAGGGCGCAGCCACAGCCAACCGCAATATTGCGTCGCCGAGGTCGATCTCGACGTCAATCCGGACAGCCCCTACGATCCGAAGCAGCCTGCGACGCCAGGCAAGCGCAAGCGGTGATTACTGCGGCTCGCGCAGCCGCACGCGCAGCAGCGCAGGCAGCTTCGACGTCGCCTCGTGCTGCGCCAGCTTGGTGGCGACGCGGCGCATCAGCGACGACGCCCCCTGCTTCGCCAGAGTCTTGATCCCGCGCGCGCTGAAGTCCACCACCACCTCGTGATAGCGCATGCCCTTGCCGCCCTTGACCAGGCCAAGGTCGCGCACCAGGCAATAATGCCCATCGCTCATGCGTGCCAATCGGGTGTTCTCGAACATGCACGGAAGCAATGCACCGAGTCGGCATTCCGTCAAGATTGACAAGAACGACTCATGAACTCAGCACCTCGCTGACACGTCGCCGCGGCGAGAATGGCAGCGTGGGACCGTAGCCGAAGCGCAGCACGAGATCAGGCCGCCTTGTGGTCTCGATCAGGCGCGCCAGCTCGGGGCGCAGCGCGGCCACTTCGACCGGCTGATTGACGAACGCGAGCTTCAGCCCGAGCCGCGTCGCTTCGAGCGCGAACCGCTGGCACGCCTGCCCCGCCTTGATCCAGTGCGCGGGATCGGCCTGTTCCGCCACGAACACGGCAAGGCCTGCCGAGGATGCGATCTGCCGTGCGTAGCGGTCGTTCTCGGTTGACGCCTCGAACAGGCGATCGAACGCGACGCCGCCGAGCGCCGTCGGCAAGGATGGATTGCCGCTCGCAGCCGCAAACAGGCCGTCGCCGCTCGCCATCGCGCTGCGCGGGTTGAACCTGATCCAGCTCTTCAGCTCGCGCATGAACGCGGCATCACGCATCTGCGCGTCGTTGCCGACAATGACGAGATCACGGATCGCGGCAACGCGCGCCGGGTCGGTGACGATCACAAGATCGACCCCGGGCACCGCGGCCGCGGCCTGCAGCGTGGCGAGGTCGGCCGTCGGCACGGCGCGTCCGTCATACTCTGACCGGGTCGATTGCCGGCGGCCGATCGCGTAGAGCAGCGGCTCGTCATGCGGACTCGTCGTCATGAAAGCGTAGCGCACCATCTCGTTGTCGATCGTCGCCTCGCCCGGACGGCCGCTCGCGCCGGCCGCGATCGCAAGATTGGCCGCCGCGCAGCCAAGGCTGACGAACAGATGATGATCGTCCGGATCGACCGCCGGAGTCCGGCGCGACGGATCGGGCCGCATTTCGATCGCATTCTTCGTGACACGGAAGCGCCAGGGCTGGGTGTTGTGACTGTTGGCCGCGAGCGTCGCATGGCGGATGACGTCGGCGATGTCGGGCGACAACGGCGCGCGCAGTCGCGCCGTGTAGTCCTCGTACTCCGACATCGTCCCCGTGGCCGCGCGCCAGGCGACGGCGCCGAGTGCGGCGGTCACCAGCGCTCCGCCCGTTCCTAACAAAATCTGCCGTCTGTTCATGACATCAAGCTCGCAAGATCAGCCGGAATGATGATGAGATCACAATAGTTTCGCATCACGCGATCACGTTGTTTCAGATAAACTGCGAACAACGAGACGAAAAAAGTCACGACACGACGTTGACAGCAACAGCAAACGCGCGTATGTCCCCCGGCCTCGCGAGCAACATCGCGCGCGATCTACACTCCGAAATGACTGACACGAGCCGATGATGTTCTTCAACTACAAGCATCAGATTTGCAGATCCAACGGCATTTCGCCGATGGATGGTGCACGCCTTGCTCGGGGGAGCGGTCTTGCTTGAGGCAGGATCCACCAAGTCCGCATCACACGGACCCTCCCGAGCCAGCCGCTCCGGAGGGTTTTTTATTGCCCTCGCGCGATGCGGCTGCACGGCGAACGACCAATGTCCCGGCCATCGGCCGGAACGGGAGACCCGGATCCCGGGGCTCGCGCTGGTGATGCGCGTGGCCCAAGCGCGCGGGGCCTGTCGGAGGGAACGAGGCGGTCACGCCGGACACCGATGACAGAGCGAGCTTCCCTGGAGCTCGCAAACAGCGGCGCCGTCGAGCGCCGCAGACAAGTTGTTTCAATTCCCGGCCGTTCGCGGCCGGGAGCTGCTGGTGGTGAAGATCGCGGCTCCTTCGCGCCAATGCGGCGACGAGCCGCCTTCGATCGATCGTACCGTGGAATCCGTCAAGCGAGACGGGTGAGTCGCGGGTTGCGGCGAGGCTGATGCCAAACATGCTGACGCCAAGCCTGCGTTTCGATCGTCGTATCGCCGTGATCGACCGTTCCCCAGCAAACCATCAACGCCGCCCGGCCATCGCCGCGCGGCAAGGCGGTGGTGAGGATGTCTGTTACTTCGTTGAAACCGAGCGCCCCCAGGGGACAGCAACAGCTGCCCCCGAGGGCAGCAACAGCATCGCCCGTTCCCCGCCGCACGCATCCACGAGCCGTGGTGAAGACGACTGTTACTTCGCCTTCCACGCGAGAGGTCGCGGGTTCGAATCCCGCCCGGCGTCATGCCGGTAGCTCAGAGGTCAGAGCGCTTTTCCGGCCCACGCAACGGGGCCGGATCTCAGCCGTCGCCTGTTCCCGGCTCGTGGTTCAACTCAACCGGTGATCGTCTCGACTGGCGGTCACCGCAACGGCGCAGATAGGCTCTGCGCTCCTTCTTCCACGCGCCGTGGTGAAGAATGCTGATACTTCGATTGCTAATCGAGAGGTCGTGGGTTCGAGTCCCACCCGGCGTTCCATGCGCCGGTAGCTCAGTGGCAGAGCACTATCCGCTCCACGCGAGTGGCGCGGAGCTCAGCATTCGCACGTTCCCGGCGTGTGGTCCCCATCACGCGTGATGCAGACGACATCACGCGTGCCGGCCGGTGTTCCCGGCCATTCCATCCATCGACCATCAACCCAAGAGGAGGCTCCGGCATGGTCAAGCTCAACACGTTCCTGCGCGCCTTCACCCATGAGGGTGCGCCGTCCCGACAGCTCGCGCCGGCACAGGCGCTGCAGCGTACGCTGATGAGCTGCCTGCTCTGGGAGGACCAGTTCTACGAGGACGGGGTCGCGATCGCCGATCGCATCAAGGCGCTGGTGCCGCAGGTCGAGCCGCGCGAAGTGGCTCAGCTCGCGGTCCGCGCGCGCGAGGAGATGAAGCTGCGGCACGCGCCGCTGCTCGTCGCCCGCGAGATGGCGCGGCTGCCACAGCACCGTGCGCTGGTCGCCGAGACGCTGTCGCGCATCATCCAGCGGCCGGACGAGATGACCGAGCTGCTCGCGATCTACTGGGCGGACGCTCTCGGTCCGCAGCAGCAGCGCAAGCGGCAGCCGATCTCGGCCCAGGTCAAGAAGGGGCTGGCGAAGGCGTTCACCAAGTTCGACGCCTATCAGCTCGCGAAGTATGACCGCGAGGGGCCGGTGCGGCTGCGCGACGTCCTGTTCCTGGTTCACGCCAGGCCCAAGGACGCCGCCCAGGAAGCGGTGTGGAAGCAGCTCGTCGATGGCGAGCTGGCCTCGCCCGACACCTGGGAGGTCGCACTCTCGGCCGGTGCGGACAAGCGTGCGAGCTTCGAGCGGCTGCTCGGTGAGAACAGGCTCGGAGCGCTGGCGCTGTTGCGCAACCTGCGCCTGATGCGGCAGGCCGGAGTGCCGCGCGCAACGATCGCCGAGGCGATCGCGGCGATGCGGACGGACCGGGTGCTGCCGTATCGGTTCATCACGGCGGCACGGCACGCGCCGGACTTCGAGCCCGAGCTCGAGGCCGCGATGCTCCGGTCGATCAAGGGCTATCGGCGGCTTCCGGGCCGTACGCGGCTCCTGATCGACGTCTCCGGCTCGATGTTCACGGCGCTGTCCGCGAAGTCGGAGATGACGCGCGCGGACGCGGCGTGCGGGCTGGCGATCCTGGCCCGTGAGGTCTGCGACTCGGTGGAGATCTTCACGTTCAGCGACAAGGTCGTGAAGGTGCCACCGCGGCGGGGCTTCGCGCTGCGCGACGCGATCCTCGCCTCGCAGCCGCATTCCGGGACCTATCTCGGGCGTGCGGTCAGCGAGGTCGACCGCAACGGCGACCGCCTGATCGTCTTCACCGACGAGCAGAGCCACGATCAGGTGCCGTCGCCAAGGGCGCGCGGGACCATGGTCAACGTGGCGTCGTACCAGCACGGGGTCGGCTACGGACCCTGGACGCGGGTCGACGGCTTCTCCGAGGCCGTGATCGCCTGGATCGCGGCGCAGGAGGAGACGCTGCGCGGCGCCACCCTGCACTGACGACGAATGACTCAACGACAAATGACCCGGACGCGTCACAGACGCGCCCGGGTCTCGTTCCACAAGCTGTGGATCAAACCACGCCTATCGGTTTAAGTGACGCCATGTTCCTCTCCATCGCCACCACCCATCAGCCCGCCACCGATCTCGGCTTCCTGCTCAACAAGCATCCGGAGCGGCTGCACGAGCTCGAGCTCACCTATGGCAAGGCGCTGATCTTCTATCCCGAGGCCAGCGAGGCCCGCTGCGAGGCGGCGCTGGTGCTCGACGTCGATCCGATCGGCCTGGTCCGCGGCAAGGGCCAGAGCGACGGGCTGCTCGATCAATATGTCAACGACCGGCCCTACGCCGCATCGTCGTTCCTGTCGGTCGCGCTGAACAAGGCGTTCCGGACCGCGATGAACGGCGTCAGCAGCGCGCGGCAGGAGCTCGCCGACAGCGCCATTCCGCTCGAAGCGGTCGTGACGCCCCTGCCTTTGCGCGGCGGCGAAACCGTGCTGCGCCAGCTGTTCGAGCCGCTGGGCTGGGACGTCGTGCTCGCGCCGATCGCGGGGCCCCAAGGTGACCCGACCAGCCGATACGTGCGCCTCACTCTGCGTGGCACTGCAAAGCTCAGCGCGCTGCTGAACCATCTCTACGTGCTGGTCCCCGTCATGGACGACGCCAAGCATTACTGGGTCGGCGACGAGGAGATCGACAAGCTGCTCAAGCGCGGCGAAGGCTGGCTCGACAGCCACCCCGCCAAGGAGCTGATCGTGCGCCGCTATCTGCGCCACCGCGGCGTGCTCGCGCGGGCGGCGCTGGCGCGGCTCGCGCCGGAGACACAGGACGAGGCGCTGGAGACCGAAACGCAAGGCCTGTCCGAGGACAAGCTGGAGGCGCCGATCCGGCTCAATGACTTGCGCATGAGCGCCGTCGTCGAGGCGCTGCGCGCGGCCGGAGCCAAGACCATCGCCGATCTCGGCTGCGGCGAAGGCAAGCTGCTGCAGCTGCTGGTACGCGAGCGCTGGGTCATCAGTCTGATCGGTCTCGATCCCGCCATCCGCGAACTGGAGCGTGCGGCCAAGCGGCTGAAGCTGGGCGCAACGGGTGGCCCGCCCGAGGGCCGCGTCACGCTGCTGCAGGGGTCGCTGACCTATCGCGATGCGCGCTGGGCCGAGGCCGATGCGGCTGTGATGGTCGAGGTGATCGAGCATCTCGATCCTGACCGGCTGCCGATGCTGGAGCGCGTCCTGTTCGGCGCGGCACGGCCTCGCAGGGTCATCGTGACCACACCGAATGCCGACTACAACGCGCTGTTTCCAAGCCTGCCCGCCGGCCAGTTCAGGCATCGCGACCACCGCTTCGAATGGTCGCGCACTGATTTCGCCAAGTGGACGCAGCACATCTGCGAAACCTACAACTATCAAGTCGCTATCTCCGGCATCGGCCACCACGACGAGACCTGGGGCGCGCCGACCCAGATGGCCGTCTTCACCCGCTGAGCATTGTCATGAACATCGAAATCCCCGACTTCGCACTGGTCGTGCTGATCGGCTCGACCGGCTCCGGCAAGTCGACCTTTGCCGCAAAGCACTTTCTGCCGACCGAGGTGATCTCCTCGGATCATTGCCGCGCGCTGGTGGCTGACGACGAGACCGATCAGAGCGTGTCCGCTGACGCCTTCGACATCGTGCGCGAGATCGCCGGCCGGCGGTTGAAGCACCGCCGGCTCGCGGTCATCGACGCCACCAATGTGCGCACCGCAGACCGCAAGGGCTGGGTCGAGCTCGCCCGCAAATGGCATGCGCTGCCGATCGCGATCGTGTTCGATCCCGGCATCGACGTCTGCATCGAGCGCAACAAGACCCGGCCCGAACGCAGCTTCGGCGGCCCGGTCGTGCAGCGCATGGTGTCGGAGATCCGGCGCGGCCTCGGCGGCCTGCAGCGCGAAGGCTTCCGCCAGGTCTGGAAGCTCGACAGCGTCGCGCGCATCGAAGCCGCCACGGTCGCGCGCCAGCCGCTGTGGACCGACAAGCGCCACGACACCGGCCCGTTCGACATCATCGGCGACGTCCATGGCTGCGCCGGCGAATTGCAGGCGCTGCTGACCAAGCTCGGCTATCAGGTCACATGGCATGATGCGGATGGCGAGCGCAGCGTCGCCGTGATGCCGCCCGCCGGACGCAAGGCCGTGTTCGTCGGCGATCTCGTCGACCGCGGCCCGCAGTCCCCCGACGTGCTGCGCATCGTCATGAGCATGGTCGCGGCCGGCACGGCCTATGCCGTGCAGGGCAATCACGACCGCAAGTTCCAGCGCTGGCTGGCGGGCCGCAAGGTCACGATCGCGCACGGCCTGCAGGCCACAATCGATCAGCTCGCCCTGGAAGGTCAGCGCTTTCGCGACAGCCTGCCCGGCTTTCTCGACGGCTTGCGCAGCCATGTCTGGCTCGATCGCGGCCGCCTCGCGGTGGCCCACGCCGGGCTGAAGGAGGAGATGATCGGCCGCGGCTCCGGTGCGGTGCGCGAGTTCGCGCTGTATGGCGAGACCACCGGCGAGATCGACGAGTTCGGCCTTCCCGTCCGCGCCGACTGGGCCGCGAACTATCGCGGGACGACCGCCGTGGTCTACGGCCACACGCCGATGCTCCATGCCGAATGGGTCAACAACACGATGTGCATCGACACCGGCTGCGTGTTCGGTGGGCGGCTGACGGCGCTGCGCTGGCCGGAGCGCGACCTCGTCGAGGTCGAGGCCGAACGCGTCTGGTGCGAGCCGGTGCGGCCGCTCGCGGTGCGCGCCGGCACGAGCTCGGCGCAGGCCGAGGCGGACCAGCTGCTCGACATCGACGACGTCAGCGGCCGGCGCTGGATCGACACCGCGCTCAAGGGGCGCGTCGTCGTGGCGGAAGAGAATGCGGCGGCGGCGCTGGAGGTGATGAGCCGCTTTGCGCTCGCTCCGCAATGGCTGATGTACCTGCCGCCGACCATGTCGCCATCGGAGACGAGCGCACGCGAGGGCTGGCTGGAGCGGCCCGAGGAGGCGTTCGCGCATTTTCGCGCGCGGGGCGTCGAGGACGTCGTGTGCGAGGAGAAGCACATGGGCTCGCGCGCGGTCATCGCGCTCTGCAAGAGCGTCGATGTCGCGAATGCCCGGTTCGGAATCGCTGGCGACGAGAGCGGCGCGATCTGGACGCGCACTGGCCGCGCCTTCTTCAACGACGCAGCGATGACCGAGGCGCTGCTGGCACGGCTGCGCGACGCCGTCGAACGCGCCGGCCTGTGGCAGGAACTGCAAACCGACTGGCTGCTGCTCGACACCGAGATCATGCCGTGGTCGGCGAAGGCCGGCAGCCTGATCGAGAGCCAATATGCGCCGGTGGCGGCATCATCGGTCGCGGGCCTGGAAGCGGCGGCGGATGCGCTGGCCCGCGCGGCTGCGCGTGGCCTCGACGTCGCGGCACTCGGCGACCATGTCCGCGACCGTGTCGCGCGCGCGAAGCGCTATGGCGCGGCGTGGGCGCCCTATGTCTGGCCGGTCGGCGGCATCGATGATCTCAAGGTCGCGCCGTTCCATATGCTCGCCAGCGAGGGCCGCGTCTGGTTCGACCAGGACCATGTCTGGCACATGACGCTCGCCGATCGGCTGGCCGCCGCATCAGCATCCGTCGTCACCCGCACGCAATGGCGCACGGTGGCGCTGGCCGACGAGCAGGGCGTCGCCGACGCCACCACGTGGTGGGAGCAACTCACGGCCGGCGGCGGCGAAGGCATGGTGGTGAAGCCGAGGGCCTTCGTCGCGCGCGGACCAAAAGGCCTGATCCAGCCGGCGCTGAAGGTGCGCGGCAGCGAGTATCTGCGCATCATCTATGGTCCGGAATATGATGCGCCGGAGCACATTGCCCGTCTGCGCCAGCGCAAGCTCGACGGCAAGCGCAATCTGGCCCTGCGCGAATTCGCGCTCGGGCACGAGGCGCTGACCCGCTTCGTCGCCCGCGAGCCGCTGCGCCGGGTGCATGAATGCGTGTTCGCCGTGCTGGCGCTGGAGAGCGAGCCGATCGATCCGCGGCTGTAGGCGTGACCTCAACCAAGCTGGGCGCGCGCCACCATCAGAGCGAATCCCAGTAGGTTGAGGCCGCGCCAGGCTAAGGGATCACGCGCCCGCGGATCGTCGGCGGCGAGGCCGATGCCCCAGATGCGGTCGACCGGGCTGGCTTCGACCAGCACGGCCTCAGCGGTCGTGCGCAGCCAGTCCGCGAGCAAAGGGTTCTGACCGAACTTCGCCACATTGCCGCGCACCGCGATGTCGAAGCGGTGCGCAATCCAGCGCGCGTCGTCGAACCCGCGCACCTCGCGCCCGAGCTTCTTCGCCTGTGACGGACCGGGCGCCGCGAGAATGGCGTCGCGCGTCGCCTGATCGCCGAACAACGCGGCCTTCTGCGCCATCATGTAGTGCTCGGCCGTCGGATATGTCAGGCCATCGAGCGAGAACGGCGCGGGCCACCATTGGCTGAGCACATGCTCGCCGACCTCGTCGCCCTTCGCAGTGTGTCCCCAGAATAGCAGCAACTCCGTCTTGCGGCCCGCCGCAAACTCTCGTTTCAGGGTCTCGATATTGTCGATCGGCATGTCGCAAGTCCTCGCGGATGCGCGGATATGCCAGACTTCGGCGGATTGATAAACCCCGCACCACGAATGCAAGTCCGCAGGCTGCGCGTCCGCCTCGATGCGGTGCCGTCGCCGGAGGCGCGCGATCGCACGCTCCTCGACCGCATGAGCGGATCATCTCATTGCAGCCGAGGTTCGCGTGTGTCAGATTCGTTCCGACGGACAAACGTGTCCCCGGCCATGGAGAGAGCGACGCTCCGCCGCGGGCGGTCGCTGCCAACGAGACGGGATCATGGGATCGTTCATCACCAACCTGCATGTTCGCGATGCCGAGCCTGCGGCCGTCATCGACGCGCTCAGATCGCTTGCAGTCGTTCCTGCCTATGTCCGCCGGGCGCCTGGGGATCGATGGACCAGCATCTACCCTGAAGCCGCCTTTCAAGATGAAGTCGGCCTTTCCGAACTCGGCCATGCGCTCTCGGCTGCGCTGCAGCGGCCGGTGATCGCGTTCATCGTCCATGACAGTGACATTCTGCTGTACTTCCTGATCGATCGCGGGAAGCTGCTCGACAGCTACAATTCGGCACCGGGCTATTTCACCGAACAGACTTTGCCTCCGACCGGCGGACAGCCGGATGTCCTCGCGGCCTACTGCAAGGCGGATGATGCTCATGATCGGCTGTCACGCCTGCTGCATCCCCCGATCCATTCTCGGAACGATGCGGACGCGCAACAACCGCAGAACGCCATTCTCGAAGGCGTGCGCAAGAAAATCATCCAGTCCTATCCGAAAATGGCTGCCCAGCATCCAGATACGCCGCCCCTGGAGCAGCTTCTGGCAGAGATCGAGAGGCGCTTCGCCTTGCGGCCGGACGCTCAGGCCACCGGGCCAGCCTCAGCGACACTCTTCCTGGTTGAAGACAGATTGACTGCTTTGGCCGAGTTGCTCGGCATTCCAAGCGGACCCGTATTGGACAGCTTTCGATATCTCGCCAACGGTGAAGGCGAGCCGGGGCTTCTCACGCTGATCGACTCCGACGGCGAAAAGGACGTCGCCCTGTCCTAACGGCGCAGCCGACCAATTCATCAAACCGGCGGAGAGGAGAAAAGTGCGCGGCGCATTACTGCGTCCTCACCTGGCGCGCCCCTGCTTCCTTCATTATTCCCGCCACATCCGCCGAGCCGGCAGCGCCGCCGCCGACCGCCACCTCGATATCACCTTCGAGCTCGGGCGCACCCCGCTTATCGACCCCTGGATGGCCGCTCTCGACGTCAGCCCCGGCGGCTCGCGAGCCGGCGCTGTTGGCCGCACCTGCGGCGCGGACGACCACATCGGTGCGGGCGACGCCATGATCCTGCACGAGATGTTCGACGGCGAGCTCGGCGGCGCGGCGGGTGGCGAAATGGCCGATGATCGTGCGTTCCATGGGGTGTCTCCTGGTGTGATCTCCGGCTGTTGCCGGCCACTCAGGTTCGAACGCATGGCGCATGCGGGCCGTTCCATCCCGAGAACCGCGGCATCTTGCTTCGAGAAGCCGGTCGATGGGTCGACCTGCGCGCCTCTTATGCGCGCGTCTCAGTCGCGGGGCTCCTGCGGACCCGGCAGCTCCAGCGCGGAGCGCAGCCGTCCCTCTCCCCGCCGATACAACGTCGCGTAGCTCGCGGCCGCCAACAGGTCGGGATAGGGCTCGAAGCCGTCGACGACCTTGTTGAACGGAATCTGGCCGCAACCGGGAACGTCGCACTTCGGCTTGCCCTTGGGGCAGGTGTTGAAGTTGCAGAGACGGCCGAGATAGCGGTCGGTCGAAGGCTCGATCAGCAAGATCTCGACTTGGTGATTGGCCGTACTCGGCCCCGTCCCGACCTTGTAGGCGTCGACCAATGCGCAATCTCGCGCGCGGCGGATCGCATCGAGACGATGCTGCGAATTTATCCAGACGGCGAGATCGACGTCCTTGCACTCGTGCCAAACTTCGATGCCAGCGCGGCGATATTCGCGAAACCGCGGCACCTCCTTCCACAACGGCTTCGCGACCGAGCCGATCACGGCGACCGCCTCGATCTCCTCGAACGCCGCCAGCGCATCGGTCACGATGTCGGCCGCCCTGCGGAAGTCGTGCTGCTGACGCAACAGATAGTCGTTCTGCCTCTGGATCTCGGTGCGCGATACCATGTCGTCCCGATTGGTCGTTGCGGACCTGCGGCCGTTCGCCGGCGCTTAATCCCAAGCCATCCTATAGACCGTCGGGCAAATCAACGAGCGAATTTGGCGGCGATGGCATCGTCACGCGCCCTGCCCGCCGACGCGGCAAAACTTTTTCCCGCAGCGCTCTCAAGACGTTGGCTGCCACAGGTCCCCGGCAGCCGAAAATTTCACTTTCGTTTTTCAGAATTTTATGAAACAGTGTCCCCGTCCCGCCTCGCCATGAGGGGCGCTTCGCGGTCGTCACGAACGTGGAGGCGGTGATGCGACGGGCGCGTTCTGCCGCAGCGTGGCTTGCCATGCGGACGAACGGCAGGATGCGCCGGCGAAATCGTGTGGTCCTGACCTCCCGGTGCCGAGGTCAAGCCGGCCGTGATGATGATCGGCTGGCGACGGGGGCAAACAAGCCGGTCCCCGGGGAGAGCACGTATAAGCTGGAAAACCGTTGCGCAGGGAAGGCCGGAATGTCCGGCTGAGCCTGTGGTTCCTGCCCCGTGCACTTCTTCACGCACGGGGGCCGCGGGTATCAGCGGA
Source organism: Bradyrhizobium sp. HKCCYLS20291 (assembly GCF_051167715.1). NCBI lineage: Bacteria > Pseudomonadati > Pseudomonadota > Alphaproteobacteria > Hyphomicrobiales > Nitrobacteraceae > Bradyrhizobium > Bradyrhizobium sp. HKCCYLS20291. The sequence goes on along the minus strand of NZ_JBNPTO010000007.1, from coordinate 214,308 downwards.
TACCCGGTCTTCCCTGCGCCCTCTGTTTGAAAGAGGGACATCGTTCGGACATCACCCGGGCGCGCAACGCGCCGCGGGATCGCGATTGCACGTCCCGCTGTTTGACATCTGCAGCAGACACGCTCGCGCCGATGCAGGCGCCGGCGTTTCCGAACCTACTTGCCGTCGTCGAGATGCACCAGCACCGCGGCATTGGCGATGATGATGGCGTCGCTGCCGGCCTCGGCAGGAATCTCGAGGCCGCCTCTCACCGCGGTCACCGTGACCGTGCCATACGGCAGCTCCTTGGCGACAGCGGCTGTATCGACGGCTTCGGGATTCGGCACGCCGATCGTGACGTCGACCAGCATGTCCTGCGGCGTCTTGCCGACCATGCGGAAGAAGCCGAGGCTGGAATGGCGGATCGCATCCGAGACCGCGCGCTTCGCCGCCTTGGTGGCGTCGCGGCCATGGACGTCGACGCCCATGCCCATCTCGGTGATACAGCGGACGCGTGCCATGTGTGTTCCCTCTCGGCTGGCATGGATCGTTTGGCGCGCGACCATAGCGCGCCGCTCGCGAAGCGCAACCGATGCGGCGCTCAGGCCATCGCGGCTCAGGCGATGACGACCTCGCCGACGACGCCGCGCAGCGCACCGAGCGCCGGCTCGTCTGCGGCGCGCGCATCGGTGATCAGGCTGTCGATGCGGTCCGGCGCGCAATAGGCGACACGGCTGGTCTGGCCGATCTTGCTGTGATCGGCGAGGATCAGCACGCGCCGGGCGGCGGCCGCCATCGCGCGGGCGACATTGGCCTCCTCGATGTCGAAGCTCGTTGCACCATAGCGATGATCGATGCCGACCGGCGACAGCAGCGCGACATCGGTCTGGAAGCGCTGGATCTCGGCGACCGTGGTCGAGCCGAACGTCGCCGGCAGGGTGTGGCCCAACTCGCCGCCGAGCACGATGACGCGGTTGCTGCGCTCAGCCTGCGCGCCGCCGATGATGGTCGCGACCTCGAACGAGTTGGTGACGATGGTCAGCCCCGACAGCGTCGCGAGCTCGCGGGCGAGGATCGAGACCGTCGAGCCGACGTCGAGAAACAGCGTCTGGCCGGGACTGACCATGCGCGCAGCTGCCTGCGCGATCCGCGTCTTCTCGGCCAGCCGCACGCGGGCGCGCACCGTGATCGGCGGCTCCGCCTCCGGCGCGATCGCGGCGACGCCGCCATGGACGCGGCGCAGCTCGCCGCGCGCCTCGAGCGCCAGCACGTCGCGGCGCACGGTCTCGCGGGACACGCCGAGATCGGTCGCGATGCGGTCGGTGGTGGCGCGGCCGACGGTGGCGAGCAGCGCGCGGATGCGCTGGTGGCGATCCTCCTGCAACATCACCGCGGCCCGCTCCGCGCCAGCCATTTCAGCGCGAGCTGCATGACGAGGGCGGCGGCGCAGACCACCGCCATGATGCAGGTCGAGAACGCCGCGGCCTGCGAGACGAAGCCGGCCTCGTCGAGCCGCATCACTGAGACCGCGGCGATGCCGAGCGACGGCGTCACCAGGAAGATGACGGCCGACAAGGTCACCATGGAACGCATGAACAGGAAGAAGAACACGGAGACCAAAGTGGGCGACATCACGGGAATGATGACGTTGGCGAGCACTTGCGCAGCGCCGCTGCCGAGGCAGGTCGCGGCCTCCTCCAGCGCCGGCGGCACCGCGCGCATGCCGGTCACCATCGTGAGGAAGCCCTGGGTATGGTAGTGATAGAAGTTGCACAGCGCGAGCAGCACGGTCGAGCCGTACAGCACCGACAGCGGCGAGCCCGCGATGTTGAAGGCGAAGATGTAGGACAGGCCGAGCACCAGGCCGGGCACGCCGACCGGCATGACCGCGACGAGATAGACGATCTTGGCCGGCCACGACGGCAGCCGGCGCAGGCCATAGACCAGCGCGAACAGCAGCAGGGTGCCGAGGCCTGCGGCGAACAGCGACACCAGCAGCGAGGTCCACAGCGGCGCATAGCCGCCGCTCAGCGTGATGTCGTAGTGCTTGAGCGTGAAGCTCAGCCGGTAGGGCCACAGACGCATGAAGCTCGCATAGATCACGACGCCGATCACGGCGAGCACGGACAAGGTCGCAAGGCCGGTGACGATCGACAGCGGGATGTCGCGCGCCGGGACGAAGCTCAGCTGCGGCGGCACCGCACCTTCGGCGCCACCACCGAACTGGCGCTGCGCCGCGACCCGCTCGATATAGACCGCAAGGCCGGTCGGCGCGAGCAGCAGCAGGCCAACGACGGCGCCGATGCCGAACTTCATCTGCCCGGTGACCTGGTTGTAGATCTCGGTCGCCAACACCGCATAGTCGCCGCCGATGACGGCGGCATTGCCGAAGTCGGTGATGGTGACGGTGAACACGACGAAGCCGGCGCTGAGCAGACCGAACTTCACGTTCGGCAAGGTGATGTCGAAGAACTGCCGCCAGCGCCCTGCCCCCATCACCTCGGCGGCGTCGTAATAGCGGGCGTCGGCATGGGCGAGCGCGGCCTTGAGGATCAGCACCGCCTGCGGCAGCGCGTAGAGCACGTCGGCGATGAGCAGGCCCGGGAAGCCGTAGATGTCGATGCGCTTGCCGAGCAGGCCGCTGATCAGGCCGTTGCGGCCGAGCAGGAAGATCAGCCCGAGGCCGAGCACCAGCGACGGCGCCAGCATCGGCAGCGCCAGCACCGCGGAGACGACGCGACCGCCGGGCACGCGGGTGCGGGTCATCGTGTAGGCGAGCACGAAGCCGAGGATCAGGCAGACAGCGGTCGTGGCGATGCCGAGCGTCAGGCTGTTCAGCGTGGCCTTGAGGATGCCGGGCGTGCGCAGCAGCGCGACATAGTTGGCAAAGCCGATGCTGCCGTCATCGGCGACGAGGCTGCGCCACAGCATCATCGCCAAGGGGAAGACGAAGAAGACGAGCAGTGCGAGGCACGGCAGCGCGATGGCGGCCGCGATCAGCAGGCGATCGTTGCCGGCGCGCCGCAGGCGAAAGCCGGCGCGCTCGGCGACCTCGACGGCGGCGAGGCTCACGCGCGCACCCAGCCGCAGCCGGCGGCATCGGCCGACACGGCCACCGCGGCGCCCGGCGTGACGCCGTCGACAGGGCCGGTCTGCACCATCAGCTCACGGCCCTTCCAGGCGACGCGGGTGCGGCTGATGTTGCCGAGGAAGGTGACGTCGACCACCCTCGCCTCGCCCGACGCGAGAGGTTGAAGCCGCACATGTTCCGGACGCAGGCAGGCGAGGAAATCCGCATCGGCGCCATCAGGCCGAGAGGTCAGCAGCGCCGGCATCGCGTCTCGCACCCAGTCGGTCGGCAGCAGATTGCTGCTACCCATGAAGTCGGCGACGAACTTGGTCGCCGGCCTGAGATACAGCTCCTGCGGCGCGCCGACCTGCTCGATGCGGCCGGCATTCATGCAGACGATCCGGTCGGACAGCATCATCGCCTCCTCCTGGTCGTGGGTGACCATGATGGTGGGGATGCCGAGCCGGCGCTGCAGCTCGCGGATCTCGACGCGCAGGTCGGCCCGCACCTTGGCATCGAGCGCCGAGAGCGGCTCGTCGAGCAGGATCAGCCGCGGATCGACCGCCACCGCGCGCGCCAAAGCGACGCGCTGTTGCTGGCCGCCGGAGAGCTGATACGGCAGACGATCGGCGAGATGCGGCAGCATGATCAGCTCCAGCAGCTCGGCGACGCGCGCTGCGATCCTGGCGCGATCCACTTTGCGGATGCGCATGCCGTAGCCGATGTTCTCGGCCACGGTCATGTTGGGAAACAGCGAGTAGGACTGGAACACGATGCCGAAGCCGCGCTGACGTGCGGGTACCGCGCTGAGGTCCTGGCCGTCGAGCAGCAGGCGGCCGCTATCCTGCGTCAGCAGCCCGGCGACGATGCGCAGCAGCGTGGTCTTGCCGCAGCCGCTCGGCCCGAGCAGGCAGACGAACTCGCTGCCCTCGACCGTGAGCGAGATGCGGTCGAGCGCAACGAACGCATCGAACGTCTTGTGCAGGCGGTCGAGCTCCAGCGTCATGACGCGACCCGCTCAGCGGCCGATGCTGGTCTGCCAGTTTTTCAGGATGCCGTCGCGCTCCTTGGCCGAGCGGGCGAAATCGATCGGATACACCGCCTTGGCAACGTCGGCGGGGAAGCCGGCGGTTTGCGCGGCCTTCGACGGCGCGGTGCCTGCGATGGTCACGAGCTCCTTGTAGCTGGTGTAGAGGCCGGCCGCCTCCGGCGACAAGGTCCAGTCGAGGAAGCGCTTGGCATCGGCCTTGTTCTTGGCCGCCTTCATCAGCCCGGACGCCTCGAGCTCATAGCCCGCGCCATCGCTCGGGATCACCATCTTGATCGGAAAGCCTTCCTCGATCGACTTGATCGCGGCAAAGGCGAGCGAGCCACCAATGGCGAACTCACCGCCGCGCGCCGCCTTGCAGGGACGCGAGCCGGACTTGATGTATTGCGCGACATTGCCGTCGAGCGCCTTCAGGAACTGCCAGCCCTTCTCCTCACCCTGCGACTGCAGGATGCCGGCGACCTGCATGTAGCCGGTGCCCGACGACACCGGGTTCGGCAGCACCACCTCGCCCTTGTACACGGGGTTGGTGAGGTCCTTCCACGAGGTCGGCATCGGCAGATTCTTCGCCTTCAGCACCTCGGTGTTGACGCAGAACGCCGTGACGTAGCCGGTCGCGGCGAACCAGCTGGAATCGGCGCCCTTGGCGGAGGCCGGGAGCTTGTCGGCGCCCTTCACTTCATAAGGTTCGAGCAGCGCGGTGATACGCGGGTCGAGCATGTTGGTGACCGCCCAGCCCCAGATCACGTCGTGCTGCGGATTGCCGGCCTCGGCGATGATGCGGGCGCCGAGATCGCCGGTCGACAGCCGGAGCACCTTCAGGTCGACGTCGGGCAGCGCGGTCTTGGCAGCCTTCACGTAATCGGCGATCTCGTCCTCTTCCAGCGCCGTATAGACCGTCACCGTCCCCGCCTGCGCGACGGCGCCAAACAGAAGCAGAGCGAGACTCGCGGAGAGGCCTTTCAACAGCTGCGACATGAGGGTGTCCTTCGACGGCTGCGGCGCGGGACTGGTCATGCCCTGCCGGGTGTGGATTTGAGTGAATATTTGCAAATTTGTGGAACCGCGTCTACGCTGATTGCGCACATGTCGTGCAAATCAGCAACTGCTCACGATTTCAGCAGGCAGCGCCTAGCCGTGCACGCGGTTTGCAGGTCGGGGATCGCGGAGGCGTTGGTTGTGATGACGACACGTGCCGCTGATAGTCACCAGACGGCGTGAGGACGCAGGACAGCAGGCCAATGGGTTTTTCACACACGCTGGGCGGCACGACCTATCGCTTCGACGACCTTCGCACGCTGCTCGCAAAGGCAACGCCGCTGCGCTCGGGCGACGTGCTCGCCGGGCTCGCCGCGCAGGACGCGGCCGAGCGGGTCGCGGCACGGATGGCGCTCGCCGACCTGCCGCTCCGTCACTTCCTCAACGAGGCCGTCATTCCCTATGAGAGCGACGAAGTCACGCGGCTGATCGTCGACCAGCATGACGGCAACGCGTTCGCTCCCATCGCAAGCCTGACGGTCGGTGCCTTCCGTGAATGGCTGCTGTCGGATGCGACCGACGCAGCGAAGCTCGCCGCAGTGTCACCGGGCCTCACGCCCGAGATGGTCGCAGCCGTCTGCAAGATCATGCGGCTCCAGGATCTCGTTACGGTCGCCGCCAAATGCGAGGTGGTCACGCGCTTCCGCTGCACCATCGGCCTGCCTGGGCGGATGTCGACGCGGCTGCAGCCGAACCACCCGCTCGACGATCCCAAGGGCGTCGCGGCCTCGATCCTCGACGGGCTGATGTATGGCGTCGGCGACGCTACCATCGGCATCAACCCGGCGAGCGACGACGTCGAGGCCATGGTGCGGCTGCTCGACATGATCGAGGCCCTGCGGCTGGCGTCGAACGCGCCGATCCAATCCTGCGTGCTCGCGCATGTCACGACCGCGCTGAAGGCGATCGAGCGCCGCGCGCCGGTCGATCTCGTGTTCCAGTCGCTCGCCGGCACCGAGGAGGCCAATCGCGGCTTCGGCATCACGCTGGCGCTGCTGGATGAGGCGTATGCTGCTGCGCAGAGCCTGCAGCGATGCCCCGACGGCGGCAACGTCATGTATTTCGAAACCGGGCAAGGCAGCGAGCTGTCATCAGCGGGGCATTGCGGCGTCGATCAGCAGACGCTAGAGGCGCGCTGCTACGCGGTGGCGCGGCGCTACCGGCCGCTGCTGGTCAACACCGTGGTCGGCTTCATCGGCCCGGAGTATCTTTATGACGGCAAGCAGATCCTGCGCGCGGGCCTGGAGGATCATTTCTGCGGCAAGCTGCTGGGCCTGCCGATGGGCTGCGACGTCTGCTACACCAACCACGCCGAGGCCGACCAGGACGACATGGACGCGCTGCTGACGCTGCTCGGCGTCGCCGGCTGCACCTACATCATGGGCGTGCCCGGCGCCGACGACATCATGCTGAACTATCAGAGCACCTCGTTCCACGATGCGCTCTATGTCCGCAAGGTGCTCGGCAAGCGCGCGGCACCGGAGTTCGAGGCCTGGCTCGCAGCTACCGGCATCAGCGACGCCAAAGGCGAGCTGCGCTTCGATCCCGCGCGGCTGATGCCGGCGCTGCCGCTGCTGGGAGCCGAGGGATGAGCGGCGCAGATGACAGGACACTTGCAACCTCGTCAGCGGACGACTGGACTTGGCTGTCGCGCTACACCGAAGCGCGCATTGCCCTCGGCCGTTGCGGACCCGGCTTGCCGACATCCGCGCACCTCGCTTTCCAGGCTGCGCATGCGGAGGCCCGTGACGCCGTCCTGAAGCCGTTCGATGCCGAGAGCTTTGCCGCTGACATCGTCGCGCGCGGCTGGCCGGCGCTCACGGTGCACAGCCGGGCTGCTGATCGCAGCGCGTATCTGCAGCGTCCCGACGCAGGCCGCCTGCTCTCGCCAGCTTCCGAAGCGCTGCTGTCGCAGCCGCGCGCGCCGGCCGACATCGTGCTGGTGGTGGCGGACGGACTGAGCAGCCGCGCAGTGCAGGTCAATGCCCTGCCCGTGCTCGAGGCGCTGCTGCCGCGTCTCACCGCGACCGGCCGCCGGCTATCGCCGATCGTGGTCGCATCACAGGGCCGCGTCGCGCTTGCCGATCACGTCGGCGAGTTGCTCGGCGCGTCCGCCTCGATCGTCCTGATCGGCGAGCGGCCGGGGCTGAGCGCGGCGGACTCACTCGGCCTCTACCTCACCTGGATGCCACGCCGTGGCCGCGTCGATTCCGAACGTAACTGCATTTCCAACATCCGCGCCGGCGGGCTGGCGCCGGAAGATGCCGCCAAGCAGGCGGCCGATCTGATCATGCGCATGTTCCAGCATCAGGCCGCCGGCGTCAGCCTGGCGCGCTTCCCGCAGCTCCCAGCGCCGGAGGACGGCGGCTCTCGCTGATGCCGAGGCCATCACACCGCGCAGTAGCGATCCTGGATGTCCTTGTCGGCCAGCAGCGCCGCAGCGCTGCTCTCGTGCACGACCTCGCCCTGGTCGATGATGACGGCGCGGTCGGCCAGCCGCAGCGCCCATTCGACGTTCTGCTCGACCAGCAGCAAGGTCTTGCCCTGATCGCGCAGCCGCCGGAACAGCACGCCCATCTCCTCGACGAGAACCGGCATGATGCCTTCGGACGGCTCGTCGAGCAGCACCATGCGCGGCCGCGCGATCAGGGCGCGCGCGATCGCCAGCATCTGCTGCTCGCCGCCCGACAGCGTGACACCTTCCTGATCGAGCCGCTCGCGCAGGCGCGGAAAGATCTCCGCGATCTCGGCAATCGCCGCGCGCTCGTCGATCTCGGCCTTGGCGGCGACGAGGCCGAGGCGAAGATTTTCGCGGACCGAGAGGCCGGGCACGATGCGTCGCTCTTCCGGGACGTAGGCGAGGCCGAGATGGAACCGACGATGCGCTGGCAACGGCAGCAGGTCCTGGCCGGCGAAGCGCACGCGCCCCTCGGCCTTCGGCATCAGTCCCATCACGGTGCGCAAAGTCGTGGTCTTGCCGGCGCCGTTGCGGCCGACCAGCGCGACCACCTCGCCCTCGTTCACGCGCAGCGAGATGCCGTGCAGCACATGGCTGGCGCCATACCAGGCCTGCACACGATCGAGCTCCAGCAGTGCGGTCTCAGCCATAGCCTTCACTCTGTCCCAGATACACGCGGCGCACGTCGGGGTTCGACCGGATGTCCTCCGGCCGGCCATCGGCGAGCAGCCGGCCATGATGCAGCACCAGCACCCGCTGGCTCAAACCCAGCACCATCTTCATCTTGTGCTCGACCAGCAGCACCGTGCGCTTCTCGGCGAGCCGCTCCAGCAGCGCGACCATCTCCTTGGTCTCTTCAGGACCCATGCCGGCGGTCGGCTCATCGAGCAACAGCAGCTCGGGCTCCGACACCAGTGCGATCGCAATCTCCAGCGCGCGCTGCTGGCCATGGGCCAGGAATTTTGCCAGCTCACTGCGCTTGCCGATCAGGCCCACGGCCGTCAGCGCAGCATCGGCGCGCTCGCTCAGCTCGACGAGATCGGCGCGCTTGCGCCAGATGTCGTAGCTCACCTGCATCGCCTGCGACGCGACCCGGACGTTCTCGTGCACCGACAGGTCCGGGAAGATGTTGGTGATCTGGTAGGAGCGCGAGATGCCCTGGTGTACGAAGCGATGCTGCGGCATCCCGTTCAGCGCGCGCCCCTTGAACGTCAACGTGCCCATGCTCGGCGATAGCGTGCCGGAGAGGATGTTGAAGAACGTGCTCTTGCCGGCGCCGTTCGGCCCGATGATCGAGGTAAGTTCGCCCTGCGCGAACGACACCGAGATGTCTTCGAGCGCGGTGAAGCCGCCGAAGCGGCGGCCGATACCATCCGCGCGCAACAGCTCGGTGCTCATCGGCGCTCCCTCGCGAAGGGCAGCGCGTCGAGAAACGTGCCCCAGATGCCCTTCGGCAGGAACAGCACGAACACGACGAAGATGGCGCCGACCACGATCTGCCAATGCGGCGTCCACAGCGAGACCACGTCCTCCAGGATCAGGAAGGTCGCCGCGCCGATGAACGGACCGAAGAAGCTTCGGGCGCCACCGAGCAGCACCATCATCACGATCATGCCCGAAGTCTGGTAATGCAGGATGTCGAGCGGCACGATCGACAGATGCAGCGCGAACATGCAGCCACCGACAGCCGAGATCGCTCCGGACAGCATGAACACGATCAACTTGCAGCGCTCGACGTCGTAGCCGCAGGCCCGCGCCCGCTGCTCGTTTTCCCGGATGGCCTCGATGACGGCGCCGAACGGCGAATTGAGGATGCGCGACTGCACCCACAGCGCCAGCGCCGCAAAGGCCATCAGGAGATAGTACTTGTTGACCGGATCAAGGAAGTTGACCTGCCAGCCGAGCAGATTGATGCGATCGACGGTGAAGCCGCGCAACCCGTTCTCGCCGCCCGTGAAGGACGAGGCCTGCAACGCGACGTAATAGACGAGCTGCGCCAGCGCGAGCGTCACCATCGAGAAATAGATGCCGCGCGTGCGCGTCGAGATCGTGCCGATCAGCGCGGCGAGCACCGTGCTGGCGGCGATCGCCAGCGGTACGGCGGCGAACCAGGGCAGGCCCCAGCGGCCGATGGCGATGCCGGTGAGGTACGCGCCGGTGCCGAAGAACGCGGCGTGGCCGAACGACAGCAGCCCGGTGTAGCCGAAGAGCAGATTGTAGCCCATCACCACGACGCCGTAGATCAGGACGTTGACGGCGAGCGCCTTCGAAGGCAGCAGCCAGGGCAGCAGCGCGAGCGCTGCGAGCGAGACCAGCACGCGATGATCCGACAGGATCGCGAACAGGCGCCGGCCCTGGGGAAGCGGCGGTGCTTCGCCGGTGGACTGCACCGTCATCACGCCCTCCCCTTGAGGCCGAAAAGGCCCTGCGGCCGGACCAGCAGCACGGCGGCCATCAGCGCGAACATCACGATGGTCGCCATCTCGGGCGCGAACAGCGCCACCATGCTGATGCAGATGCCGACCATCAGCCCCGCAACGACGGCGCCCACGATTGAGCCGAGGCCGCCGATCACGGTGACGACGAAGGCTTCCGCCAGCACCAGCGTTCCCATCTCCGGATTGACGCTGCGCATCGGCCCCGCCAGCACGCCGCCAAGCGCGGCGAGGCCAACACCGAGGCCGAAGATCGCCAGCCACACCTTGCCGATGTCGACACCGAGCACGCGCATGATCTGCGGATCGCGCGCGCCGGCGCGGACGATCAGGCCGACGCGGGTCTTCTCCAGCATCAGCCAAAGCAAAAGCAGCACGACCGCCACCAGCGCGATCACGAACAGGCGATATTTGGGAAAGAAGCCGACGCCGAGATCGACGACGCCGATCAGCTGCGATGGCGTCGGAAACGGAATGCCGTCGCTGCCGAACACGATGCGCACGCCCTCGACCAGGATGTAGCTGAGGCCGAATGTGAGCAGCAGGGGATCATCGATCGACCGCCCGTACAGGCGGCGGACGAGGAAGAACTCGATCAGCATGCCGAACGCGCCGACGAGCACGGGAGCGAGCAACAGCCCCCACCAGAAGCTGCCGGTCAGCGACGCCAGGTACAGCCCCGCATAGGCGCCGATCATGAACAGCGCGCCATGGGCGAAATTGACCACGCCCAGCATGCCGAACACGATGGTCAGGCCGAGCGCGGTGATGACCAGCACCGCCCCGAGGGCGATGCCGGAAAACAGCTGCATGATGATCAGTGAGAGGTCCATGCTGGCAGGATCAGGTCGGGTGGCCGAGCTCGCCGCAGCTGCGCAGCATCTCCTCCGCACCGGGATCGCTGGCCACGATCGCGAACAGATCGTTGTCGTTGGCCATCGCCGATTTCTTCTTCGACTCCAGCACCAGCACCGACTGCACCGACTGGTGGTCGCACTTGCGATAGTGCTGCGGGCCCTTGGTCAGATCATATTGCAGGCCTTCCAGCGCCGCGACGACCTTGTCGGTGTCGGTGCCGCCGGCGAGCTGCATCGCCTGCAGCAGCGAGCCGACACCGGAGTAGCCATAGGCGCCGTAGTCGGTCGGGATCGCGCCGCCATTGGCCGCCTTGAACGCCGCGTTGAACTCGGCCGCCGTCTTGTTCTGCGTCTCCAGCCCCCAATAGTAGTTGGCGCCGCCGACGACGCCCTCGAACACGTCGGGGCCGACTGCGAGCCGCTGGTTGTGCAGGATCACGGGGACCACGATCTTCATCTGCTGCTTGATGCCGAAATCGACCGCCTGCTTGATCGCATTGGCCTGGTCGCGGCCGAAATTGCTGATGCACAGCACGTCCGGCCGCATCGACATCAGGCGCGGCATGAAGGTGGAATAGTCGGCGGCGCCGAAGGGATGCAGGATCTCGCCGACGCTCTCGGCGCCGATCGCGGCCTGCGCCCGCTTGAAGCCGCGCAGCATCTCATGGCCGTAGGCATAGTCGGCGACGAGATGCGCCACCTTCATGCCCTTCTTGATCGTCTGCCGCGCCACCGCCGCCGTGGTCATGTGCGGGTTCAGCGCCTCGTGAAAGGTGTATTTGCTGAAGTCCTTGGCCTCGTTGATGGTGTCGGACTGGCTGATCGAGACGTAGATCACGCCGCGGGCCCGCGTCACCTCGTTGACGGCGAGCTGCACGGCGCTCGAGAGCGCACCGACGATGGCGTGTACCTTGTCCTTTTCGATCAGCTCGAGCGTGCGCGTCGCAGCCTCGCCGGCGTTGAGCTTGTCGTCGCGCACCAGCAGCTCGACCTTGCGGCCGGCAACGCCGCCCTTGTCGTTGACGAGCTTGACCGCCAGCTCGGCGCATTTGACCTGATCGCGCGCCTCGGCCGCGAACGGACCGGTCAGCGGCGTCGGAAAGCCGATACGGATGGTGTCATCGGCAGCGCGGCCCAGGCGCGGCATGGCCAGCGCGGCGGCGCCCGCCGACATCGCCATCAGTGCCTTGCGGCGGGATAGTCCTGCGCGTCGCGACCTGGTCTCGTAGACTGGCATGATGTCCTCCCTCATCTTGTTTTGTTAGTAGCGATTGAGCGCCTTGAGCACGCGCGTGGGCGTGATCGGAATGGCATTGATCGACGTGCCGAACGGCGCCAGCGCGTCATTGACCGCATTGAGCACGCAGGCGGCCGCCGCCGCCGTCCCGGCCTCGCCGCAGCCCTTCGCGCCCAGGATGGTGTCCGCGGTGGGCGTCTCGACGTGATCGATGACGATATCAGGCATCTCCATCGCCATCGGCACGAGATAGTCGGCGAGCGATCCGTTCAAAAGCTGCCCCGTCTCGCCGTAGCGGCATTCCTCGAACAGCGCCGCGCCAAGACCCTGCACGACGCCGCCGCGCAACTGCTCGTCGACCAGCATCGGATTGATGATGCGGCCGCAATCCTCGACGACGTAGTGCTTCAGCAGCTTGACGAATCCGGTGTCGACATCGATCTCCAGATAGCAGCCCTGGATGCCATTGGTGAAGGCGAATGGATAACCCTGCGGCGCGAAATGGTGGCTGACGGTGAGCTGCGCCTGCGTGCCCGGCGGCAAGGTGTCGGAGCGGAAATAGGCGATGCGCGCGATCTCGGCGACCGGCAGGCGCGGCTGCTGCGGCGCCCGGCTCACGACCTGACCGTCGACGATGTCGAGCGCGGCCGGCTGCTCCTGCAGGATGAGACCCGCGATCTCGAGAATGTTGGCCTTGAGCCGCCGCGCCGCCTGCAGCGCGGTCTCGCCGCCGATGCCGGCGCCACGGCAGGCCCAGGTCGCGCCGCCATGCGGCGTGACCTCGGTGTCGCCGGTGAGGACCTTGACGTGCTCCTGCGCAAGACCGAGCTGGTCGGCAACGATCTGGCTGATGATCGCCTCGGTACCCTGCCCCTGCTCTGTCACCGAGATCGCGCAGCGCACCTCCCCTGATGGCGTGAGGCTGATCGTTGCGCCATCCTGCGAGGAGATGCGCGCGCCGCCGACGCCATAGAAGGCCGGGCTCGGATTGGTGATCTCGACGAAGGTGGCGATGCCGATGCCGCGATGGATGCCGCGCTGCCGCAGCTCCGCCTGCTCCGCGCGCAACGCGTCGTAGCCCATGATGTCGCGCAGCCGCTGCAGGCAGGCCTGATGCGACAGTGCTTCGAACTTGTAGCCGGTCGGCGACGCCGTCGGATAGGCATCATCCGGGATGACGTTGCGGGCGCGGATCGCCAGCGGATCGAGACCCACGCGGTGAGCTGCGAGGTCGACCATGCGCTCGGTGACTGCACAGGCGATCGGATGGCCGACGGCGCGATACTGGCTGGTCTGCACCTTGTTCTGGAACACCACCTCGAGCGCCGCACGATAGGATTTGAAGCCATAGGGCGCGCCGATCAGGCGGATGACCTGATTGCCTTCGACGACGCTGGTGCGCGGATAAGTCGAGAACGCGCCGATCGCCGTGGCGTCATGGACGTCCATGGCGAGGATGTGTCCCTCGGCATCCACGGCCATGCGCGCCCGCACGTCGTGATCGCGGGCATGGATGTCCGAAACGAACGACTCGATGCGGTCGGCGACATACTTCACCGGGCGTCCAAGCAGGATCGACAGCCCGACCACAGCCATGTCCTCGTGATAGACATGCAGCTTCATGCCAAACGAGCCACCGATATCAGGCGCGACGACCCGCACCCGCGCCTCCGGAATGCCGTAGTGGCGGGAGTACAGGTCCTGGAATTGATACGGCGTCTGCGTCGCGTGATGCACCGTCAGCAGGCCGCTGCCAGGCTCGTAGTCGGCGACGATGGCGCGCGGCTCCAGTGTGACCGGCGTATGCCGGCCGAAGCTGAATGTCTGCTCGATCGTATGTGCAGCGGCGGCAAACGCCGCATCGACGCCGCCGCTGTCGAGCTGAGCGCGGAAGCAGATGTTGGACGCCGCGGAGGGATTCACGCGCGGCGCATCGGGCGCGCGCGCCGCGTCGAGATCGACGACTGCGGGGAGCTCCTCATAGTCGACCGCGATCAGCTCCAGCGCATCCTCGGCCAGCGCTCTGCTCTCGGCCACCACGGCGACGACCGCCTGCCCTGCCCAGACCACGCGATCCAGCGGCAGCGGCAGCTGCGGCTCGGACACCATGCCCTTGAAATGATCGAGCGTGCCGGTCCAGGGCGAGCAGATGCTGGCGAGATCGGCGCCGGTCGCCACCAGATGCACGCCTTCCTGCGCACGCGCTGCATCGAGGTCGATGCCGATGATCCTTGCATGCGCGTGCGGGCTGCGCAGGAAGGCCGCATGCAGCATGCGCGGCAGGCGGATGTCGGTGACGTAGCGTCCGCGTCCGGCGAGCAGGCGCTTGGCGTTGGGGCGCGGCACGGATCGGCCGATGTAGGAGTTCGGGCGGTCGAGCGCGGTCAGCGGCGCCGTCATCGCGAAGCCTCCTCTGTCCGCCGCGACGCCTGTGTGGCGCGCGCCTCGCCGACGGCGGCGATCGCATCGACGATCGCTTCATATCCGGTGCAGCGGCAGAAATTGCCGGACAGCGCATCACGAATGGCCTCACGGCTCGGCTGCGCTACGGTCGACAACAACTCCTGCGCATTGATCAGCATGCCCGGCGTGCAGAACCCGCATTGCAGGGCGTTACGCCGATGAAACTCGGCCTGCAGATCGGCGATCGCCCCGCTCTCGGAGAGTCCCTCGATGGTGTCGATGCGCGCGCCATCGGCCTGAACCGCGAACATCAGACAGGCATGCACGGCATGGCCGTCGAGCTGCACCAGGCAGGCGCCGCAGGCACCCATCTCGCAGCCGGCGTGGGTGCCGGTCAGCTCGAGCTTGTCGCGCAGGCAGTCGACCAGCGTATCGCGCGGCGCGACATCGCAGGCGACCTTGCGGCCGTTGACGACGAACCGGACGCGCATGGTCGCGTCGGCCTCGTCATCTTCGATCGGGTCTGCCGGACCGCCGCTCATGCCGTCTCCCCCAGTCGTCCCAGCAGCCGTCCGAGCAGAACGCGCGCGAGATGCAGCCGCATCGCCGGCGGCACGTCGTCACTGTCAGGAGGCGTGAGATCATCGACCAGCGCTGCTTGCGCCGCCGCAATCCGCTCCGCATCGAGGCGCGAGCCGGCGATCGCCTGCTCGGCCCGTCGCGCGCGGGTCGGCACGTCGCCGACCGAGAAGAACGCGATGCGGATGCCCTCGATCAGGTCGTCCGTGCAGCTCGCGATCATGCCGCAGCCGACCAGCGCATAGTCGCCGCGCCGCCGCGCCAGCTCGTCGAACGCGACCCGCTGCCCTGGCTCGAACAGTGGCACATGAACCGCAACGAGCAACTCGCCGGGCGCGAGCGCCGTCTCGAACAGGCCGGTGAAGAAGTCGTCAGCCCGAACGCGACGCCGTCCCGCCGGGCCGGCGATCTCGATGTCGGCATCGAGCGCCAGCACCATGGCCGGAAATTCGGACGCCGGATCGGCCTGCGCGACGCTGCCGCCGAGGGTGCCGCGATTGCGGATCGCGGGGTGCGCGACATGGGGCGCCGCGGCGCGCAGCAGCGGCGCAAACTGCGCAATCAACGGCTCGGACAGCATCTCACGATGCCGCGTCAGCGCGCCGATGCGCAGCCACTCGCCCTCGCGCCTGACGCCGCGGAGCTCCGCGATGTGATTGATGTCGATCAGAATTTTCGGAGCCTGCAGTCGCAATGCGAGCGCAGGAACGAGGCTCTGGCCGCCGGCAATGAACCGCGCGTTGTCGCCGGCGCCAGCGTACGCGGTCAGCGCCTCGTCGACCGTGCGTGCACGGACATAGCTGAAAGCCCTCGCTTTCATCCGCTTCCTCGCTGCGGGCGCCCATCGGCAGCCCGGGGATTCCAGATTTGTGACCATCTGGTCTCAAAACAGTTGCACGGCAAAGCCGCGGCGGTCAACCGGAAACGAACGATTGGTCGCAAATCCGGATTCGGCTATCAAGCAGTCCGGTGCGGCAATCGGTTCAGAGAATGACCAGGAATTCGAAAACAACGAGCGCAACGACGGCCACGAGTGACGCCGGACGAAGCAGCAAGCCCAACGGCGCGCCGCAGGCGAAGCGTCGCAACCTGCGCGCGCCCGAGCGCGAGCGGCTGATCGTCGACGAGGCCATCCGATTTTTCGCCGAACACGGTTTCGAAGGCCAGACCCGCGAGCTCGCCAAGCGCATGGGCATCGCGCATTCAGTGATCTACCGCCACTTCCCGAGCAAGGAGGCGCTGATCGAGCGCGTCTACCAGGAGGTCTATCTCAGCCGCTGGTCGCAGGACTGGTCCCCCTTGATTCGGGATCGCGGCCTGCCGCTGCAGGTGCGGCTCACCCGCTTCTATCTCGACTACGTAGCGCGCGTGTTCGAGTACAATTGGGTCCGGATCTTCGTGTTCTCCGGGATGAAGTCGTTCGGCATTGCCGGACGCTATCTCGATCTCGTCCGCCAGGAGATCATCGAGCCCGCCGCCATCGAACTGCGTCACGAGCTCAAGCTGCCGGGGATCGAGATCAGCCCGCTGACCGGCCGCGAGACCGAAATGTTCTGGGGCCTGCATGGCCGCATCTTCTATCTGGCGATCCGGAAATTCATCTACGCGACGCCGGTTCCATCCGATATCGAACAGACCGTCCGCGACGCGATCGATCTCTTCCTCGATGGCGCGCGACTGGCGCTTCCGCGGATGCTCGAACACAGCGAGGCCGACGTGAAACTTTGATTGCGCAACCATGCCGAAGCGACGATCATGGCAGCACGGTCACGGCTCTCCGGAAGCGCGCCAGACCGCCCTAGCATCATGCACGCCTTCGATGACTTGTGCACGACTCAGTTGATCACGCAGAGACGACGGACCGCGCAGCCTGATGGTCTCGACCCGCGCGCATGACGCCCAATCATCGCAGCCAGCGGCGGCCGCCGCCGACCTGCTGCCCGGCGGGCGCCTCGCCTGAGCACGTTGCAAGTGCTGCCGAGCAAGGCTGAGGCAAGTCCGGTTCGGAAACGGCCGCGCTGGGCCGAATGACGATCCGCCCGAATTTTTTGTGCGAGCCAAAATAACGCTTTCGTTTTTGCCGAATTCATGGTTGAATGCTCCCCGTCCCGCCTCGGCAAGAGGGGCGCATCGCGATCGTCACGACACGCGGGGTGGGACGCGGTGGCCGCAATCATGCCGCAGCGGGCCTTGCTCGCGGACGAACGGCTGATTGCGGACGTGAAGACGCGTGGTCCTGGCGCCCCGAGGCTGGCGCCAAGTCGTCTGGTGATGATGATCCGGACGGCGACGGTGGCTAACAAGCCGGACACCGGGGAGATCGCGACATAAGCGTGAAAACCATCGCGCGGGGAATGCCGGGATGTCTCGGCTGAACCTGTGGTTCCTGCCGCCTGCATTTTTTTCGCAGGCGGGCCATGGGTGCGGCCAGCGCCCGGCATTCCCCGCGCCCTCTTCTTCCAGAGGGCGGAACGGATTGAAGCAACCCGGACGCATCTGCGCCGCGGGAATGCTTCACGCCGTCGCGATCCCGCCGCTCCCCTCCGATGTGCTGTTTGACTCCGTAAACATCTCCAGCTCGCTCGCGCCGGTCAGGCGGTCCGGCTTCGGCTGATCTTCGCTGCGACGAAATAGGACAGCGGCATCGCGACGACGAAGCCGACCAGCGCCGCCAGCGGCAGGTCCTTCATCGGGCTCGCGACCAGCCCCTGCACCGTCAACAAAGCCGTGACCGCGCTGCCCGCCAGCACCGTGCCCAGCATGACCCAGATGAGAATTGCGACCTTGAACATCTCTTCTTCTCCGTCGTTAGGACATATCGATCCCTTGACGTGCCGATGCTCTGCCTGCCGTTGTCGCGCATCATTGATCTGGAACAAGCGCAACAGACAAAAGAGGGAGGAGCGGCGGCTCCTCCCTCTTGCTCTCATCAGCTACAAACTACGCAGCAGATGCCGTTGCCTCGCAACTGCTCGACCGTCAGTGTCATCGCGTCGGCGGCACGAAGTGATCGTGCTTGCTCACCGACGTGCCGGTGGCCGGGTCGGTGATCTTGATCTCGATATCGACGGGGGTCGAAGGAAGATCGGCTCCCTTGGCCTCGATCGACATGCGAATCTCCCGCGTCTGGTCCTGGCCGACATCGATGACCATGCGGCCATCCTGCTCGCGCGCCTCGCCGGCCACGGTCACCTTGGCATTCGGCAGGCCGACGACGTCGAGCACGAAGTCGCGTGCGCCGCGCTTGTTGAGCAGGCGCACCGTATAGTCGTTGCGCACGCCGCCGTCGGACAGCTGCACGAACAGCGGATTGCGCTCATGCAGCACGTTGATGCCCATCGTGCCCCGTGTTGCCAAGGAGTACAGCATGATGCCGCCGACGATGGCGATGAAGCTCGCATAGATGATGGTGCGCGGCCGGATGATCCGGTAGATCTCGGGCTTGCCCTCCTTGCGCCTGCCCACGTTGATGTCGGTGTCGTAGCCGATCAGGCCGGTCGGCCGGCCGATCT
The DNA here is from genome assembly GCF_051167715.1 of Bradyrhizobium sp. HKCCYLS20291. NCBI lineage: Bacteria > Pseudomonadati > Pseudomonadota > Alphaproteobacteria > Hyphomicrobiales > Nitrobacteraceae > Bradyrhizobium > Bradyrhizobium sp. HKCCYLS20291. Next base: position 195,692 of record NZ_JBNPTO010000007.1, on the reverse strand, counting down.
GGGTCATTACGCTGTCGCAGGCGTCGATGCACAGGCTGCACTGGATGCAGCCGAGCTGGATGCCGTGGCGGATGTCGACGCCGGTCGGGCAGACATTGACGCATTGATGGCAATCGACGCAATCCCCGGCCGGCTCGCCCTGCAGCCGGGCTGCCTCGGCCTTCTTGACCGACATGCGCGGCTCGCCGCGGTCGCCCTTGTAGGTGACGTTGAGCGCCCACTCGTCGGTCAGCGCCGCCTGGATGCGGGGCCAGGGGCACATGTAGATGCAGACCTGCTCGCGGGCGTGCCCCGCAAACACGTAGGTCGTCGCGGTCAGGATGCCGATCCAGAGATAGGCGGTGAACGGCGCCTGGAAGGTGGCGAGATCCTTCACCAGCGTCGGAGCGTCGTCGAAATACAGCACCCAGGCGCCGCCGGTCCACCAGCCGATCATGATCCAGAGGAAGTGCTTGAGCGCGACCTGGCGGATGTGGGTGAAGGTCCAGCCGCGCTTGTCGCTCAGCATGCGCTCGCGCCGGTCGCCCTCGACCCAGCGCTCGACCGCGTAGAACAGGTCGGTCCACACCGTCTGCGGGCAGAGGTAGCCGCACCACAGCCGGCCCGCGACCGCATTCATCAGAAACAGCGCGACGGCCGCGATGATCAGCAGGCCGGTAAAGTAATAGACCTCCTGCGGCCACAGCTCGATGAAGAAGAAGTAGAAGCGGCGGTGCGGGAAATCGACCAGCACCGCCTGGTTGGGCATTCCGGGCCCGCGGTCCCAGCGCACGAAGGGCAGCAGGTAATAGATGCCCAGCGTGATGCAGAGGATCGTCCACTTGATGCGGCGGAAGCGGCCATGCACCGCCGCCGGATAGACCTTGTCGCGCGCCTTATAGAGCGGACCGACGATATAGGTTTCGTCCTGGTCAGCCATGATACCCCCGCTTCATCTTCATCTCGCTCTGCTGTTTCGGCGCGCTCAGGAGAACGCGTTGCCGCTCCGAAGCCCCAGCTTCTTGAACACGATCGCCGCCGGACAGAAGCCGGTGAACGAGGCCTGGATCATGTTCACGCCGGCAAAGGCCGCGAGCAGGAACCAATATGGATTGACGTACCAGCCGAGCGCGAGGCTGAGCAGGACGACGAACCCCGCGAAGGTGAGAACTGCTTTATCGACGTTCATGGCATGGTCCTCCATGGTTGCATTTGAGCGTAATCAAGCCGGTACTGCGGCGTCACTGCCGCAGGCCGGACATCGTCCAGGCGACGATTCGTTGCGAGTCCATCGCACCCGAGATCCGCTGGAGCTCCCTTCCCTTCTGCAGCAGCAGCAGGGTTGGAATTCCCGAGATGCCGAACTTCGCCGAGACCTCCGGAGCCTCGTCGGAGTTCAGCTTGAGAAGCTGCACGCGCGGCTCGAGCTCCTGCGCGGCGCGCGCGAACATCGGCGCCATCGCCCGGCAGGGGCCGCACCACGGCGCCCAGACATCCACCAGCAAAGGCAGGTCGCTGTTGGCGACGTGACGCGTGAAGCCGGCCTGGTCGACCTCGATCGGATGACCGGAGAACAGCGGCGCGTGGCACTTGCCGCATTTGCCCTGGGTGGGCCCCCGGCCCGCGGGCAGACGGTTGACCTGCCCGCAATGGCCGCACACCAGTTGGAAGGTCTCGCTCATGTGCCCGTCCTGACTTCCTTGATCTTGGCGATGTTGAGCCGGTCGAGCAGGAATTTCTCGTAGAACGGCTCCGGCGTGCCGCGCTTCATCTTGCGCAGGAAATACTTTTCGAAGGCGACCTTGGCATAATGCACCCATTCCCCCTTCGACGACCAGTTGACGTTGCGCGGCGGAATCTGCGGCTGCGCCAGGAAGGCGACGCCGGAATCGCCGAAGTCGGCAAGGCAGATCGCATTCCAGGTCGGCTGCGTGTTCGGCTCTTGCCCGCGCAACAGCGCGCCGATGTTCAGCGCGGTCGCGGTGACCATCGACTCGATCATGAAGCCGGTCTTGGGCACGCCGACCGGCACCGGCGTCGGCCCGATTGGCGGAATGGCGACGCAGACGCCAATGGCGAAGACGTTCGGATAGGCCGGGTTGCGCTGGTGCTTGTCGACGACGACGAAGCCGCGCGGATTGGTCAGCTTGTCGATGCCCCTGACCGCCCCGACGCCGCGGAACGCCGGCAGCATCATCGAATAGGCGAACGGCAGCTCGTGGGTCTTGCGCACCGAGCCGTCGTCGGCCACCTCCTCCACGAACATGCGCCCGTCCTCGACCTTGGTGACGCGAGCGCTCGTGATCCACTTGACGTGCTTCTCGCGCATCTCGCTTTCGAGCAGCCCCTTTGTATCCCCGACGCCGTCGAGGCCGAGATGGCCGATATAGGGCTCGGAGGTCACAAAGGTCATCGGCACCTGGTCGCGCATCTTGCGCCGGCGCAGCTCAGTCTCGAGGATGAAGAGGAATTCGTAGGCCGGCCCGAAGCAGGACGCGCCCTGCACCGCCCCGACGATGACGGGCCCGGGCTTGTCGGCCAGCTTGTCAAATGCGGCCTTGGCATGGGCGGCGTGGTCGACATGGCACACCGACTGGGTATGGCCGTCCGGCCCGAGGCCGGGGATCTCGTCGAAGGCAAGCTCGGGCCCGGTGGCGACGACGAGATAGTCGTAGGCGACCATGGTGCCGTCCGTCAGCTCGACCTGGTTGTCGTCCGGGTGCACGCGCTTGGCGCCCTGGGTCAGCAGGCGGATGCCCTTGCGCTGCATGACGTCGACGAGATCGATCTCGATGTCGTCGCGCTTGCGCCAGCCCACGGCGACCCACGGGTTGGACGGCACGAAATGATACGAGGACCCCTGCGAGATGACGGTCACGCGATCCTCCTTTCGCATCTGGGGCAGCAATTCATAAGCCATCAGGGAGCCGCTCAGCCCCGCTCCGATCACGACTACGTCAGCCATTTGGGTCCTCCATCGCCTTGCTTTGTTCTTGTCCCGCTCAGCCGCGACCTCCCGGGCCGGCCTTGACTATATATTCGAATATCTGTATATACGCAACTATGAAATTTGACGCTGATATCATGGAAGTGGCGGCCGACCAGGCCAGTGACCTGTTGAAGGCACTGTCGAACCGGCACCGGCTCCTGATCATCTGCCAGCTGGTCGACGATGAACGGTCGGTCGGCGAGCTGGCGGCATTCCTCGGCCTGCGCGACTCGACCGTCTCGCAGCACCTCGCTCTGCTGCGCAAGGACGGCCTGGTCACCGCCCGTCGCGACGGGCAGACCATCTACTACTCGATCGCCAGCGAGCCGGCCCGCGAGGTCCTGAAGACGCTCTATCAGGTCTATTGCGCGGCGCGGCCGCCGAAACCGGGATCGAGACTATGACGACACCCTGCTGCCAACTTGACCAGCATCAAGTGGGAACCCGCATCCCGGTGGGATGTCAGAGACTGCTCACGGATGCTCGCCTGACCACCCGATTTGATTCAAAAGAGACAGGACTACGCCGATGCGCAGATTATCGCTCCTGACCTTGATCGCCGCGATGGCCTGCCAGCTGAGCTCGCAGACCGCGCCGGCCCTTGCCGAAACGATGACGGTCACCCCGCGCCAGGTCGCCGACGAGAAGGCGGTGTTCGCGACCGTGGAAAGCGTCAGCGTCGTTCCGGCGCGCGGCCGCATCGGCGGCACGGTCGCACAGCTCTCCGTTCGCGAGGGCGACCCGGTCAAGCGCGGCCAGCCGATCGCCCTGATCGGCGACGAGAAGCTCGCGCTGCAGCTGAAGTCGCTCGACGCCCAGATCGAGGCGCTGCAGGCGCAGGCCAACCAGGCGCAGATCGACTTCACCCGCACCGAGGGGCTCGTCGAGCGCGGCACCCTTCCCCGCGTGAAGCTCGATGAGACCCGTACCGCGCTGAACGTCGCCGAGAACGGGTTGCGGGCCAAGACCGCCGAGCGCGCCGTGGTCAACCAGCAGATGAGCGAAGGCCAGGTGTTGGCGCCCGACGACGGCCGCGTGCTGAAGAAGCTCGTGGTCGTCGGATCCGTGGTGCTTCCCGGCGACCCCGTGGTGACCGTGGCGCAGCAGAACTTCAAGCTGCGGCTGCGCGTGCCCGAGCGCCATGCCCTGTTCCTGAAGGCCGGTGACAAGGTCCGCATCGATGGCGCCGAGTTCGGCGACAGCGGCGACAAATGGGGCGTGATCGACCTCGTCTACCCGCAGATCGAGGAAGGCCGCGTCGTCGCCGACGCGATCGTCCAGGGTCTCGGCCAGTACTTCGTCGGCGACCGGCTGCGGGTGTGGATCTCCGGCGGCCAGCGCGACGCCACTGTGATCCCCTCCCGCTACGTCACCACCCGCTTCGGCATCGACTACGTCCAGCTGCAGCAGGGTGCGAAACAAGTGAGCGTACCGGTGCAGCGCGGCCGCGCGCTGCCGAGCGCCGAACTTCCCGATGGACTTGAAATCCTGTCCGGCCTGCGCGCCGGCGACCAATTGGTGCAGCCGTGAAACTTGGACTCTCAGGCAAGCTGACCCAGGCGACCATCGCCTCGCCGCTGACGCCACTGTTCCTGCTCGCCTCGCTCGTGGTCGGCCTGATCGCCGTGGTCGTGATCCCGCGCGAGGAAGAGCCGCAGATCAGCGTGCCCATGGTCGACATCCGCGTCAACGCCGACGGCCTGCGTGCACCGGATGGCGTCGAGCTGGTGACCAAGCCGCTGGAGACGATCGTCAAGGCGATCGACGGTGTCGAGCACGTCTACAGCCAGACCGAGGATGACCGCGTCATGGTCACCGCGCGGTTCCTGGTCGGCACCAAGTTCGAGGACGCGATCCTGCGCGTCCACGAGAAGATCCGCGCCAATCTCGACCGCATCCCCGTGGGTATCCCCGAGCCGCTCATCGTCGGCCGCGGCATCAACGACGTCGCGGTCACCGTGCTGACCCTGTCGCCGAAGCCGGAGGCTGCCGAGCGCTGGTCCGACAAGGACCTCTATGAGCTCGCCGACAAGCTGCGCGCCGAGCTGACAAAGGTCGACAATATCGGCCTGACCTACATTTCCGGCGGCGGCGCCCAGCAGATCCGCGTCGAGCCCGGCCCCGAAAAACTGTCGCTGTTCGGCGTGACGTTGCAGCAGCTCGTCGCCAAGGTGAAGGATGCCAACCGCTCCTTCCTGGCCGGCGACGTCCGCGACGGCGGCATCGTCCGCAACGTCACGGCAGGCCAGACGCTGACAGGCATCCCCGACATCGGCCTCTTGCTGATCTCGACCCGCGACGGCCGCCCCGTCTATGTGCGCGACGTCGCGACCGTGGTCATCGGTCCGAACCTCGCCGAGCATCGCGTCTGGGACGACGCGCGCAGCGACAAGGGCGACTGGCACCGCGTGCCCGCTGTGAGCCTCGCGCTCGCCAAGCGCGCCGGCGCCAACGCGGTCGTGGTCTCGCACGACATAGCGCAGCGCCTCGAAGGGCTCAAGACCAGTCTCATTCCGAGCGACGTTGCGGTCACGGTGACGCGCGACTATGGCGAGACCGCCAATGAAAAGGCCAACGAGCTCCTGTTCCATCTCGGTCTCGCGACGATCTCGATCGTCGTGCTGATAGCGATCGCGATCGGCTGGCGCGAGGCGCTGGTCACCTTCGTCGTCATTCCGACCACGATCCTGCTGACGATGTTCGCGGCCAATCTGATGGGCTACACCATCAACCGCGTCAGCCTGTTCGCGCTGATCTTCTCGATCGGCATCCTGGTCGACGACGCCATCGTCGTGGTCGAGAACATCGCCCGCCATTGGGGCATGCGCGACGGCCGTCCGCGGCTGCAGGCGACCATCGAGGCGGTGGCCGAGGTCGGCAATCCGACCATCGTCGCCACCCTGACCGTGGTCGCCGCCCTGCTCCCGATGCTGTTCGTCTCGGGGCTGATGGGCCCGTACATGGCGCCGATCCCGGCCAACGCCTCGGCCGCGATGCTGTTCTCGTTCTTCGTCGCGATGGTCGTGGCGCCGTGGCTGATGCTGCGACTCGCGCCGAAGCCAACCGCCGCCGCGGCCGGCGCACATCACGATGCAAGCCATGACGCGCATGGCGAGGGCCGACTCGGCCGCATCTACCGGAGCGTCGCGCGACCGATCGTCGCCAGCAAGCGCTCCGCCTGGATCTTCCTGCTCGGCGTCGGCATCGCCACCTTGCTGTCGATGACGCTGTTCGCGACCAAGTCGGTCACCGTCAAGCTGCTGCCGTTCGACAACAAGTCGGAGATCGCGGTGATGGTCGATCTCCCCGAAGGCGCGAGCCTGGAGGATACCGAGCGAACGCTGTTCGCGGCGGCCGATATCGCGCATCAGCTGCCGGAGATCATGAATGTGCAGAGCTATGCCGGCACGGCGGCGCCATTCAACTTCAACGGTCTCGTCCGGCACTATTACCTGCGCGAGCGCCCGGAGCTCGGCGAACTCCAGGTCAATCTCGCCGCGCGCGGCGACCGCAAGCGCTCCAGCCATGACATCGCGCTCGACCTGCGGCAGCGGCTGAAGGCGGTCTCGGTGCCCGCGGGCACCAGCATCAAGGTCGTCGAAGTGCCGCCGGGGCCGCCGGTGCTGGCGACCTTGCTCGCCGAGATCTACGGCCCGGATGCCGCCACCCGTCGCGCCGTCACGACCGAGCTGAAGAAGGTGTTCGCCGACGTCCCGTTCATCGTCGACATCGACGACTCGGTCGGTCAGCGCCGGCCGCGGCTGCGGCTGTCGATCGACCAGGACAGTCTCGAATTCTTCGGAGTCGAGCAGCGCGACGTGTACGACACCATCCAGACCCTGTTCGGCGGTGTCTCGGTCGGCTACTCGCATCGCGGCGAGGACCGCAATCCAATCGAGATCGCGGTGAAGCTGCCGAAGCGCACCAAGAGCTGGAGTCAGGCCCTGGCGTCGACGCCGGTGCCGGCCAACACTCTGCCCGGCAGCAAGACCGTGGTCGAACTCGGCCAGGTCGTGAAGGCGACGATGGAAGAGGGATCACCGATGATCTTCCGCCGCGACGGACGCTTCGCCGACATGGTGATGGCCGAGCTGGCCGGCCGCTTCGAGGCACCGCTCTACGGCATGCTCGCGGTCGCCGACCGCATCGATGCGCATGACTGGGGCAAGCTGCCGAAGCCGATGATCAGCCTTCATGGCCAGCCGAAGGACGAACAGCATCCGACGCTGTTGTGGGACGGCGAATGGGAGATCACCTACGTGACCTTCCGCGACATGGGCGCGGCGTTCGGCGCAGCCATCCTCGGCATCTACGTGCTGGTGGTGGCGCAGTTCAAGAGCTTCCGGCTGCCGCTGGTGATCCTGACGCCAATCCCGCTGACCCTGATCGGCATCCTGCTCGGCCACTGGCTGCTGGGCGCGCCGTTCACCGCGACGTCGATGATCGGCTTCATCGCGCTGGCCGGCATCATCGTGCGCAACTCGATTCTGCTGGTCGACTTCATCCGGCACAGCGGCGGCGAGGGCAAGACCTTGCGCGACGTCGTGCTCGAGGCCGGCGCGGTGCGCTTCAAGCCGATCCTGCTGACGGCGCTGGCGGCGATGATCGGCGCGGCGACGATCCTGCTCGATCCGATCTTCCAGGGCCTGGCGATCTCGCTGCTGTTTGGCCTGGCCTCGTCCACCCTGCTCACCGTGCTCGTGATCCCCGCGATCTACATCGCGCTGCGCGAGCCCGGCAAACCCACCACGAAGATGTCCTAGGAGAGATTGATGACCAAGCTGTACAGCGAGATCTGCAAGGATCTGTCCGGTAATTTGAAGACCTTGCGAAAGGACATACCCGATGTGATGCAGGGCTTTTCCGCGCTGGCGCGGGCCGCCGGCGCCGACGGCGCGCTGAACAAGAAGACCAAGGAGCTGATCGCGCTCGCGATCGGCGTTGCCGTTCGCTGCGACGGCTGCATCGGCTTTCATGCCGAGGCGCTCGTCCGTCTCGGGGCCACGCGCCAAGAGGTCGAGGAAACGCTCGGCATGGCGATCTACATGGGCGGAGGACCGTCCCTGATGTACGCCGCCGATGCGATCGCGGCGTTCGAGCAATTCGAGCAGCAGGCAGCGGCTGCCTGAGAGGCGCTGTCGCGGTAGCAAAGCCGTTCAGCCCGCTTTCAATTCGACACCGCAGGCGACCCGGCCATCGGCGATCAGGAAGCGCCCGGCCAGCCGGGTGACGGCGGTGTTCCAGCCGGGCTTGACGACGCGAGCCTCGTAGGTCCCGGCAGACCACGTGATCGCGAGCTCGACGTCGTGGAAGTCGAGGAAGCCGCGCGTGATCGGATACTGGCACTTGTAGTAGGCTTCCTTGGCGCTGAACATCACGATCGGCAGCATCGGCCGCAGCGCTGCCGGCTGCGCGTCGAGCCACTGCCGCTCGCCGGGCGTGAGCACGAGGTCCAGCATCGAAGGCTCGAGCACGCGCAGGTCCTCCACGTCCAGACCGAGCGATTGAACCCCGTGACACCGGGCCACGACGACGGCGCAATAGTCGGCACAGTGCGAGATGCTCCCGGTATAGCCGAACGGCCACACCGGGGCCCGATCCGGCGACGGAACGAGCGGCACCGGCGGCGCGCCGAGGGATGCGAGCGCCTGGCGCGCCAGCACGCGCGCGGCTGCGAATTCGGTGCGACGCTTGGTGACGGCGTTCTCGACGTGGGCGCGCTCCTCCGGATAAAGCTCGCCGTCGACAACAGAGAGCGTTGACGCCGCGATCGCGACCGGACTGCGAAACAGCTCTGGCAGCGCCCTCATCGCCCTCTCCAAGCCGACCGTTGCGGGCGGCACCACGTCACGTCGTACGGTCTCCACGCAGACACTGGCTTCGCCCCGGTGCAGCACGCGCGTTTCAAGCACGTGACGTCAGGATCTTTCAAGCCGGCGGCCGGGCACGGTCTCACCGTGTCATACGCCAGAGCTCTCGACAAAATGCCGCTCTGCGCTGGCAGCCTTGCGCGCCGACGCGCGAGGGGCAATGCTGGTTGACCGCGCTCCCACAAGGATTCGTCATGTCCGTCGACACCGCCGCCGCCACCGATCGTCTGATGCGCTTTCTCGCCGTGCAGGGTGTGACCGGACGGGAGAAGGCGATCGGGCGGGAGATCATGGCGGCACTGAAGCAGGCCGGCGTACCGGCCAAGGCGATGCGGCTCGACGATGCCAATACGCGTATTCCGCTGCCGACCGAGACCGGCAATCTCATCGTCGAGCTGCCGGGACGCGGCAGCCAGCAAAACCAGCCGCGGATCATGTTCATGACCCACATGGACACGGTGCCGCTGTGCGCCGGCGCGCAGCCCAAGCTCGCGGGCCGCAAGATCGTCAACAAGGCAAAGACGGCGCTCGGCGGCGACAATCGCTGCGGCTGCGGCATCCTCGTCACCCTGGTGGCCGAACTGATCCGGCAAAAGCTCGATCATCCGCCGATCACGCTGCTGTTCTGCGTCCGCGAGGAGAGCGGGCTGCATGGCGCGCGCCATGTTGCGGTCGACGAGCTCGGCGCGCCCGTGATGGCCTTCAATTTCGACGGCAGCTCCGCCTCCAGCGTCACCATCGCCGCCGTCGGCGCCGACCATTGGCAGGTCGAGATCTTCGGCCGCGCTTCGCATGCCGGTGTCGCTCCCGAACGCGGCATCAGCGCCACCATGATCCTGGCGCTGGCGCTGGCGGAGGTCAAAGCCGGCGGCTGGTTCGGCAAAGTGGTGAAAGGCAAAGGCAAGGAGGCCAAGCTCGGCACCAGCAATGTCGGCCCGGTCACCGGCGGCGAAGGCCGTTCCGCGGGTGACGCCACCAACGTCGTCACCGACTACATCCATGTCAGCGGCGAGAGCCGCAGCCATGATGCCAAATTCGTCCGCCAGATCACCAACGCCTACAAGGCCGCGTTCGAAAACGCCGCCAAGCGCGTCACCAACAGCGACGGCAAGTCCGGCCGCGTCAAGTTCAAGGCCGAGACCGAGTTTCATCCGTTCCGGATCAAGGACACCCTCCCTGTCGTCAAGCGCGCCACCGCGGCCGTCACCGACGTCGGCGGCACGCCGACCCTGCGCGCCGGCAATGGCGGCCTCGACGCCAACTGGATGGTCCGCCACGGCATTCCCACCGTCACCTTCGGCACCGGCCAGAACGAGCCGCACACGATCGACGAGTGGATCAACCTCGACGAATACGATCGCGCCTGCGCGCTGGCGCTGCGGCTGGCCACGATGGGCTGAGGCCGGCGACAGGTCCATGCCCGCCATCGGATGCTCAGCGGCGCGGCCCGACCCGCTTCAGGGCATCGGACGGCAGATGGCCGAACTCTGCCTGATACTGCGCGGCGAACCGCCCCAGATTGGTAAAGCCCCATTTCAGCGCCACTTCGCTGACCGGCAGCGTGTTGCGTGCGGAGAACAGCTCGGCATGCGCGGCTTCGAGCCTGATCCGGCGCAGGAATTGCGTCGGCGACATTTCGTAGTACCTGCGGAAGCCGAGCTGCAGCGACCGGCTGCTGATCCCGGCAGCCTCGGCAATGTCGCTGACCGTGATCGGCAGGTGCAGATTGGCGCGCATGTAGCTCATCGCGCGCCGGATCTGACCGGGTGCCGGATCGCCGTTGCGCGTGACGGACGGTTCCGACAGCCGGTGCGGCACCTCGGTCAGGATCAGCCGCAGCGTACTCTCGGCGAGCAGCGCCATCGCCAACGGAGAGCGCCGCTGCAACGCCGCGTCGCGCAGACCACTATCCAGCGCACGCGCCATCGAGCGCAGGGTTTGTCCGAAGGTCGTCGACAGATCGATGACCGGCGCGAGATCGAGGCTGGTCAGCCTGGCGCCGTCATACATGTCGGTCAGCAACCGGCTCACCAGGCCGGCATCGAACCGCAACATCACACCTGCGACCTCGCCATCAGTCGCGTGCATGGTCTGTCGTGCCAGCGTTGGCTGCGCATGAACCATCGCGCGCGACGGCGTCTGCTCAATCAAGCGGTGGCCGATCGTCGACACCGTGGCGCCGGTGCAGAGAAAGGTCAGATTGAGGTTCTCGACGTCGCTGTCGGAGCCGTAGGTCAGGCTGCTGTTGTAGCGGGCACGGAGGATGCTGATCCCCGGTCCAGGCGCAAAATCCGACCGCCACTCGAAGCTGCGGCGCGGATCCGGCGGCGTGATCTTGATCGGCAGCACATGCTTGCGAAGATGAGCCCGCAGCGACTCGAAGTCCGTCCCGCTCAACCGCAGGGCGGTGCTCGCCACATGATGCTGCAACGGAGTATATCTCATCAGTCCGACACAATCTCTGAGGTACGGTACCGGCATCCACGATCGCTCGCGGCAGCCCGGCCCCGCGAACCTAAGTCCTCCAAAAACCAGCGGCAACACGCATGCTCCTTTATAGCTAAGGCGCTCGCCCGTCTCATCGCTTGAGGCGTTTTGAGGTGTCTTGAAGCCGGCAGGAAGCGTCATATTACCGCCGACGCGAGACCACCGGCGTCGCGTACGGAGAACTGCAAACACCGGCGGCATTGCTGCCCATGCCGTGGGCAAGTCGACTGATGAGTTGCTCGGTCCTGACGTTAACGCTGACCCCACCCCCAAATGCGCGATCGGGACAAGCGCTTGCGCGAAACGGCCAACAAGATGGTTTCGCGTGGCGGTTCCGTATGCCAAATGAGCAGCATTGCAGCACCCGTCGACGAGGGTGGTGCGGGGGTTGAGCATGACTGTCGTTTCGAGCACGGAGCGAATCACGAGAAAGGGCCGGCGCGGCGGTTGTGTGCTCGCGCGCAGGCGTACCATTGCGGCGGCCGGGTTCAACCGCTGGCTGGTGCCGCCGGCCGCGCTCTGCATCCAGCTCTGCATCGGCATGTCCTACGGACTGAGCGTGTTCTGGCTGCCGCTGTCGCGCGCCATCGGCATCGACAAGCCCGTGGCCTGTACCAGCCATTCGCTGCTCAGCGACCTCTTCACCACCAACTGCGATTGGCAGGTGACCAATCTCCTCACCATCTTCACCACCGGTCTCGTGATGCTCGGCTTCTCCGCCGCCCTGTTCGGCGGCTGGCTGGAGCGCGCGGGCCCGCGCAAGGCGGGCGCCGCGACGGCCTGCTGCTGGGGCGGCGGATTCATCATCGCGGCCCTCGGCGTCCATGTGCATCAGTTCTGGATCATGTGGATCGGTCTCGGCCTCATCGGCGGCACCGGTCTCGGCCTCGGCTACATCGCCCCGCTGTCGATCCTGGTGAAGTGGTTTCCGGACCGGCGCGGCCTGACGACCGGCCTGGCCATCATGGGCTTCGGCGGCGGCGCAGCGATCGGAGCGCCGCTGGCAAACCGGCTGATCGACGCCTTCAAGACGCCGACCTCGATCGGCGTCGCCGAGACCTTCCTGGTTCTCGGCCTGATCTACTTCGTCGTGATGCTGATCGGCGCTTTCGCCTTGCGGATCCCGCCGACCGGCTGGCAGCCGCCGGGCGCGAGCGCTCCGTCCGACGCGATGATCTCGACAGGCAACGTCCATTTCGAGAGCGCGCACGAGACGCCGCAGTTCTGGCTGCTCTGGATCGTGCTCGGCATGAACGTCCTGGCCGGCATCGGCGTGCTGGCCCTGACGTTGCCGATGCTGCAGGAGCTCCTCGGCGGTGCCCTGATCGGACGTCCCGACGTCGCGTTCTCCGCGCTCGACGACGCCCAGCGAACCAGGGTCGCCGCGATCGCCGCCGGCTATGCCGGCCTGCTGTCGCTGTTCAACATCGCCGGCCGGCTGTTCTGGGCCACATTGTCCGACCGCATCGGCCGCAAGCCAACCTTCTCCATCATGCTCACCCTTGGCGTCCTGCTGTGCGCGGCAGCGCCGAGCATCGCGCATCTGCGGTCCGCCCTGCCGTTCGCCGGCGCGCTCGGCCTCATCCTCGCGCTGTACGGCGGCAGCTTCGCAACGATGCCGGCCTATGTCGCGGACCTGTTCGGTCCAAAATTCGTTGGCGCCATTCACGGCCGCCTGCTGACGGCGTGGTCGACCGCCGGTCTCGCAGGCCCGCTGCTGGTCGGCTATCTGCGCAACGCGCAACTGCAAGCCGGCGTCGAGCGCGCGGTCGTCTATGACCGCACCATGTACGTCCTGGCCGGCTTCCTCGTGGTCGGACTGATCGCCAATCTCCTGGTCAGGCCGCTCGCCGACAAATGGCACCTGGCCGAGAACGCCGCGGCCCGCCGGCGGGCCCGCGCCGTGAGCGGCGAGGGCAAACTCAATCAGGCGACGTTCGGCATCGGCCGCGGCGGCCTTGCGCCGAAGGTGGCGGCGTTCTGGGTGCTGGTCGGCATTCCCCTGGTGTGGGGCCTCGCGATGACGCTGCAAACCGCGGTCAGGATGTTCTGATCGCAGCCTGCGCCGCGCGGACCGCATTGGCCGCCTGCGACGACAACAATACCTCACGATGACGCCGCCCTCCTCACGGGACGACAGCAGACGCAGCGAGGCGTTCCCGCGGCGGCCTGCGCCCGAGTTTTGCATTGGCTTGACCTCTCCCTTTGAAGAAGAGGCGCAGGGAAGACCGGGTATCGGCTGATACCCGCGGTCCGCGTGCAACAAAAAGCACGCGGCAGAACCACAGGTTCAGCCCAATATCCGGCCTTCCCTGCGCGACGGTTTTGCGACTTATAGGCGCTCTCCCCGGGGACCGGCTGTCTTGCCCCCGTCGCCAACGGATCATCATCACCGCCGGCTTGGCATCAGCTTCGGGATGCCAGAACCACACCATTTCGCCGTCGCATCGCTCCGTTCGTCGGCGCGGGCTTTGACACCCGGCTGCAGAGCAACACGCCCATCGCATCCCCGACTCGACGCTCGTGACGATCGCGAAACGTCCCTCTTCAGCGAGCCGGGATGCGCTGATTAGTGCAGCTGATTTGCCCGACGGCGCAAGTGATGAGTTTGCGACAAAGCGGCACGACGGGCAGTTGGCGCATGCACGCCATGCGCGGATCGCCCGTCGTGCAGAGCGTCATCATTGTCGCGCCCCCTCGGCGGACACGGACGATGAACCGTAGCGTGAGCAAAGCAAGCGTGCCCACCACCGCGTGACCATCTCACCGATTGCAGCGGCGGATGAACGTGACGTCCTTCGGATACAGGTAGGTATAGGGATCGACCCGATCGAGCGCATGGTGCCGCGTCACCCAGTCGCGCACCTCGGGCGCGTAGGCCTGCATCATCTGGTCGGTCATCGCGAAATAGTAGCTGCGGTCGGCGTGGTGGGCGGCGTGAAACATGAAATAGCCGCCGGGCGCGATGCAGATCTTGTGCAACGGCACGACGCCCAGCACCGTCGTGCAGGCCGACTTGCACTGGCCGTCGATCACCACCCGGTCGTACTGCTCGTTGATCCGCTGAAACCGATAGATGTGCGCGCCGACATGGCCGCCCGGACCGTGCAGATAATACACCTTTTCCGCATGCGCTGCGCTCGGCATCGCGAGCATCACGGCCGCCACGCCAGCCGCCATCCGTAACCGACCCATCACTTTCCCCATTCGCCGCGTCCGTCGTACCGGCTTGATCGACGATCCCGCTGCAGGATAGAGGCGGAACGCCTGTCAGCACCACGATCAAGTCTCGCGCGGCGATGCACCGCTTCAACCCATGAGCGCAGAGCGCATCTATGCCCAAGCTTCACAAAGCCGTCATGGCCGGGCTTGTCCCGGCCATCCGCGTCGTTCGGCATCCTGGGAAGGGACGTCGATGCCCGGACGGCGCCCGGGCATGACGACGTGGAGGCGGTGTAACGAAACACTCAGATTTTTCACATGCGACAGGCCTGCGCGCGGACCCGCGCAGACCGTGCCCCAAGGTCACGCCGGCATCGACGACGTCACCCCTGCTCCGGCGGGATCACGCCCTTGCTGAAGATGAAGCAGCCGTAGAACCGGCGCTCGCCGGTGGCGATCACGCAATAGGCTGACTTGGCCATCTCGTAGAACGCGTAGCGCTCGACGCCGACCAGCGGCCAGGATTTGTTCTCCGCGCGATCGATCGCCGCCTGCACCTCCTGCTGCACCGGCGTGACCTCCTGCGGGTGGCCGACGACCTCCATCCGCACGGCGGCATCGTCGATGAAGCTGTCGAGCGGCAGCACCGAGAGCACCGCCTGAACGGCCCTGGCCGCAGTGACATTGTCGATGCGCAGCAGCTCGCCGAACACGGTCTGCCGCGCGATCGAATCGGCCGGAAAGTTGGTGTCGCAGATCACCAGGCGGTCGCCATGCCCCATCGCCTTGAGCGCATAGAGCACGTCGGCATTGAGCAGCGGATCGATGTTCTTGAGCATGGTTTCTCCCTGTCATCTTTCATTGAACGACCATCGAGGCAGGCCATCGTCTCTGGGCGACGGCAGCCAGAATCTGGTTTTGTCGCCACGCCATCACCCATTGCGAGCGAGACGCGCTCCCTGATCACCGACCAGGCGAAGATCAATCCTGCCAATCAGGTCCGAGCGCAGCGCTTCAGCGTCGGCGATCGCGGCGATGGTCTGTCGCAACGTGCTGACGTTGGATCCCAGCGAAACGATGCCGCCGAGCACCGCGGCGATGCCGCCGAGCGGCACGGCCGCGTTCGCCCCGAGCAGGCCAAGCACCGCGCCGAGCAGCACCGCGGCGCCGCAGGATATCGCGACCTTCGAGGCCAGGATGATCTTCCGGCAACGTTCGGCGACGTCGGCAAGCTGTTCGATCCGCGCCTCGATCAGCGCGATCTGTCCGCTCGGCTCGTCCTCATCCATCACACGAACTGTCCTCTGCGATTCAGTGCCATCGCCCATCTCAAATAATACCGTGAAGATTGCGCCGCCCGTCGATGACACGGATCACTTCTACGGCGTCGACGGGGCCTTCGTCGGACTCTGGATAGAGGTCGATCAGATCGGCCCGCGCCTGATGGGACCAGATCAGCTCAATCGGCATGGCCGGATGCTTTCTTCGCACCCTTCAACCGTTCGCGTGCCTGCTTGCGCAGGTGCTTCATGTCGACTTTGCCGGCAGAACCGCTGGCGATCCCTTCGTCCCACGCCTGCCGCAAACGCCTGATGTCTTCCTGACGTAACTGGCGCTTCAATTGCCAGTCGCGCACCGCCTCCCGGACGATCTCGCTTGTCGTTGCGTATTCGCCGGACTCTACGGCCGTCTTCAGGGCCAAGACCTGCTCGCTGGTCAGCGCAACACTCAACTTTTCGACCGATGCCATCCGGATCGCTCCACCACCAGGGCAATCGCATATGGCTCTCCAACGCGGCCCAAACGAAATATTGGAATCGCGAAGGCCGACGGGAGGAAATTTTCGAATCCAGACTGCTCTTTGGAAGCACGAAAAGAATCGAAAAATTCCACATGCGATTGCCCTGGCTCCACCACAGGGGTATAAGTTACCACTATTTCCTACCGCAGCCAACACCTCCGGTTCGTTCTGGGCCGGCTCGACGGTGCCGTCTGCGTGGCGGGGGACGAGCGGAGAGCGCGGCGGCTTACAGACCGTCGGCTAGACTAAGCCAACTCTACGATCGGCACTGCGCGTATGTTCTCTCTGTCGGCAGTCGGTAGCAGGCCCGGAACAAAGCCGGCGAATCCGGATTGTCGTGGTCGAAATTCCACACAGCAAACCGGTGAGGCGATAATGGCTGCAGACAGCCTGAAGACACTGCACACAGCCCTGGTCGATGCGCGCAACGGCTATCAGGAAGCCCAGGCGGACGCCGACACGCCGGCGCTCAAGGCGCTGTTCGCCGAGATGATCGCGCTCAAGGAGCGGGATCACGCGGAGCTGCATGACGCGCTCCGGCGGATGGGCGAGACGCCGGACGAGTCCGGCTCCTTCATGTCCACAGTGCATCAGACCGTCATACGTGTCCGCGCCGCGGTGACGGGGCTCGGCACCAATGCGCTGTCGTCGTTCGCCAGCGGCGAGGAGCAGATCCTCAGCCAATACGACGAGGCGCTGAAGGACTGCGTCGGCGACGCCGCCACCACGGCCATGCTGACCCGGCAGCGCGGGACCCTGCAGGCGAAGGTCGCGCAGATGAAGCAGCTCGCGGACTGAGCGCCTGATCGTGCCGAACCTGAAAACCGACGAGCATTTCATGCAGGAGGCGATCAAGGTCGCCACGCAGGACGGCGCCGATCCCGCGCTGTCGCCGATCGGATGCGTGATCGTGCTCGGCTCCGAGATCATCGCGGCCGAGCGCAACCACGTCGCCGACAAGCGCGATGCGACGGCGCATGCCGAGATCGAGGCGATCCGCACCGCCGGCCGCGGCTTCGACGACGGCGAGCTGCGCGGCGCCACGCTCTACACCACCTTGCAGCCCTGCGGCATGTGCACGATGGCCTCGATCTGGAGCAAGGTCGGCCGCATCGTGTTCGGCGCGGGCCGCGACGACGTGCACCAGATGTATTTCGAGGCCCGCCACGTCGACACACTCCAATTCGTCGAGAAGGCCTATCGCGACGACCTCACGATCCAGGGCGGCGTTCTGCGCGAAGCCTGCAGCAAGCTGTATTATCGCCCCTGGGACGATGTTCCGATCGAGGACCAGGGCAACCGCTAGAACCAGGGACATTCTTTCCCTGGCGCAGGCGGCACGAGCAGAGATCCAGCTTGCCGCCGTCGACGTTCCGGCGAGTGCCCTCAGGAAGCCCTGACCATGCCACGACGCCTGCTCACGACCGCGATCCTCCTGGGGCTCATCGCCATGCCACACCCGAGTGATGCCTCACCACTTGCCCACTACAAATGGAAGAACCGCCTCCTGGTGGTCACCGGCCCCGACGACCCAACCGCGCAGCAGCAACGCCGGATCTACGAGGCCGCCAACGCCGGCATGGCCGAGCGCCAGATCCTTCTGCTCCAGGCCGTCGACGACGCCACCTCCTCCCGCCAGCTCCGCGCCGCCGTGGGCACCGACGGCCGCCGCTTCATGGTGTTTCTGATCGGCAAGGACGGCCACACCGCCTTCGCGTCAGAGACCCCGATCTCAGCCGAGGATCTGTTCAATCGTGTCGACGCGATGCCGATGCGAAAGGATGAGATGCGGCGGACAAGGTCGCGGTGAATCCTCGGGCACGGCGGGTTCTCGGGCCGAGCGGGCCGGCGAGAAGCGCTGCGAAGTCTTCTGCACTGTAATCCCGTTTGGCACGACCTTCCACTTCATGCCGATCGGCCCCGCCGTCGGCCATGACGGCTTGGCTGTGCGCGCGCCAAGGCTGATCTCAGCGCCAGAGCCAGCGAGATCGACGCCGTCCTCGCCCGCAACCACGAGCAGGCCATCGCGGACGCACGAAAAGCTGCACGGAAGTGACGATTGTCGTGAAACGATATGCCGGGGTTCGATTCAGCCGATCCGACCGGCCGCCTTAAGCGACCGGCCCGCCATGCGCACGCCATCGGCTCATGCCGCCGGCATAGTGGCGGATGTCCTGCCGTCCCGCCGCCAGCGCCCGCCGCAGCGCGGTCGCCGAGCGGCCGCCGGCCTGGCAAATCAGGACCACCGGCTTGTCGTGCACGAGGCTGTCCGGATCGAAGCGTGACAGCGGATGGTTGATCGCGCCCGGGATGTGGCCGCCCTTGAACTCGTGCGGTTCGCGGACGTCGACGATGACGCAACTGCGCTGTTGATGCGCCTTGATCAGCTCGTCATGCTCGATGGCCGGCACGCTGGTCGATCCCGTCAGCTTGTTGAACAATCCTGCGAGCATTGTATGAACCTCTCGACTGTTGATGATGGGCTGATCGGGTGAAGCAGCCTAACCTTGCGCGCGCCTCGCCTTGGCCTCCGACGCCTCGACCCAGAAGAAGAATGCGCCGGCGCCAATCGCGAGCGCGGCGAACCAGACGCCATCCGGCACGCCGGTGATATCGGGCAGCCGCACCTTGCCGAGCGCCCAGACATTGAGGATGTGAGCCTTCACCCAGTCGAAGCTCAACGCATAGAGGATGGCGCCGACGATCATGCCGAAGGCCCCGACCGCTGCGTGGACGCTGCCGCTGGCGATCGCACCGAGCGCGGTGCCCGGGCAGTAACCGTAGACCACCATGCCGATGCCGAACAAGGCCGCGCCGAGCGCGACCGCCAGCATGTTGGCATCCTTGACGTAGTACTTGGTGTTGCCGGTGTCGACCAGCAGCAGCACGCCGATGCCGCCGACCACGATCGCCGTGCCCATCACCTTCAAGACGGTGAAGTCACGCAGCCGGAACTGGTTCTCGATCACGTTGCAGCTCGTGACCCTGCCCTGCTGCAGCAGATAGCCGAACACGGCGCCCATCAGGATCGGGCCCGCGATGCTCATCAATGACGTCATGACCTCTCTCCCTCTCAGGCCCTACGGAACATGAGGCGCGACACGACCAGGCCGGTCGCGAACATCACCGCCAGGAACAGCCAGCTCGACAGCGCCAATTGCAGGCCGCCGGAAATGCCGTGCCCGCTGGTGCAGCCGCCGGCCAGCCGTGCGCCATACATGATGACGATGCCGCCGAGAAACGCGGCGACGAAGCGCTTCAACACCGATGGTCCGAAGCGTTCCTTCCAGACCTCCGGCACCAGCTCGAGACGCCATGTCCCGGAGATGACCGCCGACAGGAACGCACCGAGCGGAATACCGACCAGGAACCAGACGCCGTAGTCCCATTTCAGCGGCATCGATTTCCAATAGCTGTTGGCGGCGACGGCCTCGGATCCGATCACCGGCGCGGCGAACAGCGACGCGATGCGTGAAAACGCGGTCGTCACGCCGAGCGGATCGCCGAATCCGGCAAAGGCCACCCAGCTCAGGATGCCGATGCCGGCGCCGACGAGATAGGGCGACCAGTCGATTCGTTTGGACTTCCTCGCATCTCCGACGACGACGTCGGTCATGATTGTCATGACGCCTGCCCTCCCTGCTCGCGCACGGCACAGGCCGTGCAGGTACCAGGACATTATATACGTATATTCGAACTTGTGAATATAAATTATGAGGGCGTCGCAGTGCTCGGCAGCGTCTCGCGCTGCACCTGTTTGGCTCCGAACAGCCAGCGGTCGACGACGAAATCGGTCACCGCCGCGCCGAGCCACATGCCGCCGAGCACGATCCAGGCCGTCAGCGCGAACACCGACGCTCCGGTCACGCCAGCTCCGACGGCGCAGCCGCCGGCCAGCATCGCACCGAAGCCCATCAGGACGGCGCCGATCAGATAGCGACGCATGCCGCGCCCGTCCGAGAAGCCTTCGAGATTGAGCTCTCCGGCGAGCGCCGCGGCGACGAACGAGCCGATGAAGACGCCCGGGATGATGCCGAGGTCGAAGCCCGGCTTCAGCTGCTGGCTGGCCAGCACCTGCATCAGGAGCTCGGCGGAAGGTCCACTGAAGGTCAGGCTCTTTAGCGGCACCGGCGCGAACGACGCCTGGCCGAGCTGATAAGTCAGCAGCCAGCCCACAGCGACTGCGGCACCAGCGGCGATGGCCGAGCGCAGGATCTTCGCGCCGACCTGAAACTTCGACACTGCAGCGAGGCCCGCCACGAACCACAACATGCCGAAGCCGAGCTTCTCGGGCGTGCCACCGCCGAACAGGCTCATGATGTCGCGCGACGGCCCGCCGTCGACGAGCCAGAGATTGGTGAGCCACTCGCGCGCCGGCGCGAGCAGGCCGCGATAGGCCGACTGCGCCGTCACCGCGAAGATCAGGCCCGAGAGCAGCGCCCGCAGATTGCCGTTGGCCGAAAGCACCAGGAGCCGGCTGGCACAGCCGCGCGCCAGGATCATGCCGCATCCGAACAGGACGCCGCCGATCATCGCGCCGGAGATGCTGCCCTGCTGCGCCAATTGCCGAGCTTCCGAGACGTCGAGCAGGCCCATTGCGACCAGCGCCTGGGTGCCGAGCAGCGCCGAGGCGAAGGTGAGGAGCCACACCGCCAGACGCGGCCCGCCCTGCCCGCGCGCGAACTCGATCGTTGCCGCACGCAGGCAGAAGCGGCTGCGCTGGGCGAAGAAGCCGAACGCGCCGCCGACTGCGAGCCCGCAGAGCAGCGACACCAGCTCCTCACCCAGAAGGTCGATCAATGCGGTGAGCACAAGCGCTCTCGTCGTTCAGGTCCGCCGCGATCGAACCGGGCGGCGTCGGCAAATGCGCGCCCGTCACGGGCGCAGATAGGCGTATCCGCTCTGCTGCAACTCGGTGAGGCGCACCACCCCGCCCTTCTCCGCCACCGCGAAGCCGGGCAGGAGATCATCGAGCTTCACCCCTTGCGCCTTCATGGTGTTGGCACAGGCATCGAAGCCGACACCGGCTTTCATCAGTCGTTCCGCCAGCGCCGTAATGGTCTGATCGGCGGAGATCGCGTGAAAGGCGCGCAAGCCCGGACCGTGGATCACCAGCCGGATGTCGGCGCGACCGGGCCCGCCGGTGCCGTCGACATGGTTCTGGATGTTGCCGAGCACGAACAGGGCGCGATCCTGATCGGCCAGATGATAGGCGACACGCTGGCGCGGAGACTCCGTCGCAGCCCGGGCGCTGCCGACACCCAATATTCCGAACAGGCTGGCAAGCCCGGCTTGCATCAAGGATCGTCGTTCCATGGTCACTCCTAACGCGCGGCTGCAATGAATCCTGCGATGCGATCAGCGGCATCCTCGGCGGCGAGATCGCGGAAGAAGTGATCGGCATCGTCGATCTTTTCCAGCCGGACACGACTGCCCGCGCGCGCGGCCAAAGGCGCGAACGAGGCTGCCACGTCCGGCACGGTCTTGTCTTGCGCGGCCGCAAGCACCAGGACCGGGAGACTGACGTCCGCGATCAGCGCCGCCGTGTCCTGGCGCCGGTCGGCGCGATAGAATGCGGCGAAGGCACGCGCCGTCACCTTGGCGTCGCGGCAATAGATGAAACCCGGCACCGACATCCAATCACCGCCGCGCCCAGCGGCGATCGCAGCCTCAGCCTTGTCGAGCAGCGGCGCCAAGGGCTGGCCGTAGCTCTCCGCATAGGCGTCTCTCAAGCCGGTCTCGATGCTCGCCGTCGCCGGCGCCAGCAGGATCGCGCCTTCGACGGTCGCGTTCGGATTGGCGACCAGATAGCGCGCGAGCTGATTGGCGCCGCGCGAATGCCCGAGCACGAAGATGCGCGACGAGGTCTTGCGCGCCTCGGCGAGCCAGGCGGCGATCTCTTCGATCGCATCATCCGGCACGTAGTCATGCGGTTTGGCGCAGTCGTACATGCCGGTGCGGCGATCGAGGCCGAGCACGAGGTTGTGCGCCAGTGAGGCGATGCCGCGCTCGGCCAGCGCCCTGGACAGGCCCTGGATGGTCTCCATGTCCTTGTGCGCGAGCGTACCGTGCGTCATCAGCACCAGCGGCACATCCGGTCCCGACTGCGCCGGCAGCCTGAGCGTGCCGAGCGCCGTGCGGCCGCCGATCACGAGCTCGCGCGGCTCCTCCGCGGACAGCGCGACCGAGGCAACGAGACAGACGACGAGAGCGAGCCACCAGCGCATCGCAAATTCCTTCACGGACGCACGATCGTCCAGTTCTTCTCCGCCAGCTCCAGCAGGGTCGCGACCCCGGTCTTGACCACCGTGACGCCAGCGAGCAGCGGCGGCTGCCGCCCTTCCTTGCTCGCGAGCGTCTCCAGGGTGTTGCCGCAGGCGATGAAGCTGACATTGGGCATCGACTTGGCGAAGCCGAGCACCCGCTCCTTCACCGGCGAACGGTCGGCCAACAGCATGTCGAGGCCACCATTGAACGCCACGACCACGATCTCGACCTCGTCGCCCTCGCCCGAATAGTGGCGAGAGACATTGGCGGCGACGTCGAGCACGGCGCGCATCTTGGCCGGATCCTCATCGCTGATCTGCAGCGCGAGCCTGTGCGGCTCCGCTGCAGCGGCAATGGAAGCGGCCCCGCTTGCGGCGAGGGCGACGGATGCGGCCGCCAGCAGGATCTGGCGGCGGCTGCATCCGGCCCTCGTCACTCGACGCCCCGCGGCTTGCCGTCCTTGTCATCAGGCGTAACGTCAACGGCGGTAGCACGTCCAGTGATCTTGACCGGCGCGCTGCAGTTCTTCATGCACGGGTCCTTCTGCCAGAACGCCTTCTCGCTGGTCGCCCGGTCGTCCATGATGAACCCGCCTTCGTTCGGCATCTTGATCGTGGCGAGATTCTTGTCGGTCAGCTCGAAGTTCTGATCGGTGACGATGTCGTTCAGATAGAGCACATAGGCGACCAGCGCGTAGTATTCGTCGACCTTCAGCGACTGCGGGCTGCCGAACGGCATCGCGTGGCGGACATAGTCGAACAAGGTCGAGGCGTAAGGCCAGTAGGAGCCGACCGTCTTGACCGGATTGTCCGAGGTCAGCGAGCCCTTGCCGCCGGCGAGCACCGGCCAGCGGCCGGCGCCCTCGCCGAACTCGCCATGACAGCTGGCGCAATTGTCCATGAACAGCTTTTCGCCCTGGGCGACGGTACCCTTGCCGGTCGGCAGACCCTGCCCGTCCGGCCGCACGTCGATGTCCCAGCCGCGGATCTCCTCAACGGTCGGCGCGCGGCCGATGTTGAAGCGCTGTGGCGAATTGGCTTCCGTCTTCGCCTCGGTCTTCGGCTCGGACTTGACCTCAGTTTTGGCGGCGATCTTCTCCCCCGGACCGCCGGCGAACGCGACCGAGCCCGCGAGGGTGGCGAGCGCGACTGCAAGGATCAGCTTAGGCGACCTCGACATTCTCGACCTCACCGTTTGCCTGCACATGCCAGGTCTGGATGCCATTGTTGTGATAGATGGAGTTGTAGCCTCGCACCTTGCGCAGCTCCGCCTTGGAGGGCTGGACGTAGCCGGTCTCGTCCTGCACCCGCGACTGCAACAGCAGCGGCTCGCCGTTCCAGTCGAACTCGTAGTAGAACCGTGTCAGCGCCTTATCCAGCACCGGGCCGTCGATGCGCGCCGGCCACCAGTTGCGGCCGCCATCCAACGACACGTCGACGCGCTTGACCTTGCCGCTGCCCGACCACGCCAGGCCCGAGACGATCGTAAAGCCCTTGCCGTGCTTGATCGGCGCCTGCGGGCTCGGGCTCGTGATGACCGACTTCGCATCCATCGACCAGGTGAAGCGCCGCGCCTTGCCGTTCGGCAGCAGGTCCGTGTACTTCGACGTCTCCTCGCGGGTCTGCCAGGGCTGGTCGCCGACCTCGATGCGCCGCAGCCATTTGACCCAGAGATTGCCCTGCCAGCCCGGCACGACCAGGCGCATCGGATAGCCCTGCTCGGGATACAGCGCCTCGCCGTTCATCTTGTAGGCGATGATGCAGTCGTCGAGCGCCTTCTCGATCGGCAGGCTGCGATCCATCGACGCGGAGTCGGCGCCCTCGACCAGCAGCCATTTGCCGCTGGGCTTGACGCCGGTCTCCTCCAACAGCGTGCGCAGCGACACGCCGGTGTATTGCACGCAGTGGATCATGCCATGGGTGAACTGGCAGCCGTTGAGCTGGGCGCCGCGCCATTCCATGCCGGAATTCGCCGCGCATTCCATGAAGTGGATGCGGTTGACGCGCGGGTAGCGCTTGAGCTCGTCGAGCGTCAGCAGCAGCGGCCGCTCGACCAGGCCGTGGATCATCAGCCGGTGATCGGCCGGATCGACCTCGGCGACGCCGCCGTGATGGCGCTCGAAGCACAGCCCGTTCGGCGTGATGATGCCTTCCAGCTCATGCAGCGGCGTGAAGCTGACCGAGGATTCGCGCGAGGCCGTCAACCACTCGACGTCGCGGCGAATGACGTCCTTCTCGAACTTCGACGGCTTGCCGTAAGGGCGAACCGCGACGCCCTCGCCGAGGGTGCGCGTCCATTCCGGCACGTTCGGCGGCTGGTTGGCGGGATTGCCGGCGCCTGCACGGGCCTGCGAGGCCAGCGCGGTGGCTGCGAGGCCACCGGCGGCGGTCAGGAAACCACGGCGCGAGGCGCGTGGGGCCGAGGGAACGGATTTGTCCTTGGACATCGTCGTCACACTCCGGAGACTTTGACGGCCCGGTTGGGCTCGAGACGCACGGTTTTCTTGCGCTGCAGATAGCTCGACACGACCTCCCAGATCGGCGGGCCCTGCGTGCCTTCATTGACGCTGGCCCAGCCGGCGACCTGGTATTCGCGCGCCGGATCGATTGCGGCACCGGTCTTGATCAGGCGCATGTCGGAGATGCGCTGCCCCTGGGGCTTGTTGACATCGATCGCATAGGACATGCCGCCGATGCGAACCATGTCCCCGCCCTGCTGGTAGTAGGGGTCGACGTTGAACAGATTGTCGGCGACGTCCTCGATGATCTCCTTGAGGCGCGTGCCGGTCATGCCCATGCGATACACCGCGGGATAGGTGATCGCGGTGGCGTTGGTGACGTCCTCGAAGGTGATGTCCTGGCCCGGCATCACGCTGGTGCCCCAGCGGAAGCCCGGCGACAGCGCGATCTCGGAATCGCGCTCCTGCAGCAGCGCCTGGCAGATCAGGTCATCGAAGGTGCCGTTGAAGTTGCCGCGGCGATACAGCAGCGTCTCGGTGCGTCCCAGTGGACGGGCGAGCTCGGCGGCGAACGGCTTGCGCACCTCAGCGATCTTGGCCGCCATCGCCGTGTCAGGCGTGATCACGTCGGAGAACAGCGGGATCAGCTTGTAGCGATAGCCTTTGACCTCGCCGTCCCTGACGTCGAGATCGAGCCGCGAGACGAACTTGCCCGAGGAGCCGGAGGCGATCAGCAAGGTCTTGCCGACCTTGACCGCTTCGGGCAGCGCATCGTGGGTGTGACCGGTGAGGATGACGTCGAGGCCCTTGACGCGGCTGGCCAACTTGCGATCGACGTCGAAGCCGTTATGCGACAGCAGCACGACAAGGCCGGCGCCATCCTTGCGCGCCTTGTCGACCTGGGTCTGGACGTCCTCCTCGCGCACGCCGAACGACCAGTTCGGAATCATCCAGCGGGGATTGGCGACGGGCGTATAAGGGAACGCCTGGCCGAGCACCGCGATCTTGACGCCGCCGCGCTCGATCATCGTCGAGGCTTCGAACGCCGGCTCGTTCCATTCGGTGTCGCGGATGTTGAGACCCAGGAACGGAAAGCCGAGACCATCGACGGCCTGCTTGACGCGCTCGGTGCCGTAGGTGAACTCCCAATGTCCGGTCATCGCATCCGGCTTCAGCAGCGCCATGCAATCGATCATGTCCTGGCCGCGCGTCTTCAGCGACGACCATGATCCCTGCCAGGTGTCGCCGCCGTCGAGCAGCACCACCTTGTCGCCGCGCTCGGCGCGGATGGCCTTGATGACGGTGGCGGCGCGGTCGAGCCCGCCGATCCGCCCGTAGGTCTTGGCCAGCGCCTCGAAATCCTCCGACGTCAGCGCGTAGGCCGACGACGAGCTCGGCGCGATGCCGAAGCGGGTGAGGAACTCCTTGCCGGTGACGTGCGGCGGCTGGCCCTTCGCGTCACCGACGCCGAGATTGGTCGACGGCTCGCGGAAATACAGCGGCATCAGCTGGCCGTGAATGTCGGTGACATGCACCAAGGTGACATTGCCGACCGGCTCGAACGCCAGCAGCTCCTTCTCCGTCAGCTTCTGCTGGGCGAAGGCGCGGGACGTGCCGCCCGTCAAGGCAGCCGCCGCCAATGCGACCTGAACGAATTCGCGACGCGATATCATGATGTGTCTTCCTTGTGTCCGCTAGTTGCGGACCGACGGTGTCTCGACGGGCAGGCCGATGCCGCGCCAGGCGACGTAGAGCTCGAGCGCGAGGAACTCGTCCGACAGCGGCTTGTAGGGCACGCCGCGCACGTCGAACATGCAGCCCTCGAAGCGCTCGTGCAGCGGGATCAGGCGCTGATCGCGCAGCCGGTAGGTCGGAAAGCCGTTGGTCTGGCCCTGGCTGAGGAAGTCGGCGCGCATGAACTTGCCGTTGTTCTTCTCGTGACAGGAGGCGCAGGCGAGATCGAGCTGGCCGACCCTGGTATAGTAGATCTCCTTGCCCTTCTCGAGCCAGGGCGACATCGGACCGTCGGTCTTGACCGCGACCGGCATGCCGCGCGACTGGAAGCGGACGAAGGTCGTCATGTCCGTCAGCTCCTTGGACTTGAACGCCCAAGGCTGCGCCTTCATGTGCTCGATGCGGCAGATGTTGATCTGCTGCTCAAGATTGACCGGCTTGTTGAGCTTCTCGCTCCATTTGGGCATCGCCGCGCCGACGCCCTTCATGGTCGTTTCAGCCTCGCCGTGGCAGCTCATGCACGACTTGCCTTCGCTGCCGTCGACCGTCTTCCACATGTCGGCGGCCCGCTCGACTGCGAGGAAGCCCGGGTTCTCCAGGTCGTCGTCCTGCAGCGCGCGGGTCTCCTTGGTGCGGAACTGGTAGCCCGAAATGATGGTCTTGAAGACGTGACCGGGAGGCGCCGGAATGCCCTTCCGTTCCGCCTCCTGGCCGAACACGGCGATCGCCGAGAAGGTCAGAGCGGCCGTGGCCAGGACAGCGAGAGAACCGTAGCGAATGGACATCTGTCACTCCCCGTAGCGATCGGCAGCCTGCCGATCAGGCCTTCAACGCGATCTTTTCCTCGGCCGTCACCACCGAGCCGTCATCATCCGTCCACGCGAACTTGAACGTGCCTTCCTCGTCGATCCTGGCGTCGAACTGGATGTACGGGTTGGCGGAGATCGCCGGCTCCAGGGCGCAGGAGAACACCGGCTTGCCGTTGAACTCGCAAGCGAACTTGTTGATGATCTTGCGTGGGATCGGCTTGCCCTGCGCATCCTTGCGCTGGCCCGATTCCATCAGATGCGAGACCAGCGTCTTGATCTGGATGATCTCGCCCTTCTTGGCTTCCTTTGGAAGCTTGATCCGCGGCTTGTCTGCCATATCAGTCTCTCCCCTGTCTCAGCCGCCGCAGCCGCCGATGGTGACCTTGACGGTCTTGCGCTCGGTGAACAGCGAGCCGTCGCTCATCTTGGCCACCGCGATCACGTTCTGGGTCTGCGCCAGGCGGATGCGGATCGAGGCCTCGGCCTTGCCAGACATTGGCGTGAACATCAGCGTCGCGACGCCGGCGTTCGGATTGCCGTCGGCCACGAACAGCACTTCCTTGACATAGCTCTCGGCGGTCATCGGGCTTTCGACCGTGAGTGCGAGCGGCACGGTGTTGCCGTTCTCGGCGATCTCAGGCAGATCGAGCGTGATCTTGCCCTTCGCGGCTTCCTTACCGCCGGTGAACTTCTTGATCAGCTCGGCCGCGTCGTTGCTCGGCTCGGCGTTGGCGGCCATCGGCAGCACCGTCAGGGCGACGAAACCGCCGCCGAGAAGGAACGCCTGTCGTCTGTTGATTGCGCCCATGCATCATCCTCCAGAGGCGGTTATTTCAGTGTTTCGAGAAAGGCCACGACGTCCTCGACCTGCGCGGCGGTGAGAATCGGCTTGCCGACGAATTCGGGACGGACGCGATTGAGGCCGTCGTTCTTGTGGAAGGCGGGCATCACCGTATCGGTGAAGATGCGCTTGGGATCGGCGACGATGACGCGCAGCTGCGCCGTGTTGTAGCGGGTCGCGACGCCGTCGAGCGACGGACCGAACTCGCCGTGAAACTCCTCGGACTTCAGCGCCGAGACCTGATGGCAGGCAAGGCAATTGCCGAGCGTTCGCGTCAGGAACACCTTCTTGCCGGCGTCGGCATTGCCAGGCGCGCCCGTCAAGGATTTCGGAATGGCGAAGTCGACGACATCGAGCCTGATCGGCTCGTCGCCTCGAGCCGCCGCCGAGAGCAACGCGCAAAACAAGGCGGCCGGAATCAAACGGCGCATGCTTCCACCCTGACCGACGAGGCTTCCCCCCGCCTGCTGATGACGCGACGGACTTACGGTCCGTCATATTCACGAATTATGATTTGAGAATATGATTAGTGTCAACCGAATTCGATGCGGCAGCGCACTCAACCTTTGGAGGCGGCGAGATAGTCGCGGAACGTGCCGCGCTCATAGGCCTTGTCGCGCGCGAAACGAAACATCGCCAGGAAGTGCGGCGGCTTGAGATACCCCGGCGCCCGGGCCACCTCGCGCGCGAGCGGCTCTTTTGCGGCCACGCCGTCCACCGAAGGCGGAAAGAACTGGAAGGTCGGCGTGAACCTGATCGCGTAGCGCTCGGCAAGCTCCTTCTCGGTGAGCTCCTTGCCGTCGAAGTCGGTCACCTTGCGGGCGCCGAGCAGATTGAGCTGCAGCACCTCGAAGTTCGCCCGGATGTAGTCGGTGATGCCGGGATCGGCGAAGTTCACCAGATGCGTCTCGCGGCAATACGGACAGCCGCGCAGCTCCCACATGATCGCAAGCCGCTTGCCTTCCGATGCCGCGCTGTCGAGATCTTCGCGAAGATCGAGGAAGCTGTTGAGGAACCACGGCTGATGATAGAGCCCGTCGTCGCCGAGCACCGCGTCCGCTCGCGCCAGCCTCGGCACGGCGCCGAGGACGGTTGCAGCAGGGAGCATGGCAATCAGGCCGCGCCGCGTCATCGTCGGGTTCGAAGTCATGAGCCTGCTCGCGCGCTTTGCCAAGTCGGCCGAAGTTCGATACACCATATTCGAATAGCAGAATATGAAAAGGACATTCGATGCTGCGCCGCGCCATCATTCTGTCCATCGTGCTGTCGTGTCTCGCCCCAAGCGTCCATCTGCATGCCGCAGAGAAAGCGGACATCGCGGCGCTGATGCCGGCGGCGATGGCCAGCCTGCGCGCCGCTGCGAGCTACGCGCGCACCGGCAATATCGGCCTCGCGCAGATCGAGCTCGACGATGCCCGACGGGCCTGGGCAAGGCTCGGCGGAGTGACCGAGCGCGCGCTGGCCCCCGATTCGGACAGGTCGCTTTCGGAGCTGATCGCCGGCGGTAACGATCGCCTGAGCAAGGCCGACGCGGCGCTGACCGCAGGTGATGGCGCCCGAGCCGCGGCGGACATCGCCGCGCTGCGCCAGTCGATCCACGCGCTGAGACGTGATGCAAGCGTGATCGAGCTCAGCGACTGCGTGTTCGAGCTCGCTCCCGTCATGAACGCGTTGCGCGAGGTCGCGGCGCGCTTTGCCTCGGCCAAGGCTGGGCCTGGCGAGGTCGTCGAGGCGGGCGACGCGTTGAGCGCGCGGTTGCAGCGCTGCAACGGCCTCGCCGCGCCGGACGTCGCGAGCCAGGCCGAATTCCGCCGCCTGATCGACGGCGCCACCACCAGCGCCCAGGAGATCGGACGCGCCGCGCGCGCGGGCGATGGCGGGCTCGTGCATCGCTACGAGATCGAGCTGCAATCCTTCGTCAACCTGCTCGACTTCCGCTTCGGCTGATCAGCCGATGGTGGCGAGCGAGGGGAAGCGCTCGAAGATCCATTGTGACATCTCCGGAATGACACCGGCGAGGAAGGCCGCGCCGGTGAGAACGAGAAAGCCGCCCATGGTCTTTTCGACCCATGGCAGATGCGGCTTGATCCCCTTCAGCATCGTCATGAACTGCCCGGTGAAGGCCGCCGCGATCAGGAACGGAATGCCTGTTCCGACCGAATAGGCCGCGAGCAGCAGCGCGCCCTTCGCCACGGTCGCCTCCGCGCCGGCCATCATCAGCACGGCGGCGAGCACCGGCCCCGCGCACGGCGTCCAGCCGAAGGCGAAGGCCAGCCCCATGACAAAAGCGCCAAGCAGGCCGGCCGGCTTGCGGCCGACATCGATCGTCGCGCTCCGGTACAGCAAGGGAATCCTGAGCACCCCGAGGAAATGCAGCCCCATCGCGATGATGACGAGTCCCGCGACGATTCCGAGCTGGCTGAGATGGCCGGCGATAAAGCGCCCGAACATGGACGCGGTCGCCCCCAGGCCGACAAATACCAGCGAGAAGCCGGCGACGAAGCACAGCGCCGTCAGCACCGTCCGGCGCCGCTGCGCCACGCCGCCCTCGGCGATGGTATCGGCGGCCGAGACGCCGGCCATGTAGCACAGGAACGGCGGGACCAGCGGCAGGATGCAGGGGGACAGGAACGACAGGAGGCCGGCGGCCAGCGCAGCGCCGAGCGTGACGTCGAGATCCATCTCACCTCCCCGCGGCCAGTGCTGCGGCGCTGCCATACGGCAGGCTTCGGAATTCACGCACTAGTACATATTCGAATTTAATGATAGATTGGTCGGCAAGTCCAGAGAGGATGGCGGCATGTCCGGTCAAATCACAGCTTGCAGGCTCGCAACGCTCGCCTCGGCCGCGATCGCCGTCCTGTGCCTGTCGTCCCCGGTCCTCGCCTCCGAGCTCGTGATGTTCGAGCGCCCCGGCTGCGGCTGGTGCGCCCGGTTCAATGCCGAGATCGCGCCGATCTACGCCAAGACCGACGAAGGCCACGCCCTCCCCCTGCGGCGGGTCGACCTGACCCAGCCACTGCCGGCGGATCTCGCCGGCATCGACCCGGGCGCCTTCACGCCGACCTTCGTCGTGGTCGACCAGGGCCGCGAGATCGGTCGGATCCGCGGCTACCCGGGCGATGCGTTCTTCTTTGGGATGCTCGGCCGCATCATGAATGCTACAAGCGGGACGCCGGCCCGCTCCTGACGAACAATCGAGGATCCCAAATTCATGCCGCTGCCGAAGTTGAAGGACATCGAAACCTCCGCCGAGCTCGAGCAGATGATCGAGAAGGCACGGGAAGCCAGCGAGATGCTGAAGGCGCTGTCGCACGAGTCCCGGCTGCTGCTGCTGTGCATCCTGTCCGAAGGCGAAAAGTCCGTCACCGAGCTCGAGCAGTTTCTCGGCGAGCGGCAGTCGACGGTCTCGCAGCAACTCGCCCGTCTCAGGCTCGACCGGCTGGTGACGACGCGACGCGACGGCAAGACGATCTACTACAGTCTCGCCAGCGATGACGTCCGCAAGATCCTGACCGCCGTCTACGACGTCTTCTGCGAGCCGGTCCGCAAGCGCCGCCGCTGAACGCCGCTCTGCGCTGCGATATCGTCGCCCGCATGCGCAATACACGAGCGCGGGCGCCGGCAGCGGACGTCGCAACAGCTCTGGCTTCGCCGTCGATCCTGGCGCACAATCACCCGGACAAGAACAAGGACATCGGGGAGGCATGCTCAGTCCGTCAGCTCTGACGTTCATGTGCGGGCTGCTGGCAGGCGCCGTGCTCGGCGTGGCCGGCCGCGCCGGGCGCTTCTGCACGCTCGCGATGCTCGAGGACGCGTTCTTTGGAGCCGACACGCGGCGGCTCAAATCCTTCGCCCTGGCTGCGGCCATCGCGCTGGTCGCGACGCAATTGCTGGCCAGCTTCGGCCTCGTCGATCTCTCCCGGTCGATCTATCTCACCTCCTCCATTCCGCTCGGCGGCGCCATCCTCGGCGGCCTGCTGTTCGGAATCGGCATGGCGCTGGTCGGCACCTGCGGCTTCGGGACCTTGGTCCGCATCGGCGGCGGTGATCTGCGCGCGATCGTCGTCTTTCTCGTGCTCGGCGTCTCGGCCCTGGCGGCGATGCGCGGGCTCACTGGCTTCATGCGCGTCGGCCTGATCGAGCCGCTGTCGGTGCATCTGCCTGACACGATGACCCAGGGCATGGACGCGCTGCTGTCGCCTGCGCTCGGCTCCTATGCCAGGCCTGTTCTCGTCTCTCTGGTGGCGGTGGCGCTCGCAGCCTGGGCGCTGGCCGATGGCCGGCTGGTAAGATCGCCGCGCCTGTTGTTGTCGGGGCTTGCCGTCGGCGGCGCGGTCGCCTTCGGCTGGTTTGCAACGGGATGGCTGGGGAATGACGATTTCGATCCGGAGCGGGTCGCCTCGCTCACCTTCGTCGCGCCGCTCGGCAATACGGTGCTGTACATCGCCACGCTCTCCGGCAGCCACACCGACTTCGCGATCGGCTCGGTCCTGGGGGTGATCCTGGGGTCCTTCGCCGCCGCGATGGTCTCGCGCGTCTTCCGCTGGGAAGCCTGCGACGACGCGCGCGAGCTGAAGCGTCACATGATCGGCGCGCTCTTGATGGGCACCGGCGGCATCCTGTCGATGGGCTGCACCATCGGCCAAGGCCTGTCCGCATTCTCGACGCTGGCACTGTCGGCGCCGCTCACAATGCTCGCAATCAGCTGCGGCGCACGCCTTGGACTCGAATACACCATGACCGGCGAATGGCGGCCGGCCTTGCGCAACCTGCTCCGGATGAGCCATTGACGTCTGCACGCAAGGGCAATGATCCTGCGCGTCCCGGCGTGACATCGTCACCGGCACCTTCTCCACGTTTCAAACACCGGGCGTGACTGCGCCATCTCGCGGCGGCTTCCGCCCGAGCTTTGCGATCGATCGACCTCTCCTTTGAAGAAGAGGCGCAGGGAAGACCGGGTATCGGCTGACACCCGCGGTCCGCGTGCAACAAGAAGCACGCGGCAGAACCACAGGTTCAGCCCAATATCCGGCCTTCCCTGCGCGACGGTTTTGCGACTTATAGGCGCTCTCCCCGGGGACCGGCTGTCTTGCCCCCGTCACCAGCGGATCATCATCACCACCGGCTTGGTCTCAGCGTCGGGAGACCAGGACCACACCACTTCGCCGTCGCCTCGCTCCGTCCGTCGGCCCGGCTGTGACACCAGGCTGCAGAGCAACGCGCCCATCGCATCTTCCGGCTCGACGCTCGTGACGATCGCGAAACGTCCCTCTTCAGCGAGCCGGGATGCGCGAGAATGTGGATGTGATTTGCCCGACGGCGCAAGGGAGAAGTGCGCGACAAACTGGCACGACGGGCAGTTGGCGCATGTGAGGCATGCAAGAAGTGCCCGTCGGGAAGATGTTTGTTGGAAGATGGGGTGTCCGTGAGTGGCTTACGCCGTCGCTACGTCGCGACCAACTTGCTCAATCGCAGCGAGGGAAGCCGACAAACGAGTTCCGCGCGGTCCAGCACTTGCGCCGCAATCCGTGTGCTCGTATCCGACGGATTGCCACAGAATGTACCATGCCTAGTCCGGGTTAACGCCACCTCAGATCGTTGACCCTCGGTCAATGCGCATGGCAATCGAGAACAAGCGCTCGAACCAAAAACCCAGCGGGTATGGCGTCGGCCTGTGCATCAAGCTTGGTCTGGACCTGATGGATCGTGGCGTTCGAGGTCGCTGCCTTGCGCCCATCAGCGTCATCCCATTTATCCTTGTCGAACCAGCCGACAATATATATCCCGACGGGCGCGCGCAGCCGGACTAGATACTCTTCGTAGAGCTGATTCTCCAGCGCAGTAAACAGCGCGGCATTCCAGCAACCTTTCGTCTCGATCACGGCGGTAATCGTGTCGTAGGATACTCCGTCATCAGATCGCCTGATCGCATCGACGCGGATATCGGTACGCTTGCCGACTGGGGCGCCCGGGATGCGGCCCACTTCAACTTCGCGGTTCGCAACAATCCCGCGGTCAACCAACTCGCGCCGCAGAAACAGGCTGACGTGATCTGACAGACTATCTTCTTCCACTGGACGAAACATCTTGCCACCGCCTTGGCGATCCCAGAGGCTGCGTACTGGGCTCTGCTCGCCATGCAATTCAGCTTCGTATTTTCGTAACGCCGAGGTGAGAAGCCCGCACAGGTCAGCGGGCGTCTGCACCAGTTGCCGCTCCCGTGATTCAGTGAGACGGAAGACTTCGCTGGGGCTGAGCGGTGCCCACGTCTTGATCCGCATCGTTTGCTCGGCGTCACGCAAAAGAAACGGCAGCCACACGAGTTTGGGAAGCTCGGCAATCGTCCAACGCATGGCATGGACCGCGGCATGCGTGCCTTTGCTGACGAGTAAAGAAATCAGGCCGTCGCGCAAATGACCGACCATTTCGTGCGGGCCGACGAAATGCGCTTCGCCCGAATTATGCTTCGGATCGTCAGCGACTGGAAACAAGCGGTGCAGCAACACGTATATTTCAGCAATTTGTTGTTCTTCCAATTCTGCGAAGAACGAGGCCTCGAAGCGATAATTCGAAGCCAGATCAAGGAACAGCGAGCGTGCGAATTGCGCATTCTGCGAAATTCGCGCCTGGATGGCTGGCCACGCATCCGTTACACAATGTTTTGCCAAAACGCTGGCCACGACCAACATCCGCGACTGGCTGGGCATCGGCTCCTGGCTAAGAATCGCGATGGCATGGTCGCGAGCGGGAGTAAACTTGGCCGACAGCAGCATCTCAAGAATAGTGCGGAATTGTTCATCCGAATTTACAGGGTCGCGCAATTCATCGAGGAGCACCTGTTTGAGGGATTCGCTTTCCCAGCATCCCTCGAGTTCACGCAAAACATGGAAGCTGACACCGGGCGCCACACTCGCGTTGGGATCAGCCTTAGCCGCCTCCGCCCTCTCACTATTCAATACCCTCTTTATGGCCCCCACGAACTCTGCAGGCGCCCTGCTTAACGCGTCAACGACTACCTCGGCATGAAGTTTGGGCCGTTCAGACCCCGTGTTTTTCGGAAGGCCAGCGATTGCGGGCGCCCACTTTTGCCATATCACTAAGGGAATCGATCCGTAGATCGCCGGCTCCAATTCCTTCATCAAAATGAAGGCCCGGTATGCCGCGAGGTCGTTCAGAAACAGCTTATTTGTTCCGATCCATTCGTCTACCGAGGTTTCACCGACGTTTAGATATGCTTCGGCGACTCGCAATATCCGCAATCGGGTCGCTTCGTCGGAGGCGATCCATCCGGCCATGCCGGTAATTGCATATTCGAGGTCGGAGCCGTAGACTGTACTGGCGGGCGCCAAGGTCAGCTCTCGGTTGAGTTGCCACCATGCGCGCCATTCCCCTGCTTCAAATCGCGTCAGCAGGGTCTCAATTCGTTCCGCTGGCGGCGGCGTCAACGGTGATGGCCGCCGCTCCTCAAACTCTTTCATCATCTCTTGGTTTTTGCGCAGCATCTGGGCGTCGGCAGAGTCCAGTGGCACTCCTTCAAACACCGCGAGAAAGTGTTGCCATAGCAGCGGCCATTGCAGCGCCGTTTCGTAGAGCCGTTCGAAATGGGCCGGGTCGTCGCGGTCGAAGGTCATCTCGACCATGTTGCAGAGCGTGGCCTCGTCGAGGGGCATGTCGGCTTGGTGCTGGCCAAGCAACCAGAAGAAATCGTCCCGACGGATGAAGCCGGCACGAACTAGGTAGAACACCTGCATTCTCTCGATACCGCGCTTAACAGCGGCACGGATAAACCGGCGTCGACGCACTACATCGGCATTTAGCGCCTCTCGAAACTGCTCCTGTGCCCGATGGCCGGTCCCGCGCAATAGCGCACCGGACTGCTGCAGGCACGCGAACACATAGTCCAGCAATGGCTCTACGATTTCCGAGTTTTCGAGATTCGCCCAACCTCGAAACAGGATTGAATCGGCCAGCGACTTACGATGGAAATCGCCCATGTATCCCGAGGATGCGACAAACGAAGTAGCCCACCTTAAAGCAACTGGTAGGTCCTGGATCGCTAGTGACTCCGGAAGGGTATGGGTCAGAAACATGACGTAGGCGCCAACGTAACCCTCATTAG
The DNA here is from genome assembly GCF_051167715.1 of Bradyrhizobium sp. HKCCYLS20291. NCBI lineage: Bacteria > Pseudomonadati > Pseudomonadota > Alphaproteobacteria > Hyphomicrobiales > Nitrobacteraceae > Bradyrhizobium > Bradyrhizobium sp. HKCCYLS20291. The sequence goes on along the minus strand of NZ_JBNPTO010000007.1, from coordinate 159,173 downwards.
GTTGCGCTAGCATGGCGAAGAGTTCGGATGCGCAGAGGTGTTTGGGCCAGAGGATTTCGAGCGCATGCCCCCTGATACCGTCGTTCGGATCGGAGCCAAGTTCGCCCTTGGCCAGCACGAGAATCTGCGCAGGGACGGTCTGGTCACCACAGGTCTGCAATGAGGAGACAGCACGCGTGCGAAGCTCGGGGTCGGCTGTCGGATCGAGGGCCACCTGAAGCAATTCCGGCTGCAGCTCCGTTACATCGCAGGAGCCCGCCATCATGATTGCGCCGCGGCGGCTCACAAGGTTCTTTCGGCTATCAATGATATAAGGACGCAATTGCGTTGCCAGGTGTGGATGAGCGAGCTTGGCGTAATAGTCGGCGATACCAGGGATGAAATCACGTAGATTCTGACACTCAAAGGCTGTGAGGAGCGACGCGACCAATGCCGCAATATCGCCCTCGCTCCACCCGGTCAGATCGCCGCGCAGCAGAACCAGGGGTTCACTTGCGATAAGAACATCGCGAATCTGCTTACTCAGCGACGCGATCCAGGCAGCGACAACAGCGAGTTGGGGCACTAAGCCGCCCGAGGGGTGAAGTAGTATCTTGAGTACATTCTCGGACGAGACCTTCCGTTCGACGAGGTATTGCGCCGCCAAGAATTCAGCAAAACTCTGGTGTGCCCACCCCATGAGTTCGCCGCCGTGCGAGGTGAACAGGCCAGTATCGAGCACCTCGCGAACATGATCCTGAGTGATGTCGGGCAAATCCCCTTCTTCATGCTGACACGCCAGAACCGATACCGCGACGTCTTCCTCCGGAACGCCGTCCGACTCTATGCCGGTCCAGACCGCATAGCGGTTGGCGAACATCGTCGCGGCCGCGAGACGGCCGGCGACGCGCAGCCTCTGAGCGGGATTGAGCGTACCTAGGCGCCGCGCATTGCGCCTGCTCGAATTTGTTTCCTCGCAGAGCTTGAGGCAGCCGCGAGTGTAGAGATCCACGAGGCTACGCGGAAGCCGTCCATCACGCTGGAATAGACCGAGCAGCAGATTCAACGTCAATGGCTTTATCGCGAAAGGTACGACATCAGCCGCGTATAGTTCTCTGATAAAGGTGTTGGCGTCGACGCCGAGCGCACCTGCGGCTGTCACCACGTCTTTGCGCCGGAGCGGCGCCAACTCAAAAATTCCAACTGCGTCGGCACCCCAAAGGTCATTCAGCACCGGCTCCAGGATCGCACCCGGCCAGACTGCGGTTCGGCAGGCAATTCTTAGCGACATCCGTGACGCCGGGTAGCGCGGCAATTCGCTAGCTAGGAGGTTTGCGATGCTATCGATGCGCAGGAGCGCTTCGTCCAAGCTGTCGAGATGGAGGACCAGATGCGAGGTATTCGTTGTCCATGCGATGAACTCGGGGCTGCCAAAGACCCTCTGATGGAGCAGCGTATCGCTTGAATAGGCGCGCAAGTCGACGTGGATTGAGGTCGTACGGTCGGCGACAACGTCTGTAGACACACGCGCAGCTTCTGCCTCCAGAGTGGTTGACTTACCGATGCCGGGCTCCCCGAGGAGGACAAGTGCGCGATATTTTTCGAGTTCGGCCAACGTCGCTGGGGTCGCAGGATGAGATCGATGCAATGGGCCGGTCGGGTCGGCCAAGAAGCCGCCGTCGGACAGGTCGAGCATGCCGGTGCGAGCAATCCAAAAGCGCTGCCAATCGTACTGACGCTTGGCGCTTCCGATGTAAGAGCTGCCGAGCGGAGATTGGGCTTTTTTCATGGCTGCACGCGAAAAATGGCGTCCAAGTGTCAATGCCAAATGATTGTTTACTGTTGATATTCGCCTTCGAAGACTTCCGAGGACTTCAACAGTAATACTAGCTCGCCAGGCTTAGCCTTGAGCGCCAAGGCGCGGCACCGCTTGGCAACGTTGCGAATTACGTGACGCTGCACAATGCTCGCGTCCCCCGCAAGCGTCAACGCGATCGCGGCTTCACCCCAGCGATCATTAGCCTCTACAAAGTCGGGTCCTCAAGCAAGAACTGCAAGGATGTGAGTTGCTGGGCGCCCGACCATGACGAAGAATGCCGACGCTGGCGGCTTCTCCCTACTCCCACTCGATTGTCGGGCAAGCGCATAACCCATTGATCCCAAGGGCGTTTACTGAGATGCAGCCTCAGGATGCCGATGGTGAGACCGACGGTTTTATTTCGTATTGATTCCACAGGAATATTCTGCCCGGTCCTGCCGGGCACGCTCTCGAGAGCTATCGGCTGCTATCGTCCTGGACGGATGTTGGCGAACCTTGTCAAACAGGTCCCCTGTGGTCCATGACGAGAGCGCGGCGCTCGCAGCGCAAGCCGGCGTCGCACGGGCGACGAACATGCTGCGCCGTCCGGGGTCGGCGCTCCCTCGTGCCGTCAGCTCCCCAGCGCAAGCGCAAGGGGCTGCTGCCGGGAGATCATCCTGCCGAAGCCCGACTGCTCGTCAGCACGGCCACCGCGTCGGCAGCGCGAACGCCGGCGCCCGCGGGAAGAACAAACAGCGGGTTGATTTCGGCCTCGACGATGCGCCCGTCGAGCGCAACAGCCATCGCGGCGAAATTGACGATCGCGCTGACCAATGCCTCGACATCGAGTTTCGCGCGCCCGCGATAGCCGTCGAGCAAGGGCCAGCACCTGAGTTCTTGAACCATCTCCAGCGCGAGCTCGTGCGACAACGACGTCTCCGAAGACAGCAGCCGGATGACCGTGTCGCTCAAGAGCTCGGCCGTGACGCCTCCCATGCCGAGCAGCAGAACCAGACCGAGCGGATCGCGGTGGCAACCGAGGATGAGCTCCAACCCGCCGCCTGGAGCCATTTCCTGCACCAGGAAAGCTTCCGGCGCACGTCCCGCGTTGGCCGTGACGACGTCTCGCATGCGATCGAGAGCATCACCCACCGTTGCGACATCGAGCCCGATGACAACGCCCCCGACATCGCTCTTGTGGGTGATCGTCGACGAGAGAATCTTCAGGACGACGTTGCCACCGAACTCTCGCGCCGCCTCACGAGCTTCGGCCCCGTTCGCGACGATCTTCTCCCGTACGACGGGGATGCCGAACCTTGCGAACAACACCTTGGCCTTGTGCTCGTCAAGCGAGCCAACCCAGTCGTGGGGAATGTCGACGGCCGGACGCGGTCGAGGTTCTTCGAACCGACGGAGCGGGCGCCCAACGGCCCACAGGGCGTTGAGAGCAACGGTGACCGCTTCTGGCGTGCTGAAGGTCGGAACGCCCTGTGTCGTCAACCGTGACACGGCTTCCGGCGCATGCGGGCTCACATAGGCCAGCAATGGCTTCGAACCGTCGGACTTCGCCTCGCGGATGGCATTGCTGATCAGATCGGGATTGCGCACGCTCGTCGCGCCGACGATCACCACCAGCGCATCGTAGGCGGGGCTGGCCAGCAGCGTTTCGATGCAGCCCTTCAGGATCGCCGGCTGCAGGCCCGCAAGGGTCACGTCGACCGGATTGGTCCTCAATGACGATGGACCATCGGGCATAAGGGCGACGAGTTGCGCCGCAGTCGCAGCGTCGGGGTCCGGCGCTTCGAGGCCGTTCAGGCCGAAGCTGTCCACGATGAGAGTCCCTGCCCCGCCGGTCGACGTCAGGATCGCGACGCGGCGTCCCATCAATGCCGGCTGTGTCGCAAGTGCAGCGGGAATGTCGACGAGGTCACCGAAGGTCTGAGCCCGGACGATGCCGAGATCGCGGAAGAAAGCATCATATGTCCGGTCAGTGCCGGCCATTGCTCCCGTGTGCGAGGCGGCGGCGCGTGCGCCGGCTTCCGAACGGCCGATCTTCAAGGCAACGATTGTCTTGCCCGCCTCTCGCGCCCGGCGCGCCGCGCGGCGAAATTTCTCCGGGTGACGGATGGCCTCGACGTAGAGGGCGATCACGGATGTGTCGGGGTCGTCGGCCAGATGGTCGACGAAGTCGGCAATCTCCAGATCCGCTTCATTGCCGGTCGCAATCAGCTTGGAGAGACCGACACCGCCTGCTGTCAGCCGCGAGAGCAATGCGCCAAGAATTCCGCCGCTTTGCGAGACAACGCTGACCGAACCTTTTAACAGAGCGCCTGCCGACAGCGCGCCGCTCGCCGACAGCGGCACCGAGTTCGAGACGTTCACGAGGCCGATCGTATTCGGTCCGAGGAGACGCATTCCGCCTGCCGCGGCAAGAAGCTGCTGCTGGCGCTCCCGTCCGTCTTCTCCGCTTTCACCAAACCCGCCGGCGAGGACGATCGCGTATCTCGTGCCCTTGGCCGCCAGTTCACGCACCGCCTCCACCGCGTGAGCCGAACCAAGCAGGACCATCGCGACGTCAGGTGATGACGGCAGCGCCTCGATGCTCTTGTAGCAGCGAAGACCGTCTATGTCGGCGACGCGCGGATTGACCGGGAAAATCTCGCCTCCGAACATCTGCTGCCGCAGGAAGCGGATCGGCAGACCGGAGGTCTTGGTCGAGTCCGCGGAGGCGCCGACGATGGCAATGCTGCGCGGATTGAACAAAGCATCCAGGGACATCGACTGCGCTCGTCAGTTGGTCGACTTGGCGAGGAATGCGAGGACCTGCTCGCGATGCTCGGTGCTCGTATAGCAGATGCCCTGCGCCTGGCTTCCGCTCGCAAAGATGTTGTTGGCCTCGGTCTCGAACGATCGATTGAGAATGGCCTTTCCGAGTGCGATCGCAGTGCTCGACCCGGCGGAGAGTTCGCGTGCCCAGGCTTGCGCATCCTGAAGCAATGTGTCGGGCGTACTCATGCGATCGACGAGGCCGAGCTGAACGGCCTCTTCGGCAGCGACCTGCCGACCGGTGAAGATGAGTTCCTTCGCCTTCGGAAGCCCGACGCGCCGCGGCAGAAAGTACATGCCTCCGCCGTCCGGGATGAGACCACGCAGGATGTATGACCACGCGAATTTCGCAAACGGGCTCGCGATGATGAAGTCGCACGCCAGCGCCGTATCAGCGCCAAGCCCCGCCGCCGCCCCGTTCACGGCGGCGATGGTCGGCTTGGGCATGGTATGGAGCAACATCTGGGTACGGTGCACCCGTTGCTGACGCGCCCAGCCGTTGAACCCAACCTCCCCGGCCGGCGCCTCCATCCGTCGCTTCATGCCGGCGACATCGCCGCCGGCACAGAACCCCTTGCCGGCTCCGGTGAGCACGAGCGCGCGAACCGATCTGTCCGCGGCGATGTCCTCGAGCACCTCGATCAGCGACGAGCGCATCTCGTCGCTCATGGCATTGCGCTTCTCGGGGCGGTTCAGCGTCACGGTTGCTATGCCGTCGCTGACGGTCTTCAGAACGATATCCGAGCCCATGGTGCCTATTCCGGTTTGATCTTGTTTTCAGTCACGATTTTGCGCCAGCGAACGGTGTCCGCCTTGACGTAGGCATCGAGTTCTTCAGGGGTCCCGACCCGCATCAGCAGGCCTTCGTCCTGCGCCCGCTTGAGAAACTCCGGATCCTGCGCGGCGAACTTGACGGCCTCGAGCAGCTTATCGATGACGGGCTTCGGCGTTTTCGCGGGCACGTAGAGCCCGTACCAGCTGTCGAACACATAACCGGGCACGGTCTCCTCGACGCTGGGAACGCCCGGCACCTGGGTCTGCCCCTTGGCGCCGGTGACGGCAATCGGCCGCAGACTCTTGCTCGCGATGAAGCCGGACACTGCGGCGCTGCTCGCGAACATCATGTCGACCTGCCCGCCGAGGACATCGGTCAATGCGGGGCCCGCGCCCTTGTAGGGGATGTGGGTCAGCTCGATATGAGCAAGATTGTTCAGAAGCTCGCCGGCCAGATGCGCCGACGTCCCGATGCCCTGCGAGGCATAGGTGTACTTTCCTGGATTGGCCTTGGCTGCCTTGATGACGTCTTCGACGGTCTTGAACGGGCTCTCCGGCTTGACGACCAGGATGTTCTGATAGGTGCCGATGAGCGTAACCGGGGCGAACGCCTTGTCCGTGTCGTAGGGCAGCTTGGCGTGAAGGCTCGGATTGACCGAATGGGCGAGCGTCGCGATCAGGAACGTGTAGCCATCCGGCTGGCTTCGCGCGACGGCATCCGAGCCGATGATGGTCCCCGCGCCGGCCTTGTTCTCCACCACGATCGATTGCCCGAGCTTCGCAGCCATCGGTTTGGCCAGCGTTCGCGCGATCAGATCCGTCCCGCCGCCGGGCGAGAAGGGAACGACGAGCTTGATGGGTCGATCGGGATACTCGGCCCGGGCTGCCCCCGGAGATGCGCCGGCGATCGCCAATCCCAGGCTCGCCAGCAACAAGGCTTTCCGTCCTACGCGATGATCTGCCATCGAAGGTTTCCTCCGCCACATCCGGCGTAGACCGCCGGACCCTGTTGCAGAGGAGACTACGATGCGTCGGCGCGTCCGGGATGCCCCCAATTCCAGCTGTTGGAATTGGGCGCACGGCGCGCGCTCAACTCAATTCGGGTGCCGATGCATGCTCGAGCCGATTTATGCAGCGGCGTTTCAGATCGAGCAGCCAGGGCGCCAGCCGGTGCGCGGCCTCTTCGAGTGGCTCGACGCTCCCAATGCTCATGTTCATCACGTGCGGCTCACCCGCGCCATACGGCAGCGTCGTCGCCACGGCCACGACTCCGGGCTGCCAGCCCACCGCGCAATAACCGAGCTTGTCCAGTTCGGTGAAGGATCTCTCGATCTCGCGAATGAGCCGCTTGTAGGCTTTCGGGCGCCGTTTTGCGATCGCGGCATACTCACGTTCGCGAGCGGAGGGCTCGAGCGCCCACAGATAGGCGCGCCCCAATAAGGTGAGTTCGACAGGGATGCGCTGGCCCGAAACCACCGTCCGATGTGTCAGTCGCGGGTGATAGCGGAACGATTCCAGGTAGACCATCATCTCCTGGTCCGCCGCAGCCAGCCCGACATTGACGCGACGCCGCGATGCTTCGGTCCGCATCAGGGGCGCAACCACGGACAGCATGGGAGAGCTGAGACGCATCGCGTGCGCCAGGCTGAGGACCGCCGGCGCCAGCCTGTAGACCCGGCGTCCCGCATCCCTTTGCAGCAGCCCTCCGTTCACCAGCGTCTGCGTCAGCCGGCTGACGGTCGCCTTCGCGAGCCCCGTGCGTTCCGCGATCTCGGCGTTGCCGAGATCGGCAACACCCGGCTTGAAGGCCCGCAAAATGGCGATGCCTCGCTCGAGCGAGCGATTCAGGCTGTCGTAGCTGTGGTCGGCTGCCATTTTTTCGCGTTCCAGCAGATGGAATTCGGGTGCATCTCGACCCTAGCACGGCAGCTATCCTGGTTGCGAGTGGAGGAAGCTCATCACGTCTGTCCCGGCCCGGCTCTAAGCAAATCCAAGCCGGCCAGACGATTGGGCGTTCCTCCTCATGGGACAATGTGCCGATCTCAAGTGCACGCCCCGCGGAGGAAACATGACGATCAACCGAGACCTGGCGAAAGGGCTGAGCCTGCTCGCCATAGCCCTGTTCTTCGGCCTGCAGGCCCGCTTCTATTCCTTGGGTACGCTGGGCCGTGCGGGACCCGGCATGTTTCCGCTCGTCGTGTCTGCCCTGCTCTTCCTCGTGGGCCTCGCGATCGTCGTGCGCGCCCGCATCATGAATGGCGACGGACTCGCATTCAAGGCGAGGAACATCGCACTGGTGGCCGCCGGCCTGCTCAGCTTCGTGCTGCTCTCCGAGCACGTGAACATGCTGGTCGGCCTCGTCGCCATGGTGCTCATCACCTCCTACGCCGCCTCCGATTTCAAGCTGTCCCGCACTCTTGCGCTGAGCGCCGTGCTCGCTTCCGTCGCGCTTGCGATGAAGCTCGGCCTCGGACTGCAGCTCCCGCTCTATTGAGGCGACACCGATGGATATCCTGTCCAATCTCTCCTTCGGCTTCAGCCACGCCCTGACGCTCAACAATCTGCTGTTCTGTGCCGCCGGCTGCACCATCGGCACGCTGGTGGGCCTGCTACCGGGGCTCGGGCCGCTGGCGACGATCAGCCTGCTGCTGCCGCTGACCTATTCATTGCCGACGGACGGCGCGCTGATCATGCTGGCCGGAATCTATTACGGTGCCCAGTACGGCGACAATGTCAGCGCCATCACGATGAGGATGCCGCACGCATCCAGCATCATCGCCTGCATCGACGGCTATGAGATGACGCTCAAGGGCAAGACCGGTCTTGCGCTGTTCACGGCGGGCATTTCCAGCTTCATCGGCGGCACGATCGCGACGATCGTTCTGGCATCGCTCGCGCCACCCTTGAGTCAGGTGGCACTAATGTTCGGTCCGACCGAATACTGCGCGCTCGTGCTGCTCGGCTTCCTCTGCGTCAGCCTCGTGACCACCGGAAGCGTTCTCGACGGCCTGTCGATGTGCCTCGTAGGCGTCCTCCTCGGCCTCGTCGGCACCGACGTGAATACCGGCACCCTCCGGTTCACGATGGGCCTTCCGCAGCTGTACGACGGGATCGCGCTCGTCAGCCTCTCGCTCGGCTGCTTCGGCATCGCCGAGATCACCAAGAATTTGGACAAGGACCGGCAGACGTCGCCGTTTCGCGGTGAGATCAAGCTGATACCGAGCTGGACCGAGTTCAAGCGCATCATCCCGAGCGCACTCCGCGGCAGCGCGGCCGGTTCGCTGCTCGGACTGCTGCCGGGCGGCGGTCCCGTCATCGCTCAGTTCGCGGCTTACGCCGTCGACAAGAAATTCAGCAAGTACCGCGACGAGATCGGCCAGGGCGCGATCGAGGGCGTTGCCGGACAGGCGGCAGCCGACGAAGCGGCCGCGCGAACGAGCTTCATTCCGCTGATGAGCATCGGGATTCCGGAAAATGCCGTGATGGCGCTGATGATGGCGGCGTTCATCATCAACGGCATCAAGCCAGGGCCCACCATGATCGCGGACCATCCGGATCTGTTCTGGGGGCTGGTCGCAAGCATGTGGATCGGAAATCTCTTCCTCGTCTTCCTGAACGTTCCGCTGGTCCGTTACTGGCTGACGGTCTTCAAGATTCCCTACAGCGCGCTTTTCCCGTCCATCCTGTTCTTCTGTTGCGTCGGCACCTACAGCGTCAACAACAGCCTGGAAGACATCTACACCACGGCGTTCTTCGGCGTGCTTGGCACCATCTTCTTCCGGCTCAGCCTCGATCCTGCGCCCTTGATGCTTGGCTTCATCCTTGGACCGATCCTGGAGGAGAATTTCCGGCGCGCGATGCTGCTCAGCCACGGCAGCTTCACGACGTTCATCGAGCATCCGATCAGCGGAGGCATTCTCGGAATCGTCGCCCTGATCTTCGCCTGGCAGATCGTGTCGGGGCTTGTGGCGCGGCGCCGACCGGACACGAGATCAAGCGACGAGCCGCGCGACGCCGCACCAACGGCGCTGGCAGCCGGGACATATCAGGCTTCAGAATAGGACGGGTCCAGAGATCAGGCGATCAGCACCCGGATCGGCTGGCCGTCGAGCCAGGCGGCGATGTCCTCCACAGCCTGGCTGAAATAGGTCTTGTAGCTGTCGCGCGAGGCATAGCCGAGATGGGGCGTCAGCAAGGTGTTGGGCGCCGACAGGATCGGCGCGTCCCGCGGCAACGGCTCGACTTCGAACACATCAAGCGCTGCGCCCGCAATCCGGCCCTCCGTCAGCGCGGCAATCAGGGCGTCCTCGTCGACAAGGCCAGCGCGCGACGTATTGATCAGACACGCCGACGGCTTCATCCGCGCCAGTTCGGCCGCGCCCACGATGTTGCGGGTCCGCTCGCTCAACACGACATGCAGGCTGATGAAGTCCGAGCGCCGAAACAGGTCGTCCTTCTCGGCGAACTCGGCGCCTGCCGCTGCCGCATCCGCCGGGGTCAAGTTCTGGCTCCAGGCGATGACATCCATGCCGAACGACCTGCCGTATCCGGCCATCTGAGCGCCGAGCCGCCCGAGCCCGAGGATGCCGAGCGTCAAACCCTTCACGGCATAGCCCATGCGCGTCTGCCAGCGTCCCTCGCGTAGCGCTCGGTCCTCCACCACGATATTCCGCGACAGCGCCAGGAGCATCCCGAAGGCCAGCTCTGCGGTCGAGCTGCTGCCGGTCTCGGTGCCGCAGACCGGGATCCCGCGCGCCGTGCATGCGGCCACGTCGATGCCCAGGTTGCGCATCCCCGCGGTGACGACCAGCTTGAGGTTGGGCAGGCCTGCGATCAGCGACGCCGGCAACTTGGTCCGCTCGCGGATGAGCATGATCACGTCGAACGGCAGCAATCGCGCCAGGAGCGCGTCCCCCGTGACGTTATCGTTGAAAAACGTCGTCGTGGCACGGGGTTCGAGCGAGCTCCAGTCGGCAAGCGAGCGCGCGACGTTCTGAAAATCGTCGAGCACGGCAACGCGGACAGGTGTGACTGCTGGCATGAGATCGGCTCCGTCCCTTCGCCAGATCATGTCGATCAGGCGATTGTCATTCGAGGATACCTAGTCCGAGCATCAAGGGACCAGCATCACGCGGATTCCAGCAGCTGGAACTGGCGCGGCGGCGTTCCGGCGGGCGTCGATAGACCTGAGAGAAGCTGCCACATCGCCAAGGAAGACGCTCCAGCTTGACAAATCTCGCGTTCAGAACAAAAAAGGAACGAGCGACTCCGTCCGGCTGAACGCCAGGGGACGGTCGTTGACCGAGGCCGCAGGAGATCGGCGCGTACCCCATGAAGCCCACCACATTGCCGGTCTACTATTATCTCGACCATTTCGTCGAAATGCTGGAGTTCGTCGAGAGGACGTATGGCGAGATCCTCACCGACGACGACCGTGCGTTCACCGCGCGCTTTCGCGGCCTCTCCAAGGACGCGCAGTGTCTCTTGATCCGCATGGTCAACCGGCGTGGAACGATCTTCAACCGTGCTCTCTTCAAGTACCCGGAGATCACAGATCTCGAGTCCGCCGCTGGAGACCTGATCGCTCATGGATACGCCCGTGGTCTTCGTGCCGAAGATTATTGCGCTTTCCTGCTCTGCCAACCGAAGACCGCGCTTCTCGACGGCGCCCGCGCGGCGGGATTCGGCCGCAATATACGTACGTCCTGGTCAAAGCCGGCGCTGGCCGACTTTTTCATGGCAACAATTCCCTTCGATCTCGCCGCGAAGCATTGCGGCGCCGCAGGCTTCATCGCTCTCGACAACACGCGGTCCATCGACTTTCTGCTGTATCTCTATTTCGGAAAGACGGCCGACAATCTCAAGAATTTCGCTCTGCGAGATCTCGGCGTGCTGCGCACGAACCAAGAGACGTCGTTCAGCTCTCGCTTCGTCGATTCCGACGAGGCGCATGCGTGTTTTCACTATAGTCAGGTGCTGGACCGCATCGAGGCTCGTTCCCCCGACATCTACCATTGGGCGGTCACCGCGATCCTGGACGGTCCGCCGCGGACGACCGACTACGCCGCCGATCTCGCGTCTCGCTCCGCATGTCAGGTCGGGCAGTTTTTCGAGAAGCAGGGCGAGCTGGATCTCGGCGAGCGCCTCTATCGTTTCGGCCAGTCGGCGGACTGCCGCGAGCGCCTCGTCCGGCTGCTGTACACCAGGGGCGACAAGGACGCGGCCGAGTTTCTGTTGCGGGAGATGATCGACGACCCCGCAAGCGACGATGAGCACCTCTTCGCAATGGACTTCTACGCCCGCAAGTTCGGCAGGCAACGGACGGGCCTCAGCACGGCGTTGCTGAGATCCGGGCGCTTGATCGTCGTCGACGATACGCATCGCGGTCATCCGGAAGCAGGCGTCGCAAGCGTGCTGAGACGTCGGGGCGGCGAGGTCTATTTCGCCGAGAACACGCTGTGGCTCGCACTGTTCGGGCTGTTGTTCTGGGATGAGCTGTTCGAATCCGGCCAGCTCAACAGCCTGTTCGACTGGGTTCCGCATTGCCTTCGCGACCGGACTTTTCATCGGCGTTTCCCCGCGCAGATCGATGCGAAGCTCGCGCAGATCGAATCCGGACAGGGACTGCCAATCATCCTGCGCACGGTCGCTTCCAAATGGGGCCGGTCCAACGGACTGTTTGCTTGGGAGCACGTGCAGATGGACGCGCTGCGCGCCCTGCTCACAAGCGCCAATGCAAACGGTTTGGCTGCCATTCTTCGGGCGATGTGCGAGGACTTCCGCGGCATGCGGGACGGCTTTCCCGATCTGATGCAGGTGCGCGACGGCAAAGTGTCTTTCGTCGAGGTCAAGGCGGAGGGCGACGCCATACGCCGCAATCAATTGACCCGTCTGCGCCAGCTCGAGCAGGCCGGCATACCGGCCGAAATCGGCCGCGTGGATTTCCGCTTCGACGCGGAGCAGGACTACGTCGTCGTCGACATCGAGACCACGGGCTCCTGGTCATCGGGCGATCGCATCACCGAAATCGGAGCGGTGAAGGTCCGCAACCATCAACCGATCGAGGAGTGGCACTCGCTGATCAACCCGCAGCGGCCGATCCCCGCGAAGATCGTCGAACTGACCGGAATCACCAACCAGATGGTTCGGGATGCGCCCGTGTTTCACGACATCGCCGATAGCTTCATGGCGTTCATGGGTGACGGCATCTTCGTGGCCCACAATGTGAACTTCGACTACGGGTTCTTGTCGAGCGAGTATGAACGGCTCGAACGGCACTTCCGCTTCCCGAAGCTGTGCACCTGCGTCGGAATGCGGCGCCGATATCCCGGGCACAAATCATATGGGCTGGGAAAGCTGTGCGCGATCTACGGCATCGAGTTGGAGGACCATCATCGAGCGCTCTGCGACGCTCGGGCGGCAGCCCGGCTGTTGAATCTCATCAACACCAAGCGCGTCGCAGACGCAGATGCTGCGCAGGCGGCCTAGTTGCGCGGAGTACGCGGAGAAGTGCGGCTTCGTTCAATGTTCGCCGACGAACGCAGGGATCGCCCACCTGCCGAGGTCAGACCTGCGCGGGGAGCGTCGTGCCCCTGATGATCCCCGTATCTTCGGCGCCCATCGGCTCGAAGTCGGTGTACATGTCGGCGCCGGGGATGGCGGCTGCGCCGGCCCGGGCGACGGCGAGATCCTGCGCGCCGGTCCCGGAACCGGCGGCCACGGCGCCGAGGATGAAGCCGTCGACGCGGATCGGCAGGCCGCCGATCAGATTGGTCCAGCGGCTTTCATGCGCCAAGGTGACTTGAATTTCCACGTCGGCATGCGCGCCGCCGGTCGGCGTACCCGACAGCGCCGATGTGCGCGCCTTGTTGATGGACGATGTCACACTCAGCCCCTTCGACCCGTCCATGCGCCCGAACGCCAGCAGGTTGCCGCCGGTATCGACCACGGCGATGCACATCGGCTGGCCGATGCGATCGGCCTCGGTGATCGCTGCGTTCAACACCTTGAGCCCGCCTGCAAGCGTCAGCGTGCGCGTGTCCTTGACATCGGTCATGACAGCTCCTCGAACAGGCCAAGTGAGAACTCTCTTGCAAGCGTCTGCGCCACCGCGAGCAGCGACGCATCGCCGCCGCGCCAGCCGATCAGAGACAGTCCGACAGGGACCGGACCGGATGTCGCAACGGGAAGATTCACCTGCGGAAGCCCCGTCAACCCGGCGATGCACGTCAAGTCGACGATCCGATGCACGGCCGCGCGCATCTCCGACAGACGCGCATCGCGAGCGATCGGCAGAATGGGCGAGGTCGGCAGACACAGCATCCGTCGCCCGTCCAGCACATCGTCGAGCCGCTTCGATGCGGCCGCGCGGAAGACCTTGGCGGCTGCGAGATCTTGTACACTACTGCGTCCGTCATCAGCAAAGGCGCCGGCCACCTCCGAGGAAAAGCGCGGATTGACCCGATCGATCCAATCGCGAAATGTCGCGTGAAATTCGCTTTTTTGCAGGACGCGCTGATGGCGCCCCCACTCGAGAAGATCGCCATCTGCCAGCGCCGACACCGTGGCTGGTGCGACGCTGCGGAGCCGCGCGACAACCGGCTGCAAGGCAGCCCTGACCGGCTCGTCAGCCAGCGCAAAGCAATCGGACGCAATCACGATCTCCGGGTGAAGGGCACCCTGGATCTCCTCACCCAGCAGCACGCTGCCGACTTTGCTGAAGGTCAGCGCATCCCTGGCGAAATAACCGACCGTGTCGAACGACGGCGCCTGCGTCATCAGCCCTTCGACGGAGATGCGGCCGTGCGTCGGGCGCAGGCCGTAGATCCCGCAAAAGCTCGCGGGCGTGCGTACCGAGCCGCCAGAGTCAGTGCCGAGGGCGACATCGACCAAGCCGCCGGCCACGGCTGATGCGGAGCCGCTCGACGACCCGCCGGGGACACGGTCTCGCGCGAGCGGGTTGAGCGGCGTGCCGTCAAACCTGTTGATGCCGAGCAGCCCGAGCGAGATCTCGTCGGTGATGGTCTTGCCGGTCAGCGCGGCTCCGGCACCCAGCAACGTGTCGACGGCCCAGGCATCCGCTTCAGCGGCAGCATGCGTGGCTGCCCAGTCCGGATTGCCGCAACCGGTCACCTCGCCCGCGACATCGAACAGGTCCTTGACCGCAAAGCTCAGGCCCGACAGCGGGCCGGAGCGATGCGGCGGGCGCCGAAGAATGGCGCCAGGAATGAAGGCTCCGAGAGTGTCCTGCACGGCATATCCTTGATGAAGAGCAGGCGCGCGCCCTGCGGCGCACGCCTGCCGTACTCTCTCCCCGCCTCACTCCTTGTAGAGCTTGCGGAAGTCCGGATGGGTATGGAACCAGTATTCGAAGCCCTTGACGTTCTTCTGCATCGCGTAGTCAGCAAAGCGCGTGTAGAGCGGGATACGCGGCAGATCCGTCATGACGATGTCGACCATCTTGTTCAGGCTGGTCTTGTAGACCTCGGGATCCCTGGTGAAGCGGGCCTCGTCGATGACCTTGTCGAGGTCGGGATTGACGTAGTTCGCGGTGTTGAACACCGAGTTGTTGCCGCCATGGAACGTCCAGAAGAAGAAGTAATCGGGATAGTCGAGCCAGCCGTAGAATTCGGCGATGACCATGGGCATCGTCTTGCTGGCCATCTGGGCGAACCAGTTCGAGCCCGGCACCTTCTCGATCGTCAGCTCTACACCGATGTTCTTTAGCGCTTCCTGGATCAGGATCGCGGTCGGTTCACGCACCGTGGACTCGCTGAGATCGATCGACAGCGTGGTCTTGAAACCGTTCGGGAAGCCAGCCTCGGTGAGCAGCTGCTTGGCCTTCGCCAGGTCCTGGCCATGCTTGATCGGCACCGGCCAGGTCGCATCGGGATACGGCTTGGCCGGATCGCCGCCGAACATCGGCTTGGCGCGGTTGTAGAGCGCGGAGCTCACGATCTCCTTGTAGGGAATCGCGTAGGAGATCGCTTCACGCACCTTCGGATTGTCGAACGGGGCGATCTTCACGTTCATGTCGACGAAGACCAGGTCGTTCTGCACGGGCACGCCGATGATCGTCACCTTGCCCTGCTCCGCCAGCTCGGCATAGTCCTTCGGCGGCAGGCCGACCGACATGTCGACGTCGCCCTTCTCCAGCAGCGCGCGGCGCGTACCGGCAGAGGCGATCTGCCGGTAGACGACGCGCTTGAGCTTGGGCAGAGGTCCGGACTTCCAGGCGTCGAACCGCGTGAACACGGTCTGCTGGCCCGGCGTCCATGACTCCACTTTGTAGGCGCCGCCACCACAATCATTGCGGGACACCCAGTCGAAGGCCCACGGGTCCTGCGCGGTGGCGTGCTTCTTGGCGAGCTCGGAGTTGACGATGACCGGCACCGGCACGACGAGATCCGGCATGGTCAGCTTGTTGAACTGATCGAAGGTGGCCTTGAAGGTGTGATCGTCGACCACCGAAAACTGTTCGGGCTTGACCAGCGAGCCCGCCGCCATCTGCACGGCCGGAAAGCCGCCGGCGGCGATGGCGCGGTCGAACGACCATTTGACGTCCTTCGCGGTGACCGGCGTGCCGTCGTGGAACGTCGCGTCCTTGCGCAGATGGAAGATGTAGGTCTTGCCGTCCTCGCTGGCTTCCCAGCTTTCGGCCAGTTCCGGCGTCATGATCTTGGCGTCGTACGACACCGTGCCATCCGCCAGCGTCTTCTCGCCATGGCTGACGAGCCGGTCATAGGCCTGCCAGACCACCATGCGGCTGTGATCGTTGGCGGTCGGCACCATCGTGTCGAGGCCATTGGGGCCCATCTCCGACACGATCACCAGGGTATCCTTGGCGATCTCGGCCGCGTGCGCAACAGCGCCGGGCAGCACAGCGGACGCTGTGAGCAACGCCGCTGCAACTAGACTGCGATAAAGCTTCATATCGTGCGTCCTTTCTGGATGTTTCAGGTGGGTGGTTGGAGGCAGTGTCAGAGGCCGAGCTCGCCCAGCAGCTTCGGCCATTCGTGCGCCCACGGGCGCGCCTGTTCGAAGGCGCCAGAGGCGGCGAGCACGGTACGATCCGCGAGATGGCGGCCGATGATCTGCATTCCGACAGGAAGGCCAGCCTTGGTGAAGCCCGCGGGAATGGTCGCCGCGGGCTGGCCCGTCAGATTGCAGATGAAGGTGAAGCAGAGCCAGTCGCCGGTCGTGACCATCTTGTCTTCGATGATCTCAGGCCCCTGCATGTAGAGCGGGAACGCCGGCACCGCGAGCGTTGGCGTGATCAGGAGATCGTAGTTGGCCATGAACCGCCACATGCGGTTGCAGACCATCTGGCGGATCATCTTGGCATCCGTGAACTCTTCGGCCGTCCACTGCCGCTGCAACAGCGCGACGAGATGCGGCGACATTTCCTTCTCGCGCCCCTTCATCATCCGGCGCATGCCGGTGAGATCGGTGTCGCTGGCGACGATGGTCCAGAAATGTGGGAACGGATCGTCCCAGCCGGGATTGGCGCGCTCGACCGTGCAGCCGAGGTCGGTCTCGAACACGCGGACCGCTTCGGAGACGACGCGACGGACTTCGGGGTCGACGGGCGCATAGCCCCAGTCTTCGCTGTAGGCGATCCGCAGGCCCTTGATGCTCTCCTTCGTAGCATCGACGTAGTCGAAATCGGCGGCGGGGATGGAGTAGCGATCACGCGGATCAGGTCCGGTGATCACCTTGAGCATCAACGCGGAGTCGACCACGGTGCGGCTCATCGGGCCAACATGTTCGAGCGACTCCCAGCTCGACACGCCGGGATAGCGTTCGTCCCGGCATCCCGGATACAGCGGCACGCGCCCCATCGAGGCCTTGATCCCGTAGAGCCCGCACAGCGCCGAGGGAATGCGGATCGAGCCGCCGCCATCGGAGCCGATCGCGAACGGCGCGACACCGCTCGCGACCGAAGCGCCGGAGCCGGCGCTCGATCCGCCCGACGTCATGTCGAGATTCCAGGGGTTGCGCGTCGCCGGAAACACCGGATTGTGGCCGACGCCGCTGTAGCCGAACTCCGGCACATTGGTCTTGCCGATGATGACGGCGCCAGCTGCCTTGAGGCGCTCGACGACGATGTCGTCCTCGTCGGGCACGAAGTCCCGATAGAGCGGCGACCCCATGACAGTGAGGATGTCCTTGGTCGCGACCAGATCCTTGATACCGATCGGCACGCCCGCGAGCAGGCCGGGATCCTCGCCGGCCGCGATCTTGGCGTCGACGGCGGCAGCGGCAGCGCGCGCAACATCGGGGGTCGGCGTGCAGAAGGCATGGATGTGCGGCTCGAGCTTGTCCATGCGGCGCAGGACCGCCTCTGTGACCTCCGTGGCCGAGAGGGTCTTGTCCTTGACTTTCGCCGCCACGGTGGCGGCGTCCATGCGGCAGATTTCGTTGTCAGCGCTCATCGTTTCCTCCAGCGGGTGAAACAGCGAAGTGGCAGGCGGCCAAATGATCCGGCCCTGTCGCGCGCAGCGGCGGCATCACCTTCGCGCAGATGTCGGCTGCTTTCGGACAGCGCCCGTAGAAGCGGCAGACATTGGGATCGGGATTGATCGGACTGGCCGGGCTGCCGTCGAGCCGCGGCCGCGCTTCACCGCGTCGCGCGGGATCCGGAATCGCGGCGACCAGCGCCTGCGTGTAGGGATGGCGTGGCGCAGTGAACAACGCCTCCGCAGGCGCAATCTCGACGATCTTGCCGAGATACATCACGATCACGCGCGAGCACAGCAGCCGCACCACGTTGAGATCGTGCGACACAAACAGATAGCTCATCGACAGCCGCGCGCGCAGATCGGCAAGCAGCCGCAGGATCACGGCCTGCACGGAGACGTCGAGCGCCGAGGTCGGCTCGTCGAGGATCAACAGCGAGGGCTCGACAGCAACGGCGCGCGCGATGCCGACGCGCGCGCGCTGGCCGCCCGAAAGCTGATGCGGATAGCGCTGCAGCAGCTCAACCGGCAGCCCGACCAGGGCGGCGGTAGTCTGAACGCGGCGCGCGATCTCGACGCTGTCGGTGATGCCGAGCAGCCGCTTGAGCGGATCGGCGATTGTCTGGAACACACGGAACGACGGGTTGAGGCTCTCGGTCGCGTCCTGGAACACGACCTGGATGCGCCGCCGGCTCGGCGACGCCGCGAATTTCGTCTGCGTGATTGCGGTGAGATCCTCGCCATCCATCAGGACCTGGCCTGCGGTGGGATCGATCAGCCGGCCGAGCAGGCGCACCATCGTCGACTTGCCGCAGCCGGATTCACCGACGAGGCCGACGCTTTCTCCGGCTGAGATCATCAGGCTGACATCGTCGACGGCATGGAGCTCCGCTCCCTTCCCCGCCCGCTTGATCGGGTACAGCTTGGACAGCGACCTGACCTCGAGCAGCGACGTCATGACAGCGGAAACCGGCAACGCACGAGATGCTCGGGCGACACATGGGTCCACGGCAGCTCCGCTTCGTCGCAGATCGGCTGCCTCAGCTCGCAGCGTCCGCTGAAGCGGCACGGCGGCAGCGCGCCGCGGAGATCGGGCAGATGGCCGGGAATGGCATTGAGGTCGTCGAGGCGCGACTCCGGCACGGGCGTCGCCGCCAGCAGCCGGCGCGTATAGGGATGCGCCGGACGCTCCAGCAGTTCCTCCGTGGGAGCGATCTCGACGATGTGGCCGGCATGCATGACGGCGATCCGGTCGCAATATTCGCCGGCGAGACCGAGATCGTGGGTGATCAGCAAGGTCGACATCTGCGTCGCGCGGCTCATTTCCCGGATCAGGTCCATGATCACGGCCTGCGTCGTGACGTCGAGCCCCGTCGTCGGCTCGTCCGCGATCAGCACCGACGGTGTGCAGGCCAGCGCCATCGCGATCATCACGCGCTGGCACATGCCGCCCGAGAGCTCGAACGGATAGGCCTCCGCGCGGCGTTCGGGATCGGGAATGCGCACCCGCGCCAGCGCCGAGATCGCTGCCTTCTTCAGGTCGCGCCGAGGGAGTGCGGCATGTTCCTGCAAGACGTCTTCGATCTGCTTGCCGACCTTGCGGATCGGGTTGAGCGCGGTGCGCGGACTCTGGAAGATCATCGCCATCTCGCGTCCACGCAGCTCGCGCATCGCCTCCGGGCGCGCCGCCAGGAGATCGATGCCGCCCATCGTGATCGCGCCCTTTGTGATGCGTGCGGCGGCATCGTTGAGGCCCATCACGGTGTAGGCGGTGACGGATTTGCCGGAGCCGCTTTCGCCGACCACGCCGACAATCTCGCCGCGCGACACCGACAGGCTGACAGCATCCAGCGCACGCACCACGCCATGACGAGTGCGGAATTCCACCGAGAGGTTGTCGATCTCGAGCTGCGCCATCACACGCGCTTTCTCGGATCGAGCAGATCGCGCAGCCCGTCACCCAGCATGTTGAAGGAGAACACCGCGAGCACCAGCGCCGCGCCCGGGAACATGAAGGCCCACCATTCGCCGGAAATGATGTAGCTCGCGCCTTCCGAGACCATGATGCCCCATTCGGGCGTCGGCGGCCGGACCCCGAGCCCGATGAAGGACAGGCCGGCGGCATTCAGGATCGCCCATCCCATGTTCAGCGAAGCCTGCACCATCATCGGCGGCAGGATGTTCGGGACGATGTGGTTGATCAGGACGCGCAGCGGTCCGTTGCCGCCCATGCGCGCTGCCTCGACATAGCCGAGCTCGCGCCGCACATTCACCTCCGCACGGGCGAAGCGGCAGTAGAACGGCAGGTTGATGATCATGGTGGCGATGATGATGTTGGCGACGCTGTTGCCGAGCGCCACCACGATGCCCATCGCGAGCACGAACAGCGGGAACGCCATGATGGTGTCCATCGCCCGGCCAATGATGCGATCGGTCCAGCCGCCGAAATAGCCGGCGAGCGCGCCGAGCGCGAGGCCGACCACGAAGGACAGCGCCACCGCCGACACCGCCATGCCGAGATCGAGCCGCGTCGCGACGATGACGCGGCTCAGGATGTCCCGTCCGAGCGCATCGGTGCCGAACGGATGCACAAGACTTGGGCGCGCAAGCTTGGTGGTCGCCGAGGTGAGCAGCGGATCGAAGGGTGCGATCGATGGACCGAAGATCGCGCACAGCGTCAGCAGCGCCAGAATGATCGCGGCGACCAGCGTCAGGCGATTTTCGCCGAACGCATAACCGGTGTTGCGGGCGAGCGTGACGAGGCTCATCGCTCAGCCCTCGAACCTGACGCGGGGATCGACCAGCGTTGCGAACACGTCGACCGCGAGATTCAGCAGCACGTAGAGCACGGCCATCATCAGCACGAAGCCCTGCACCGCAGCGTAGTCGGAGGCAATCACCGCGGCCACCGCATAGGCCCCGACGCCCTGCCAGCCGAACACCTGCTCGATCAGCACGTTCGAACCGATCAGGAAGGAGAACACCATGCCGAGCACGCTCGAAACCGGCAGCAGCACGTTGCGGAAGGCGTAGGCCATGAGGATCTTGCGCACCGGCAGGCCGCTGGCGCGGGCCGTGCGGATGAAATCGCTGCTCAGGGCCTCCAGCATCGCGGCGCGCGTGATCCGCGCAATCGGTGCCAGCGCGAACAGGCCGAGCGAGATCGCGGGCAGGATCAGTTGCGCCATCGCCGCGCGCAACACCGGCCAGTCGCCCGCAATGACGGCGTCGATGGTGTAGGCCCCGGTGACGCGGGGCGGCGGCGAGAAGGCAATCTCGTCGAGCCGGCCGAGCGGCTGCGGCGCCCAGCCGAGCAGGAAGTAGAAGATATAGACGAACAGCAGGCCGACGAAGAAGGTCGGAAACGCGGCGCTCACGGTGACCAGCGCGCGGCAGGCATGATCGACGCCGCCATTGATACGCGTCGCTGCCCACACCCCCATCGGAATAGCGATGCCGATCGCGAACAGCAGCGCGAACGATGACAATTCGAGCGATGCGGGCAGCCGTTCGAGCAGATCGGTCAGCACCGGCTGCCCGGTCGTGAGCGAGCGGCCGAGATTGCCGTGCGCGAGGTCGGCGATGTAGCTCACGAACTGCGCCGGCAGCGGACGATCGAGGCCCAGCGTGGCGCGGATGCTGGCGATCGACGCGGCGTTGGCCGCCGGTCCGGCGAAGAACGCCGCTGGATCTCCGGGCAGCGCGCGCGAGATGAAGAACGTGAGAACGACGACGCCCACCAGGCTCGGGATGGTGCCAAGCAGTCGTTTCCAAACGAAAGCCATCAGCGGTTCGCCTGCCATCATTCGCTGCGGCGACGGCTTGCGCCGCGCGCCTCAACGGGTGAGGCCCCATCGACAGTCGGACGCAGCCGGGGGCAATCGGCATGCATCACAGTCATGTCGAGGATTAAGCAAGCGCTATGCCATCATTGCCGGAGAGCCATTGAAATGAAGGGGATAGCGGAACTGCTGCGATTTGACCTCCTCGCAGCTCTGCAGTGAGGTTGCGGAAGGCAGAGGTTCCAAAACCCCTGCTTCCGTTCTCGTCACATGCATGAAATTCATGCAACGACGCAGCGCAAATGGAAGGCCGCCTACCCGCCCCCGTGACGAACCGGCCTCTAGTGAACCTGCGGAGTATTGACCCAGACGATGCGCGCTTCGTCGGGTCCGACGTTGCGATAGCTGTTGGTCAGATAGGCCTTGAAGAAGAAGGAGTCGCCGGCGGTCATCAGATAGGTGGTGTCGTCGATGGTGAGTTCGATGGTTCCGGACACGAGGTAGCCGACGGCCTCGCCCTGATGGGTGATCAGATCGACCTTCTCTCCGCCGGGAGCGACGACGTGAATGTTCGCCTCGAGCAGATTCCCGGCGGCCACAGGGACCAGACGCTCGTAGATGACCCCTTTGCCGCCGCGCAGCGCATCGACCGGCACCTTCATCCGATCCTCTGGCTTTTGCACCAGCTTGTAGTCGTCCACCCTCAGGCCGAAGAACGAGGCCATGTCGCGGTCGAGCGCGTGGACCATCTTATCCAGCATGGGCAGCGACGGCATGACTTTGCCGGCCTCGATCTTGGAGATCATGCTTTCATCGCAGCCGACGACGTGCGCGAGGTCACGCATCCGCATCCCCTTGGCCAGCCGTGCTCGCCGAAGACGCGGACCGATATTCAATGTGCTTTCCAAGTTCACGGGGCGGGTTCCAGCAGTTTCAGCTAGCCGACATATGCATAATAATCACGTGATTTACCAGCATGTTATGCGGCCGGAAGGTAATTAAGGATGTGGAATTGGCGCAGCGGTGGCCCGGCGGCGACCACAGTTGGTGGAGCCCCTCGCGCGACCGCCAGCCCCATGGCCCCCGCAGTTTGCCGGCAGAGCGAAATCGCTCAATGCCGAGCTGCGGGGAAAGCTGGACTCCGAACTCTTGAACATGCAGCACTCCAGCCATCATCCCCAAGATGAGGCTTGGGCTGAAGAGGCGCAGCGGATTGTCAGCTAAGGCGGCACACTCAAGCGGCAGCCGTATTCCTGGTCTCACGCGGATAGGAGTCGCGATCTGCGCACACCACGGGCAGTGACATCGTATGGCGAAGTCAAGCCGCATCTCGTCACAAAGCCGAAGCCCGTTCTTGCCGCCTCACCTCCTCCGACGTTGCCCCTGGCACCTCGAACACGGGACCGACGGGAATCTCGACGAACGTCTCGTCGCGTCGCTGGATATACAGAACATTGAGGCCTTGCGTCTGCGCCAGCGCCTTGCCTTGCCTTACACGGGGCCGAGAACTGGAAATCGTGAGGCCCCTGCTTCGCGGTGAAGCTGGCGGGCGAACGCGCGGACGGCCTGATCATTCGATCTGTTGGACTACGTGATCGGAGAGCCCGCGGTACTCATTTCAGGATCGATTTCGGGATCATGCAGTGCGAGCCACGGATCACGTTCACCATCTGGGTAACGTGGAAATCCCCGGCCAGGCTGCAGAGCGCGTAGGCGTCGTTGGCCGACAAGCCGCGGATGTCGCCGAGCCAGCGTATCATGTCGCGCAGCGACTGCCTGACAGCGCCATCGAGATCCTCGTCGAATCCCATCGTCATGTAATGCGTGGGCGTTTCGGCCCTCGGCGCGGTCAGCTTCATGTCCTTGCGGACGGTGAACCTGAAATGGCCGGTCAATGCGGTCTCCAGTGCGGTGATGGAGACCTCGCCATGGCCCTGCACGCCATGGCCATCCCCCACCGATAACAGCGCGCCCTCGTTGAACACCGGGAAGTAGACCTTGGTGCCGGGGCGGAGGTCCTTGTTGTCCATGTTGCCGCCCATCGCGCGCGGCATGATCGACGAGATCCGACCCCAGTTCGGCTGCGGCGCCATGCCATGGTCATCGCGACAGGGATCTTGCTCGCGTTGAAGCGCGAGGCAAACTCCGCGCGCGGAATCTCCAATTACAGCGACCGCACTTTGCCTACGCACTCCAGATCATAGGCCTCGGACGCCGAAAATATCGCACCGACGCCTGGATTGGTGAGCAGCGACTGCCCGGCCTGGAGGACATTCATCTTTCCCTGCTCGACGAACTCGACGTAGTAGCAGTCGTTGTCGAGCTTCGCGATGTGGCGCTCGCGGCGCGTGATGCGCTCCGACAAGAGAACGTCAGTCATGGTGACGGCGCCGAACCGCGCCTCCAGATGAAGCCCGATAGTCGGAGCGCTTCTCCGCTTCGACGTCGACATGGACATAGACATCGCATACCCTGCCAGGCGGCGTAGCGTTGGACGGCTCGAGGTCCTCTGTCGTGAATACAAGATTGATCGGTTGCCCCATAGGCAACAGCCACAAGTTCTTTGTGCGTCGCACAACAGAGAATAGTGCGATTCTAGATGTCTAGCGGCTCTGCGCAAGCCAACTTTGCACGCACACGCAAAACCTTTGCGCTCCGGGGCAAGCGCCGTTGGGGCGGCGAGCTATGAATAACAAGCAGCGGCTCACAGAGGGAAAGGATGCCTGCACGCGCTGCAGCGATGCCCGTCGATCCGCCTTGCGCGAAGACAACGAGGTTTACGAGACCCGTCACGTCCATTGCCGATATCGAGGCGCTCGAGCGGTTGCGGTACGATTTCCTCGTGTCTGCACGCATTCTCTAACACCTGTTCGAGGCGACGGCGCGATTGCATCCCGGCGCGCTGAGCATCCTGACGCCGTCGGGCGACGTCAGCCTCACGCATCGCCAGTTGCTCGGCGAAATATCCCGTGCCGCGAACTTATTCAGGTCGTACGGGATCATGCCCGACGGTCCGACCGTCGCGATCCTTTGCCCGATCCTGCCGCAGGTCTTTCCCGCCTTGCTCGACGCCCAGGTGGCGGGCGTCGCGAGCTCGATCAACCATCTCCTCAACGAGGATACGATCGTCGACCTGCTCAAGGCGCAAGGTGGGACGGTGCTGGTGATCCCGTCGGAAGCGGCCGATGCCGCGATCTGGCAAACGGCCAGCAACGTGGCTGCGCGCGTAGCGTCTCCCTGGTCGTCGGCGAGAGCCGGCCCCTGCCGAGGCCGTTCGCAAGCTTCGACGCCGCTGGCCGACAGCCTGGCGAGCCTGCCGCAGACTTATCTGATCGAGGCCGCCTTGTGATGAAGCAGTACCCGATCCGGAATTGATGAGAGACAACGATGAAGCGCCTTCGGTTCAGCCAGCAGGAAATCGTGTTCGCCGTCTTCGCGGCGCTGTTTATCGTGTTCTCGATCGTGCTCAAGGGCTTCCTCACCGCCGACAACATGCTGACGCTGCTGCAGAACGTGGCGGTGCTGGGCATCCTCGGTCTCGCCATGGCCATCGTCGTGATCGGCCGGGGCATCGATCTGTCGCTGATCGCGGCGCTCGCGGTCCCCGGCGGCCTGGTCCTGCAGATGGTGCAGAACGGGCACTCACTTCCGGCGTCGCTGCTGGCCGCCGGCCTGCTCGCGATCGCGATCGGTCTCGTCAACGGCTGGCTCATCGCCTACGCCGAAGTGCCGCCGCTGTTTGCGACGCTCGCCAGCGGCATTTTTGTCGCGGGCCTCGGCCAGTCAGCCCTGTTTCAGCTCGACGTCGTGCAGTGGAGCGACGGCATGGCCGGGTTCGAGCGGCTCGGGCAAGGCAGCATTCTTGGCATACCCACCTCGATCGTGATGTTCGCGATCGCCTGCGTCGTGGTGTTCGTGCTGCTGCGCCAGACCCGCTGGGGCGCCTATATCTACGCCGTTGGCGACAATCCGTTCGCCGCACGTGTCACCGGCATTCCATCGCGACCGATCATCGTGCTGCAATATGTCCTGGCTGCGTTGATCGGCTGCTTTGCCGGTCTCGTCATGGCGGCGTCCGTCAACTCGATGCCCACGCGCATCTTCAACTCGACTCTGATCTACGACGTCATCCTCGTCGTCGTGCTCGGCGGCATCGGTCTGTCCGGCGGGCGCGGTGGCGTCGTGAACGTCATCATCGGCACGCTGCTGATCGGAACGATGCTCAACGGCATGACCATCCTGGACATCCCCTACGCCGGCCAAAACCTGATCAAGGGCGTCGTCCTTCTGGTCGCCGTCATCACCGACACGTTCCTGAATCCACGCAACGAGGAAACGGCCCAACAAGGCGACATCTAGTTCGCCGCAACATCGGGACTATCAAAGGAGGAGGAAGCAATGATTGAGATCCGAAAGCTTGCATTTGCGGGTATCGCCGCCTCGGCGGTCGTGGCCGCCGCAGTCCCCGCGTTCGCGCAACAGGGGCTCGACGAACCATTCCAGAAGCCCTTCCGCGACGCGCTCGCCGGCAAGACCGTTGCCTACGTGCCGGTGGCGATGAACTTCGATCTCACCGAAGGCTGGTACGCCGGCCTGAAGAAGGAGCTCGAGCCCTACGGCGTCAAGTTCGAGATTCGCGATCCCAACTGGAACACCAATGCCGGCGCCCAGGCCGTCACCTCGCTGATCTCGGAGAAGCCGGCGGTGATGGTGATCCACAATCCCGACGTGCAGACCTACGCAAAGCTGCTGCAGCGCGCCGAGAACGAGGGCATCTACGTCATCCAGATCAACATGGGCTCCGCCTATCGCAGCTCGGCCTTCGTCGGCGCGAACTGGATCGAGATCGGCGAACGGCAGACCGAAGGCGTGGTCAAGGCCTGCCAGGGCAAGTCGAACAAGATCGCGATCATCCAGGGTGCGCTGTCGGCGGCCGCGAGCGCATATACGCTGAAGGGCGTCGAGAACGTCCTCGCGAAACATCCCGAGATCAAGGTCGTCTCCAGCCAGGCTGCCGACTGGGACGCCGCCAAGGCCAAGGCCATCACGCAGACGGTGTTGAAGCAGAACCCCGATCTGTGCGGCATCGTCGGCTTCTGGGACGGCATGGACATCGGCACCGCGGCCGCCATCAAGGAGGCCGGGCTTACCGGCAAGGTCTTCCTGGCGACCTCCGGCGGCGGCGAGCGCAAGGGCGCCTGCGAGCTCGTGAAGAACGGTTCATTCGACCTCAACATGAGCTACGACGTACCGACGCAGGCGGCCCAGATGGCCGGTACCATCAAATGGCTGTTGTCGTCGGGCGCCAAGCCCGGATCGGTCAAGGGATCGGAGTACACGACGCTCGTTCCGATCACCAAAGACAACGCCGACAGCCAGACGACGTGCTGGAATCTCTCCGATCTCAAGAAGTGATCGTCGCATGAACGCACGTCCCGGGCTCGCCT
This sequence comes from Bradyrhizobium sp. HKCCYLS20291, assembly GCF_051167715.1. Classification (NCBI taxonomy): domain Bacteria; kingdom Pseudomonadati; phylum Pseudomonadota; class Alphaproteobacteria; order Hyphomicrobiales; family Nitrobacteraceae; genus Bradyrhizobium; species Bradyrhizobium sp. HKCCYLS20291. Next base: position 132,109 of record NZ_JBNPTO010000007.1, on the reverse strand, counting down.
CGGGACGCGCACCCATTGTCTGATTGGAATGCATGGAAGGCAGATGCGCGAGACATTCACTCGGCTGCGATATCGCTACTGGCCGGACCACCTCCTCGGCGAGATCCTGTCCAAGCGATGGACCGAAACCGCCGTTCCGGTCATCCTGCTCCTGATCGTCGGCTTTGCGCTCAGCCGGTCGCTCGAGCATTTCCTGTCGCCGTCAAGCCTCGCCGACACCGCGCGCCAGGCCGGCGAGATAGGCTTCATCGGTCTAGGCATGGGGCTGGTGGTAATCGTGGGCGGCATCGATCTCTCGGTCGGATCGATGTTCGCGCTCACGGATTTCTGCGCGCTCTATCTGCTCGACGTGCTCGGCTGGCCGGTCCCCGCCGTGATCGTCGCGACCATGGTCTTCGGCGGCCTGCTCGGCGCCGTGAACGGCTTCCTGATCGGCTACCTCCGGCTTCGCGCCTTCATCACAACGCTCATCACGCTGATCATCTACCGCTCGGCATTCGACCTCCTGATCCAGCGCTACTCCAACGCCATCGCATCGGCCCTGCCCGACATTCCGTCTTGGGATTTCATCGGCGGCGGCAGCGTGCTCGGGATTCCGAGCGTCGCGATCGTCTACATCGCGATCGCGATCTTCGGCCACATCTTCCTGACACGGTTGCGGCCCGGCTGGCATATCACCGCAATCGGCGGATCGCGCCGCTCGGCCTACAATTCAGGCATCCCGGTGCGCCGGACCATCGCGCTCTGCTATATCGCGAGCGGCGTACTGACGAGCATCGGCGCGCTGTTCTTCGCGGCCCGTCTCGGCACCGTCGGCGGCGACATCGGCGTCGGCCTCGAGGTGATCGTGCTGACGGCGACCGTGCTCGGCGGCATCACGCTCGGCGGCGGCAAGGGGTCGGTTGTCAAGTCGGCGGTCGGCGTCCTGATCGTCCTCCTGATCACCAACGGCTTGACGGCGATGAACGCTCGCGGCGGCGCCAACCGCATGGCGCTGGCCAGCATCCTGCTGGTCGCCGCGATGGTCGATATCCGCTGGCAGAAAAACCGTACGCGCATCATCAGCAAGGTCTATGTCGCGCCGACCTATCATGCGCTGCCGCCGCCGCCCCCGACCGAGATCGGCAAGGGCGGACCGTTCGAGCAGAACGACAAGCTGCGCGAGGTCTCGTCGATCGGGCTCGGGCGGATCGAGGCTCCCGAGGACGTCATCCTCGACCGCAACGACGTGCTCTACGCCGGATCTCGCCACGGCGACATCATCCGGTTCTTCCCGCCCGACTATGAGCGCATGGAGCTCTTCGCTCATATCGGTGGCCAGCCGCTCGGTATGGCGTTCGACCGCGAGGACAACCTCTACGTCTGCATCGGCGGCATGGGGCTCTATCGCATCAAGCCGGACGGCACCGTCGAGAAGGTCACCGACGAGACCAATCGCAGCATGTACTCGGTCAACGACGACAGCCGGCTTCGGCTCGCCGACGATCTCGACATCACCGATGACGGGCTGATCTTCTTCTCCGAGGCGACCGTCCGCTACGAGATGGACGAGTGGCCGGTCGACGGCCTGGAGGCCCGCGGCAACGGCCGCATCATCTGCTACGACACCAAGACCGGCATCACGCACACCGCGCTGCGCGGGCTCAAATTCCCGAACGGCGTCGCAGTCGCGAGCGACGGGCAGTCGATCCTGTTCGCGGAGACCTTCGGCTGCTCGATCAAGCGCTACTGGTTCGCCGGACCGAAGAAGGGCGCCGTCGAGGTCGTGATGGACAATCTGCCGGGATACCCCGACAACATCAACCTCGCCTCAGACGGCAATTACTGGCTGGCGCTGGTCGGCATGCGCAGCCCCTCGCTCGATCTCGCCTGGAAAATGCCTGGCTTCCGCCGCCGCATGGCCAAGCGGGTGCCGGTCGACGAATGGCTGTTCCCGAACATCAACACCGGCTGCGTCGTCAAGTTCAACGAACAGGGCAAGATCCTTGAATCGTTCTGGGACCTCAAGGGCCTCAATCACCCCATGATCACGTCGATGCGCGAGCACCGCGGATATCTCTATCTCGGTGGCATCCTCAACAATCGCATCGGCCGGTACAAGCTGGCCAACGCCGATCCCGATTTCGTCCAGTATGACAAGCGTTGGGGGAAACGATCGTGATCGAGGCCGTCCGCGAATTCGCCAACCGCATCCTCGGCCGCGGCGACGCGACCATCACCGTTCCGTCGTTCGACGGCGCGCTGAAACCCAACCAGCTCCTCGAGCGGGCCGAGACCCTGTTGGAGTGCGACGCGCCGGAAGATCTCGCAATCGACGGCAATTCGCTGCTCGTTGCCGACGGCGTGCGGCTGCTCCGCCTGACCGTATCGTCGGCCACAACGGTCCGTACCTTCGACCGGCCGATCTCCGCCCTCGCCGTGCTGCCCTCCGGCGGCATCGCCGTCGCGCTCGGCGGCACCGAGGTCCATGTCTACGACGATACAGCCGCAAAGACACCCTCGTCGACCTTCACTGGCGAATTGCATGCCGTCAACGCGTTGGCCGCCGCGTCCGACGGCACGCTGATCGCGACCGACGGCTCGTCGCTGCGCGGCGTCGGCGACTGGGCTCGCGACCTGATGGAGCTTGGCGATACCGGCCGCGTGTTTCGGCTTGATCCGAAGACGCGGACCATCAGGCCGATTGCCGGCAGGCTGCATTACGCGTTCGGCGCGGCGGCGAGCGGCCGCGACGTCGTCATCAGCGAGAGCTGGGGGCACCGGATCGTATCGATTGCGCCCGACGGCACGCGCAGGGTCCTGCTCAGCCGTCTGCCGGTCTATCCCTCCAGGCTTTCGCCTGCGCGCGGCGGAGGGTTCTGGCTTACGGCATTCACCGCGCGCACGCAGCTCGTGGAGTTCGTACTGCGCGAGCCGGCCTACCGCCGCCGCATGATGGCGGAGATCGATCCGGAATACTGGATCGTCCCACGGCTCAACTCCGGAAACTCGTTCAAGGAGCCGCTGCAGGGCGCCCACATCAAGACCATGGGCGTCATGAAGCCGTGGGCTCCTCCCCGCTCCTACGGCCTCGTCATCCGGCTCGGCGCCGACGGCCTGCCGCGCTACTCGCTGCACAGCCGCGCCGATGGCGTCAATCACGGCATCGTGGCGGCTGCCGAGCTGGGCGACGATCTCGTCGTAATCGCCAAAGGACCGGGCCGCGTACTCAAGCTGCCGGTCGCGGTGGCCGGCGAAGAGGTCAGCCCATGAGCGACATCGTCCTGTCCCTCTCCAAGGCGACGAAACTCTATGCCGGCGTGCCGGCGATCGACGGCGTCGATTTCGACCTGCGGCGCGGCGAGATCCACGCCCTGGTCGGAGAAAACGGCGCAGGCAAGTCGACCCTGACGAAGGTCATGGCCGGCGTCGTGACGCTGACCTCGGGCGCCATGGCCGTCGACGGCAAAGCCGTCGCTCCGAAGACGCCGCTCGAATCGCGCAACCTCGGCATCGCGATGGTGTTCCAGGAGAACAGCCTCGTGCCCACGATGACCGTGGCGCAGAACCTTTTTCTCGGTCAGGAGAAATTCTACAACCGGCTGCGCGGCATCTACATCGCGGCCCAGCAGTTCCTGCAATCGCTCAACTTCGACGTGACGCCGACGGCGACCGTCGGTGGACTGGGCGCGGCCAAGAAGCAAATGGTCGAAATCGCCCGTGCGGTCCTGCACAAGGCCAAGGTCATCATCTTCGACGAGCCGACGGCCACGCTGACGCCGGAGGAGAAGAAGTACTTCTTCGATCTGGTGCGCGACCTGAAGAAGCGCGGCGTGTCGATCGTCTTCATTTCGCACGCGCTCGAGGAGGCGCTGCTGCTCGCCGACCGCATCACCGTCCTGCGCGACGGAAAGCATGTCGTGACCGACGACGCCTCGAAGTTCGACCGCGCACGCATCATCCAGGCCATGGTCGGTCGCGACCTTTCCAACACGCTCTATGGCACCCGCAAGGAGACCGTTCGCCCCGGCGGCAAGCGCGTCCTGACCGTGCAGAACCTGAAGATGGCGCCGATGGTGAAGAACAATTCGCTGTCGGTGTTCGCAGGCCAGATCACCGGCGTATTCGGCCTGGTCGGCGCGGGCCGCACCGAGACGTTCAAGATCGTATCGGGCGTCCTGAAGCGCGACTTCTTCCACGGCGGCGAAATCCTGCTCAACGACAGGCCGGTGCGTTACCGGGTGCCCGCCCCGGCCGTGAAGGCCGGCATCGCCTATGTGACCGAGGACCGCAAAGTCGAAGGCTTCTTCGAGACCGCCTCGATCGCGCGCAACATCTATCTCGGCCTGCTCGCCAAGTTTCCGGCGGGCCACGCCTGGCTGTCGCGGCGCGAAAGCAATGCGGCGGCCAAGACCTGGATCGAGCGCCTCAAGGTCCGCGCCATCGGCGACGAGGTCAAGGTCGTCGAGCTCTCGGGCGGCAACCAACAAAAGGTCGTCATCGCCAAATCGCTGATCCAAGACCCGGAGCTGATCATCTTCGACGAGCCGACGCGCGGTGTCGACGTTGGCGCTATCGTTGAGATCCACGAGCTGATCAACCGGCTAGCCGACGAAGGTAAGGCGGTTGTCGTGATCTCCTCCTATCTTCCAGAAATCATGGCGCTGTCCGATCGCATCCTGGTCTCGCGGCAGGGCAAGGTCGTCGAGGAGTTTTCGGCGATCGAAGCGACAGAAGAGAAGATCATGTACGCGGCAATCCATTGATGACCAGCGAGATCGGCTAATTAGGTGTCCTTCTACCCTGGGGCAACCTCCTCAACGGCCCCCTGCGCCACACCTCGATCGTCCGATACGGCTCGCGCCTGGCATCGTTGCAAGCCTGAATCGCCAGCTTGTCGTTGAAGTCCCTGTAGAAGCTCATGAGCTGTCAGCCTTTCGAGAAAATGATGGAGGCGATGTCAGATGGCGCCGCGGCGGCGACGCCCGCCGGTGGTGACGAGCGCGCGGGCCGCGCGTTCGGCCTCGCGCGCCGAGGCGAAGGACTGCCCTTCCAGGCTGTCGAAGGCGCGTTCGGACGAGAAGAAGCTGAAGCCGCGCTCGTCGGCGGTGACGATACCGGCGGTGCGGTTGTAGACCTCGATGACGTAGGCGTTGGGCATGGTCGATCCTTCGCCGCTTCAGGCTGCGGCGCTCCTGTCTGATCTGCTGGTATGATGAATGTCGCGTTCGGCTGCGGCGATCAGCAACAGACCCCGGTCGCCGCGGAGAAGCAGCGGCCGGCGCGGCGCTTGCGCACCAGGCAACGGGCTGCGGTTCTCGTTCTCATGTCGGCGATCCCAGGTTGAGCGGTTGTGGCCGTGAATATCCGTTCCGCACGTCACCGCGTCAATGAAATGGAACTTCAAAGATCGCGGCGACGCGCAGCGTTTGTTTCAGAACCGGACACGCTTACGCAAATAGTCGGTCGTCGACGCGTCAGATCGGATTGCGAGGAAGTTTGCAGAGGCTGCAGATCAATTGCCTCGACCTCCTCGTGCAGGACATCGGATGGGTCAGTGCTACACGTTTCAAACAGCCGACATAACGGGACGCTCTCGCGGCGGCTTCCGCCCGAGTTGTGCTCTCGAGTGAACCTCTCCTTTCGAAGAAGAGGCGCAGGGAAGACCGGGTATCGGCTGATACCCGCGGTCCGCGTGCAGCAAATAAGCACGCGGCAGAACCACAGGTATAGCCCAATATCCGGCCTTCCCTGCGCGACGGTTTTCCGACTTATAGGCGCTCTCCCCGGGGACCGGCTGTCTTGCCCCCGTCACCAGCGGATCATCATCACCGCCGGCTTGGCGTCAGCTTCGGGACGCCAGGACCACACCATTTCGCCGTCGCCTCGCTCCGTCCGTCGGCACAGGTCGTGAGACCAGGCTGCAGAGCAACGCGCCCATCGCATCCTCCGGCTCGACGCTCGTGACGATCGCGAAACGTCCCTCTTCAACGAGCCGGGATGCGCTGATATGTGGAGGTGATTTGCCCGACGGTGCAAGGGATTAGTTTGCGACAAACTGGCACGACGGGCAGTTGGTGCATGCGGGGCATGCGAGAATTGCCCGTCGGGCAGACGATCGTTCAGTCGATCGGCGACAGCGAAGGAGCGTAGAGGCGCAGCCTCAAACCCTCTCCATGAGCACGCTGCTCATGGTCAAATTGCAACTCCTGGTCTAGGGCTACCCCCTCATGGTGAGGACCGCCGCACCACCGGTCGTGCCATGACGAAGAGCCTTCATGGCGGCGCGTCTCGAACCATGAGGCCTCAGCTCGGGCCTCGCCCTTCGAGACGCGCGCCAAGGGCGCGCTCCTCAGGGTGAGGAGTGAAAGCGTGCTCTGACATTTCAAGATCCCGATCGGAAGAAACGCCGTCTCTCGTCTCCATTAGCACGCTGCTGATAGTCCACCTACGCCTCGGTTGCGGATCTGACGCCTTATGGTGAGGAGCGCCACAAGGCGCATCTCGAACCACCATCATCTCGTCGTGTTCACGGCAGCGCCGCAAACGGATCGCGCACGGCAATACCCAGGGGCTCGAAGTGCCGGAGGTTGCGGGACAGGATGGTCAATTGATGCCGGCGCGCCGTCGCGGCGATGATGATGTCGGCGAAGCCCGGCGCATGGCCAAGCCCCCTCGCCCGATCCGTCAAGGCGCCGGCGATCCGGGCGGCCTCGATGTCGAACGGGAGAATGCGGTCGGCGTAGAGATTCACCACCGTTTCCAGCCACGCGGCGATGTCGGCACTCTTGCGGGTGGCACCTTCCCGCCGCAGCTTCGCGATCCCGTCCTCGATCTCCGCGACCGTCACGACCGAGATGAACAGCGACGCCGATTGCGCATCCATCCAATCGACCAGCGCGGCCGGGACCGAACGTCCTGGCGCCGCCGCCGAAATGACGTTGGTATCGACGAGATACACGATGTCAGAAATCGGCGGTTCGTGCCGGAGACGGGTTGCGCTCTGGCACATCATCCGCTGCCAGCGGCGCCGCCATCAACAGACGTCCAAAGCTCGGCACGTGAGACAACCGTTCCCACTCCTCATAGCTCAAGACGACGACTTCGCGCTTGCCGTGACGCGTGATCACCGACGGCTTGCCCTCGACCGCCTGATCGACAACTGCGGAGAGGTTCGCCTTGGCATCACGAAGCTGAATCTCGCGCATGGCTTCGTCCTCAATCGTGACCACAGTAGTTATATAGCGCGAATGACCTGCCGGTGCAAGATCGTCAAAGCTACACATGCTCCGTCGCGAACAACGGTCCCAACGGACTTCGCCGCAAACCAAAAGGGTTATGTGCACTGTCACGCAATCCCCCGGTCAATCATGACGACTGGCGCACTAGCTGCGACACACTATTTGCGCGCAAGAGCTCGCACTACGAAATTAGGGTCCTGATTTCTTTTAGCTCCTTCAGGCCAGTGATCCCCTCTATCCGAGACAGCATTGCGAACGCTCTACGATCGGAGCCAGAACCAACTACGCCTTGCACGTTAGAGATCAAGGCTTCACTGCGCTCCTTGTAGAGCCCTCTGACCACCGAGAGAAATATGTCCAGAATAGTTAAACACAATCCGAGCGACATAGCACGGTAGCGCACAGACGCATTCAGAACGGAAACTTGCTCCGATTCGACCTGAATGAACTGCTCATGGATGGCGTGCCCCCAATGAGAGAACGTGGATAGATACCCGTAGACTTTACCAGCCGTTGGATAGACTTCTTTCAGGAGCGAAATGCACGACTGCGCTTTCAAGTTCACAACGGCATCCTCCTCCTGCAGGTAGAAGGCAGTATTAGCCCACGACATCATCTCAAAACACAAACGTAGGATAGGAAGGACCTCAAGTAACAGCCCCCTATTCGACAACAATCGAGCTGCATCCAAGCTGTGGGGTATCCGATAGAGCGTTATCTCCGCACCAAAAACGCCAAACGATGGATTTTTTGTATGTAGCCCGCCCAACCCGCGCATTAGCTCATCAACGCTTTCTCGCAAAAAGTCACTAGCTTCGTCGCCTAGCCCGACACCGTCGTCCTCGTACAATTCTGGTCTAACGTAGCGCTTCAGAGCATAGTCGATCGAGGACAACCCCATCCGATGAGATATTAAGGCTGCAACAACACGTCGCCGAAACTCAGGCGTACTCTTTCTAGACATCCCAACTGGAAATCCGACGCTCTGGCCGACAACGAAGTCCAAATCCGCTACGGATTGGATTTGGAAATCCTTAGCCCATGGTCGACTCTCAGTAGTCAAGCAGCAGCCTCCGCGTTCAAACTCCGAATTTGGTTCTGCCTACTCCCACTCAATCGTCCCCGGCGGCTTGCTCGTCACGTCGTACACCACCCTATTCACGCCCTTCACCTCGTTGATGATACGCGTCGCCGTGTTCCCTAAGAACTTCATGTCGAACGGATAGAAATCCGCCGTCATGCCGTCCGTGGACGTGACGGCGCGCAGGCCGACGACGTAGTCGTAGGTGCGGCCGTCGCCCATCACGCCGACGGTCTTGACGGGGAGCAGCACGGCGAAGGCCTGCCAGATGGTGTCGTAGAGGCCGGCTTTGCGGATCTCGTCGATGTAGATGGCGTCGGCCTTGCGCAGGATGTCGAGCTTGTCGGTCGTGATCTCGCCGGGGCAGCGGATGGCGAGGCCGGGGCCCGGGAACGGGTGGCGGCCGACGAACACGTCGGGCAGGCCGAGCTCGCGGCCGAGGACGCGGACCTCGTCCTTGAACAATTCGCGCAGCGGCTCGACCAGCTTCATGTTCATGCGCGCCGGAAGGCCGCCGACATTGTGGTGCGACTTGATCGTCACCGAGGGGCCGCCGGTGAAGGAGACGCTCTCGATCACGTCGGGATAGAGCGTGCCCTGCGCCAGGAAATCGGCGCCGCCGATCTTCTTGGCCTCGGCGTCGAACACGTCGATGAAGAGTCGTCCGATGGTCTTGCGCTTCGCTTCGGGGTCGGTGACCCCTTCGAGCTCGCCGAGGAAAAGCTTTGAGGCGTCCACATGCACCAGCGGGATGTTGTAGTGGTGCCGGAAGAGATCGACGACGGTCTCGGCCTCGTTGAGCCGGAGCAGGCCGTGATCGACGAACACGCAGGTGAGCTGGTCGCCGATCGCCTCGTGGATCAGCACGGCGGCAACGGCGGAGTCCACGCCGCCGGAGAGGCCGCAGATCACCTTGCCCTTGCCGACCTGGGCGCGGATCTTCTTGATCTCCTCTTCGCGGAAGGCGCGCATGGTCCAGTCGCCGCCGAGACCGGCGATGTTGCGGACGAAGTTGCGGATCAGTCTGGCGCCGTCGGGCGTGTGCACCACCTCGGGGTGGAACATCAGGCCGTAGTACTTGCGCTGCTCGTCCTGGATCACGGCATAGGGCGCGTTCGGCGAGACTCCGGCGACGGAGAAGCCCGGCGGCATCTGCGTGATGCGGTCGCCATGGCTCATCCACACCTGATGCTGCTCGCCCGGCTGCCAGACGCCGTCGAACAGCAGGCTTTTGGTTTTGACCTCGACGTCGGCGCGGCCGAACTCGCGGTGGTGGCCGCCCTCGACGGTGCCGCCGAGCTGCGCGGCCATCGTCATCTGGCCGTAGCAGATGCCCATCACGGGGACGCCGCTATCGAAGATCAGCTGCGGGGCGCGCGGCGAGCCTGCCTCGTGGACGGATTCGGGGCCGCCGGAGAGGATCACGGCCTTCGGGTTCATCTGCCGGAAGGCGGCCTCCGCCTTCTGGAACGGCACGATCTCGCAATACACGCCGTCCTCGCGCACCCGGCGCGCGATCAGCTGCGTGACCTGGCTGCCGAAATCGACGATCAGGATCTTGTCATGGAGCGCGGCCACGGAGGTGTCGGCGGCGGCGGGGGTGTTGTTGGCTGGGGCTGTCATGGCAAGGAATTACGCCGCGGCGGGGGGACTCGCAACCCTTGGCCGACGGGATTCACTGCGCCGTGACGCCGTAGGGTGGGCAAAGGCGCTGCCGTGCTCTCTCCACCGGGGAGCTAGCAAGGGCGCCGTGCCCACCGTCCGGCGGCGTGCACGAGGTGAGACGGTGGGCACGGCGCGCGCCAGCGCGGCCCAAACGACCAGCATGCCACGCGCCTTTGCCCACCCTACGGCAGCCGGGCTTTGGTGACTTTAGTCGGGCCTCACCCACCGCTGTCGTCCCGGCCAAGCGGGCTGGGGCAATGCGCAGCATTGCTCCAGATAGCGCCGAGCCGGGATCCATAACCACAGGGTGGCGTTTGTGGCACGCTGGGGCCACAGCTTCGCGCCTCACGACGGCCGCGGCGTATGGGTCCCGGCTCGGCGCCGCACGCGCTGCGCGCGCGGGGCTTGCCCGGGACGACACCGGAGGGTTTCGCGGCAGCTAGCCCTTGCGCAGCACCGATACGAAGAAGCCGTCCGTGCCGGTGCGGCGGGGGGTCATCAGCCAACCCTCCGGGGTTTGCAGGGCGGCCTCGGCGAAGGCTTCGGCTTTGTCCCAGAGGACGGTGGCGGTCTGGTCGGGGGGCTGGATCGAAAACGCCTTGTGGCGCTCAACGAACGCCCTCACCTGGTCGCCGTTTTCCGGCTGCAGCACCGAGCAGGTGATGTAGGCGATGCGGCCGCCGGGTTTGACCAGGCGGGCGGCGCGGTCGAGCACTTCGGCCTGGTCCTTGAGGCGGATTTCCAGGGCGCCGGGGCGCATGCGCCATTTGGCGTCGGGGTTGCGGCGCCAGGTGCCGGTGCCTGTGCAGGGGGCGTCGATCACCACCAGATCGGCCGAGGCGTTGATGTCGGCGAGCGGGTCGGCGTCACCCTTGGGGCTGCGGATGTCGGCGTTGTGGACGCCGGCGCGCGACAGCCGCTCGTGGATCGGCGCGAGCTGGCGCTTGTCGGTGTCGGTGGCGATCAGGCGGCCCTTGCCCTGCATCATCGCCGCGAGCGCAAGCGTCTTGCCGCCGGCGCCGGCACAGAGGTCGATCACCTGCTCGCCGGGCTTGGCGGCGGTGAACAGCGCCGCGAGCTGCGAGCCCTCGTCCTGGACCTCGACAAATCCCTTGATGAAATCCTCCTCGGCATGGACGCCGGGGTTGCGCGCGTCGGCGCCGAGCGCGATGCGCAAGCCGAGCGGCGACCACGGCGTCGGCACCGCGCCGAGATGCTTCAGCGAGGCCTGCACCTTCTCGCGCTTCGCTTTCAGCGTGTTGACGCGCAGATCGAGCGGCGCGCGGCTGGCCATCGCCATGGCCTCGGCGACGCGGTCGTCGCCGAACACGGCGGCGAGATACGGGTCGAGCCAGTCGGGATAGTCGCCGGCGACCGGCGGCGGCGCGCCCTCGGTCGTGCGCGAGGCCAGCGCCTTTTCTTCGGCGGCGGTCAGCGGCGGCGGCGCGAAGCGGCTGCCGTCGCAGAGCGCGGCGATGCCGGCTGCGTCCATGCCGCGCTCGAGCTTGAGCATGCCGAGCACGCGCGCCCGCGCCGTGTCGTCCTCCATCAGGTAGGCGCTGGAGGCGCGGCGGCGGAGCACGTCCCAGACCAGGCCGGCAATGGCGGCGCGGTCGCCGGAACCGGCGAAGCGGTGGCTGGTGCCCCAGTCCTTCAAGGCCTTCGCCGCCGGCGCCCGCTGGGACTCGATGGACTCGATGATGTCGATGGCGGCGGACAGCCGGGCGGCGGGGGTCATTATAGAATCCAGTCTCAGATCAGGAGAAGCATCTTCAGGGCGAAATACAGCCACATCGCCAGCAGCACCAGCGCCGAGGCGGTCCAGGCGAGCCCACGCTCATCTGCCCCGCGCAAGAAGCCGGCATTGACGAAGCGGGTGACGACGAACACCCAGGACAGCAGCACGATCACCAGATCGGCATGGCGCAGCGGCAGCGCCAGCGCGATCAGGGCGTAGAACAGGGTCGGCAGGCCGAATTCGTCGGCGGCGTCCGTGGCTTGGCCGCGCTTCTTGTTCCAGAACAAGAGCGCGAAGGTCATGATGACCTGCACGAAGACGGGCAGCAGCACCATGGTCAGCGACATCGACAATCCCCCTTCAGGAAACGTGAAGGCCCGGCATGATGCCGGGCCCTCGTGGATGAACCGGTTCCCTCAGGACTCCCGATAAGCGGCTGTGGTTCCCGTGATTTTACGGTCGCACTGAAGAATCACATCAAGTGTGGCTTCAGGCTTTGTCCGGCCCGACCCGCACCAGCTGCTTGCCGAAGTTGGCGCCCTTCAAGAGGCCCATGAACGCGTCGGGCGCGTTCTCCAGGCCCTCGGTGACGTGCTCCTTGTACTTGACCTTGCCGTCGCGGACCCAGGCCGACATGTCCTTGAGGAAGTCGCCGTGGCGGGAGGCGAAGTCGGAGACGATGAAGCCGCGGATCAGGAGCCGCTTGGTCAGGACGTTGCGCATCATCGCGCCGGCCCATTTCGGCGCCACGGATTGCGTGTCGTTGTAATGGGCGATCAGGCCGCAGACGGGCATGCGGGCGAAGGCGTTGAACAGCGGGAACACCGCCTCGAACACCGCGCCGCCGACATTCTCGAAATAGACGTCGATGCCCTTGGGGCAAGCCTCTTTCAGCTTGGCCGCGAGGTCGGGATCGCGATGGTCGAGGCAGTCGTCGAAGCCGAATTCCTTCTTCACGTAGTCGCATTTGTCCTTGCCGCCGGCGATGCCGATGGCGCGGGCGCCCTTGATCCTGGCGATCTGCCCGACGGCCGAGCCGACCGCGCCGGAGGCTGCGGCAACCACGACGGTCTCGCCTGCCTTGGGCTGGCCGATGTCGAGGAGACCCGTGTAGGCGGTCATGCCGGGCATGCCGAGTACGCCCACCGCCGTCGAGATCGGGGCGAGGCTCGGGTCGACCTTGGCGAGACCCTTGCCGTCGGAGATCGCATGCGTCTGCCAGCCGGCGCGGGCCAGCACGATGTCGCCTGGCTTGAAGCCGGGATTGTTGGACGCGGCCACCTCGCACACCGTCCCCGCCTCCATCACGCCGCCGACCGGCACCGGCTGGGCGTAGGACGGGCCATCGCTCATGCGGCCGCGCATGTAGGGATCGAGCGACAGCCAGATCGTGCGCAGCAGCACCTCGCCGGCGCCGGGCGTCGGGATGGCGTAATCCTCGAGACGGAAATCAGACGGCTTGGGCTCGCCGACGGGACGCGCGGCGAGCACGATGCGCTTGGCTTGGGACATGGTGTTTCCTCTTCTTTGTTGGTTGTGATGCCTTATGCACCCACGGGCGCCGTCATTGCGAGGAGCGAAGCGACGAAGCAATCCAGGGCTGCGCGCGCCGCCCCTGGATTGCTTCGCTTCGCTCGCAATGACGGAGAGAGCGGTGGTTGTTACGCCCCGCCCGGATAGTTCGGGCTCTCACGCGTGATCGTCACGTCGTGGACGTGGCTTTCGCGCAGGCCCGCGCCGGTGATGCGGACGAACTCGGCCTTGCCGTGGAAGTCCGGAAGCGTCTTGGCGCCGACATAGCCCATCGCCGCGCGCAGACCGCCGGCGAGCTGGTGCATGACGTTGCCGACCGGACCCTTGTACGGCACCTGGCCCTCGATGCCCTCCGGCACGAGCTTCAAGGTGTCCTTGATGTCCTGCTGGAAGTAGCGGTCGGCCGAGCCGCGGGCCATCGCGCCGACCGAGCCCATGCCGCGATAGGCCTTGTAGGAGCGGCCCTGCCACAGGAACACTTCGCCGGGGGTCTCGTCGGTGCCGGCGAGCAGCGAGCCGACCATGGCGACGTCGGCGCCGGCGGCGAGCGCCTTGGCGAGGTCGCCGGAGAACTTGATGCCGCCATCGGCGATGACGGGCACGTCGGCCTTCTTCGCCGCCTCGACCGCATCCATGATCGCGGTGAGCTGCGGCACGCCGACACCGGCGACGATGCGGGTGGTGCAGATCGAGCCCGGGCCGATGCCGACCTTGACGGCGTCAGCGCCGGCATCGATCAGCGCCTGCGCGCCGTCGCGGGTGGCGATGTTGCCGGCGATCACCTGCACCGCGTTGGAGATGCGCTTGATGCGGTTGACCGCTTCCAGCACGCGCGAGGAATGACCATGCGCGGTGTCGACCACGACGAGGTCGACGCCGGCCTCGATCAGCTTCTCGGTGCGCTCGAAGCCGCCCTCGCCCACCGTTGTCGCAGCCGCGACGCGCAGGCGTCCCTGGCCGTCCTTGCAGGCGAGCGGATGCGCGACCGCCTTCTCCATGTCCTTGACGGTGATCAGGCCGACGCAGCGATACTGCTCGTCGACGACGAGCAGCTTTTCGATCCTGTGCTTGTGCAGGATCTTCTTGGCCTCGTCCTGGCCGACGCCCTCGCGCACGGTGACGAGGTTCTCATGCGTCATCAGCTCGGAGATCTTCTGCCGCGGATCGGTGGCAAAACGGACGTCGCGGTTGGTGAGGATGCCGACCAGCTTGCCGGGGATGCCCTTGGCGCCGCCGGTCACCACCGGGATGCCGGAGAAGCCGTAGTCCTTCATCAGCGCCATCGCATCCGCGAGCGTCGCCTCAGGCGAGATCGTCAGCGGGTTCACCACCATGCCGGATTCGAACTTCTTGACCTGGCGCACCTGGGCGGCCTGGCCGTCGGGATCGAAATTGCGGTGGATGACGCCGACACCGCCGGCCTGCGCCATCGCGATCGCCATGCGCGCCTCGGTGACGGTATCCATGGCGGAGGCCATGATCGGAATGTTGAGCGGGATCTCACGCGTCACGCGCGAGCGGATGTCGACCTCGGAGGGCAGCACATCGGAGAGGCCCGGCTTCAACAGCACGTCGTCGAAGGTGAAGGCTTCGCGAAGTGTCTGGACGGTCGCCATCGTCAACTCCTTGTCTGCGACCATAACGGCCGCGATGGGATTACGGATGAGCGGCGCCGCCGTCGAGACCATGCCTCGGCGTCGAATCGATGCCCATCGGTGGGGTTGACGCGGGTCGATAGCATGGGCCTGTGACGAATCAAAGGGCCGATCCGCCGTCCTCCCGCGATTGCGAATGACAGCCTGAATCGGCCCTGATCGGACCCGAACACGCAATAAAAGGTCGCGAAAGCCCCGATTCCGGAGCAGAAGTTCCGCGCCTCAGCGCCAGGCGCCCGGCGGCGGGCCATAGCGCCTGATGGCGTCCACCACCTCTCGATGCCGCCGGTCCTCCCGCCGCATGTGCACGGCGATCAAGGCGTGGGCCGAGGGCACCAGCAGCAGGACGTGGAAGAACAGGCCGAAGACCAGGCAGAACAGGCACAGCAGCAGGTTGAAGATGGCCGCGAACGGCTGTCCGTTGAGCAAGAGACCCAGCGGCGGCACCAAAGCGGCGAGCAGGTAGATCATCGGCACATCTCCAACAACCGGGACGCGACAGCGTCACGCTGCATTTAGGGGGCCATGCCGGCAGCGCAATGGCCTCGTTCGTCGCAGGGTGTTAAAGCCGCGGCGCCCGCGCGCCTCCTGCCCCACTTCGAGATTCGATGAACAAGCAACGAATCATCCCGCTGATCGTCGCCACCGCGCTGTTCATGGAGAACATGGACTCCACGGTCATCGCGACCTCGCTGCCGGCGATCGCCAGGGATATCGGCACCAGCCCGCTGACCTTGAAGCTCGCGATCACCTCCTACCTGCTGTCGCTCGCGGTGTTCATCCCGGCGAGCGGCTGGACCGCCGACCGCTTCGGCGCGCGGCGCGTGTTCTCCAGCGCCGTCGCGGTGTTCATGATCGGCTCGATCGGCTGCGCACTCGCCAATTCGGTCGAGAACTTCGTGTTCGCGCGCATCCTGCAGGGCATGGGCGGCGCGATGATGACGCCGGTCGGACGTCTCGTCCTGCTGCGGTCCGTCGACAAGAGCGCGCTGGTCGGCGCGATGGCCTGGGTCACTATCCCAGCGCTGATCGGGCCGGTGATCGGACCGCCGGTCGGCGGCTTCATCACCACCTATTTCTCCTGGCACTGGATCTTCCTGATCAACATCCCGATCGGCATCGTCGGCATCATCATGGCGCTGCGCTTCATCGATCCGATCAAGAGCGACAATCCCGAGCCGTTCGATCTCTATGGCATGGTGCTCGCTGGCATTGGCCTCGCTGGCCTCGCCTTCGGCCTCTCGGTCGCCGGCTTGAACCTGCTGCCATGGTCGATGGTCGGCAGCCTGGTCGCGATCGGCGCGATCTCGATGACGCTCTATGTCCGCCACTCCTGGCGGACCAATTCGCCGGTGCTCGACTTCTCGCTGCTGCGGCTGCCGACCCTGCGGGCGTCGATCATCGGCGGCTTCATGTTCCGGCTCGGCATCGGCGCCCTGCCCTTCCTGCTGCCGCTGTTGATGCAGCTCGGCTTCGGCCTGTCGCCGTTCCAGTCCGGCCTCGTCACCTTCGGCTCGTCGGCCGGCGCCATGGGCATGAAGGCGCTGGCCGCGCGGCTGATCCGCGCCTTCGGCTTCCGTCACCTGATGACCGTCAACGCCGTCGTCAGCTCGGTCTTCCTCGCCGCCTGCGCGCTGTTCACGCCGGCGACGCCGCTCCTGCTGATCGTCATCATCCTGTTCGTCGGCGGCTTCTTCCGCTCGCTGCAGTTCACCGCCATCAACACGGTGGCCTATGCCGAGGTCGAGACCGCGCAGATGAGTCGCGCCACCACGCTCACCAGCGTCAACCAGCAGCTCGCGATCTCGGCCGGCGTCGCCGTCGGTGCATTCTCGGTGGAGACCACGATGTGGGCAAACGGCGCCAGCCAGCTCTCCGCCTCGTCGTTCGCGCCGGCCTTCATCGTCGTCGCCATCACCGCGGCGCTGTCCTCGATCCTGTTCTGGCAGATGCCGGATGATGCCGGCAGCGAGATCTCGGGGCGGAAGGTCGCCGCCATCGCCAGCCGCAAGGGTGCCGAGAAGGGCGTGGAGAAGGCTGCGACGAAACAGGCGAGCGAGACCACGCACGACGCGCGGGACCAGAAGCTGGGATAAGCGAAGAAGAACGGCGCCGACGCGATCGTGCGGCGCAAGGGCGCGATGGTCATCGTGTGGCGAGGTCTCGCTGCATTTCGACATCGCTGATCAGCGATGATCGCGCCGATCGATGCGATCATCAGGCCGGGATGATCTCACGGGGCCCGATATGCCTCAGGGCACCCTCGCCCCGGTAAACGGATTCCAACCGGTCTCGGCCAACACGGCCCAGGCGGTCGCTCCGAGATGCGGCCGCTTGTAGTAGAAGAAATCAGGGATCGTGGTCGCTCCGGTCGGATCGATCGACAGGCCGGTGCTGAGGCGCGGCTTGCGCGTCGCGTTCAACAGCCCCGAAGGCGTGCTGTCGGCGCGCAGACCGGCGAGCAGCCGCTGGCCAGCGGCGGCATCGCCGACCATGCGATAGGCCAGCGCGGCCTGCGCCGTGCCCTCGACCCAGACGCCGTCGCGGTCACCGTTGAAGTCGAAGCCGCCGTCGACGGCGAGATGCCGTTCGGAAAAGGCCAGCGCCTTGCGCCACTCCGGCGCGTCCGGCACCGCCATCCACGGCCACAGCTGAACGTCGAGCGCCAGCAGATTGCCGTCGGCGAGGCTGCCGTCGGGCTTGGTGCCGAGCAGGAAATGGTCGCCCTGGAAGGTGCGGTCGAGCAGCCGGCGCGCCGTCTGCGCAGCGTCCCGGTAGCGCGCGGCCGACGTCACCCGAAACAGCCAGCTGGCCACGGCGTAGACGTCGGTGTTGTGCTCGGTCGACATCCAGGTCAGGCGGACCTGCTGCGGATCGTAGCCGTGGAAGCCGCCGGTGAAGCCATTCGCGCCATTGGTCGCGCTGGCGATGATCCAGTCCATCAGCCGCCGTGCGCCGGACAGATAGTTGGCCTCGCCGGTCGCCTGATGCAGCGTGAGCAGCGCGAGCGCAGCCCAGGCAACATTGCCGGTGGAGCTGCCGTCCTGCGCGGCGTCTTCGCCCCAGATCTTCTTGTCGCGGTCCCACCAGCCCGGCAGCAGCGCCGGATCGCGATCAAGCGGACCGGCGCGGTAGGCGTTGCGCAGACGGTGGTCATCGAAGGTGCGGTCATAGGTGGACGCCCGCGCCAGCGCGTTGCCGATCGTCCGCGCCAGATCGACGCGGTCGCAGGCGACGAGTGCGATCGCAGCGAGCGCATTGTCATAGACAAAGGCGGTCGTCGAGAGACCGAGCGGCAGGCTCGGCTCATCGGCACCGGGCTCGCAGCTGCGGATGAACACCGCAGTCTTGCCCTGCAGCCCTGGCCCGACCGCCTGCACCAGACCCGAGCAGAACGACGGCTCGGCGCGTGCAGGCCCGACGCCGAGCAGCGCCATCGACAGCGTGAGCAAGGACAAGAGCCTCATCGCGACGGCGCCACGCTGGCGACAGCGGCCTCACCGCCGCCATCGATGCACACCCTGTTTCCCGGCTTCATCGCGTCACCCTGCTGATCGGAGAGCATCGCGACAACGACGCGCCCGTCGCTGTCGGCACGCGATGGTATCGCCTGCGCCGATGCGAGGTCCAGTCTTGACACCTACTGTCGGCGGTCCGCACGACCATGTCGTGCGTTACTGCTCATCGAAGACGACGGTGCGTCGAGCTCAGTCCTCATTCGCCTTGAAGCGGCCGAGCCCTTTCAGGATGAACGGCGCGATCAGCGCGATCAGCGCAACGACCAGCAGCGTCGCGGAGATCGGAGACTGCAGCAGCGCCATCGGATCGCCGAGGCTGATGGCGAGCGCGCGCCGCAGCTGGCTCTCGGCGATCGGCCCGAGGATCAGCCCCACGACAACCGGCGCGATCGGAAAGTCGAAGCGCCGCATCAGGAAGCCGAGCACGCCGAAGCCGGCCAGCATCGACAGCTCCACCACCGACGGCTTCGCAGCGATCGTGCCCATGGTCGCGAACACGAGAATGCCGGCATACAGCCAGGGCGTCGGGATCTTGAGCAACCGCACCCACAGACCGATCAGCGGCAGGTTCAGCACCAGCAGCATGGTGTTGGCGATGAACAGGCTGGCGATAAGACCCCAGACGAGATCGGGGCGCTCGGCGAACAGCAGCGGCCCCGGATTGAGGCCATATTGCTGGAAGCCGGCGAGCATCATCGCCGCCGTCGCCGAGGTCGGCAGGCCGAGCGTGAGCAGCGGCACCAAGGTGCCCGCGGCGGATGCGTTGTTGGCAGCCTCCGGTCCGGCAACGCCCTCGATCGCGCCCTTGCCGAACTCGTCGGGATATTTGGTCAGCCGGCGCTCGGTCGAGTACGACAGGAAGGTCGGAATCTCGGCGCCGCCCGCCGGCAGCGCGCCGATCGGGAAGCCGAACATGGTGCCGCGCAGCCACGGCTTCCACGACCGCTTCCAGTCATCGCGCGTCATCCACAGCGAGCCCTTGATGGCCTCGATCTTCTCCTCGGTATGATGCCGGCGCGAGGCGACGTAGAGCGCCTCGCCGACGGCGAACAGGCCGACCGCGAGCGTCGTCACCTCGACGCCGTCCAGCAGCTCGGGGACACCGAAGGCGAGCCGCGCCTGGCCGGTGAGCTTGTCGATGCCGATCAAGCCGAGCGTCAGCCCGATGAACAGGCTGGTGAGGCCGCGGATCGGCGAGTCACCGAAGGTCGCCGACACCGTGACGAAGGCGACGCACATCAGCGCGAAATAGTCCTCCGGACCAAAGCGCACGGCGATGTCGACGAGATAGGGCGACAAGAACGCCAATCCGATGGTGGCGATGGTGCCGGCCACGAACGAGCCGATCGCCGAGGTCGCCAGCGCCGGACCGCCACGGCCGGCCTTGGCCATCTTGTTGCCCTCGAGCGCCGTCGCCATCGAGGCGCTCTCGCCGGGCGTGTTGATCAGGATCGCGGTGGTCGATCCGCCATACATGCCGCCATAATAGATGCCGGCGAACATGATCAGCGAGCCGCCGGGATCGAGCTTGTAGGTGACCGGCAGCAGCAGCGCGACCGTGAGCGCCGGGCCGATGCCCGGCAGCACGCCGACCGCGGTGCCGAGGAACACGCCGATCAGCGCGTACAGCAAATTCATCGGCTGGGCGGCGATCGCCATCCCATGCGCGAGCGCGGCGAACGTGTCCATCAGAGCAGTCTTTCGAGCGGGCCGGCGGGAAGGCTCAAGGTGAGAAGGCGGTCGAAGGCCATGTAGATCAGGGTCGTCAGCACCGCGCCGATGACGAGATCCGTGACGAAGGCGCGGCGGCCGAACGCGGCCGAGGTCGTCACGAACAACGCCGTCGTCGCCGGGATGAAACCGCCGCCGAAGCCGATGATGGCGATGAGCAGCGCCAGGCCCACCAGGATCAGCAGCACCGCGACCGGATCGGAGCTCTCGCGCGGCGGCAGATTGCCTCTGAGAGCATCGATCAGATTGGCGAGCGCGAGGACACCGAGCCCGATCGCAATGACGACCGGCATGACCTGCGGGCCCATGCCGTACATCGTCGTCGCCGGGATCTGGTTGGCGTCGTAGACCAGCACCAGCGCGACGGCGGCCAGCAGCGCCGCAATGACGATGCCGGCCTTGTCGACGCGCCCCGAAGCGGAAGTTCCTGCGCCGGCGCTCTCCGTCGTCATGATTTGACGAGGCCGACCGACTTCAGCACGTCGGTGACACGAACATTCTCCTTCTTCAGGAACTCGGCGAACGCATCCCCCGCAAGATAGGAATCGTCCCAGCCCTTCTGCTTCAGGATCTCCTTCCAGGCATCCGACTTGACCATTTTGTCGACGGCCTCGGCGAGCGTCTTTTTCTGCTCCGGCGTGATGCCGGGCGGTGCGACGACCGAACGCCAGTTGGCGAGCACGAGGTCGATGCCCTGCTCCTTGAAGGTCGGGATGTCGACACCGGGAACGCGGTTCTCCGAGGAGACGCCGATCGCGCGCAGCTTGCCGCTCTTGATCTGCCCGTCATACTCGGACAGGCCGGAGATGCCGGCCGTGACCTTGCCGCCGAGGATCGCCGCCAGCGATTCGCCGCCGCCCGAGAACGGGATGTAGTTGACCTTTTTCGCATCGGCCCCAACGGTGCCGGCGAACAACGCCGCCATGATGTGATCGACGCCGCCGGCCGAACCGCCGGCAAAGGTGACCTTGGCGATGTCGGCTTTCAGCGCCGCCGCCAGGTCCTGCGCGTTCTTGATCGGCGAATTCGCCGGCACGACGATGACCTGGATCTCCTCGGTCAGGCGCGCGATCGGCGTCACCTGATCGAGCGTCACCGGCGACTTGTTCATGGCGAGCGCGCCGACCATGACGAAGCCGTTCACCATCAGCTGGTTGCCGTCACCCTTGGCGCCGTTGACGAATTGCGCGATGCCCACCGTGCCGCCCGCGCCCGCCACGTTGGTGACCTGGACGCTGCGGGCCACGCCGGAGGCGACGAACGCCTGCTGCATCGCCCGCGCGGTCTGATCCCAGCCGCCACCGGGCGCCGCCGGCGCCATCACCTTGAGCTCGAGCTGCTGGGCTGCGGCCGGAGCACCGGCCAGGAACGTCGACACCAGGGTCAACGCGACGGCTGCGCCGGACAGGCGCGCACGGAACGACATCAGGGATCCCTCCACGGCCGCGACGCGGCTCTCGTTTCTTGGCTCGTCTTTGGCCTTGGCCTCCGAAAGCGATCGGCACCATGAGCGCCACGCGCAGACGGGGGTCGACGCAACCTTTCGAATTCTCAAGACACTGCAAGAGCTTACAGCCGCAGCGAGGGCATTCAAGGCGACGGAATGCGACAGGATGACGCACCCGCCGGGGCGCGGCGCATCCAGGCTGGGTCGCCCTAACCGCAGGTCCAGACCATGCCCACCGGCGTCCGTGTCCAGCACGGGCCAAAACTGCCGCCGTTGTAATGGCCGCGGTAGAAGCCGGGCTGGCCGAAATAATGCCATTCGCCGTTATAGAGCCGGTACTTCGGTGTGCCGTCGATATACCAATGACGACGGCTGCCGCGCGGCCCGTTCCGCATCGCTTCCTTGTCGGCATACAGCGGCAGGCTGTTGTTGGGCGGCTGCTTGTAGCCCGGCAGGAAGCCATAGCCCTGCCAGCGCGGAACCTTGCGCTTGTGCGACGGTGCGGCGACAGCGATCGCAGGCAGCAGCAGGAACACCAGACTCCAGACGGCGAGACGCTGCGACATCAAATAGCCTCCGGATGGGAGGTTGGCTGGACAGTCCGAATGCACCCCAATCGAGGCCGCGGCGCGACCACGCTTCGGCTCAACGGTGCCGCCGACGATAGCCAGGCGGCGGCTCCGGCGGGGCGTAAAACGGATTGACGTCGCACATCGCCGCCCGGCCCGACGCCGTGGCACGGCATTGCGGAAGCGACGTGAAGCTGCAGTCGATCCGCTCGCCGCCACCGCCATACGTGCCGCCTTCGTAGATCTTCATGCAGACGGGATAGCGCGGATCGTAGGCCTGGGCGTGGGCCGGGGCAGATATCGTAGCGCCCACAGCCAAACCCAGCGCGAGGGCGCTCCAGCTTAGGATACGCATGCAGGACCTCCGGAATTCGAGTCTCGCCGGCCCCAGGCTGATTCCCGAGACCTTGATTGCATGTGCTCTCTATCGTCAGGGCCTTGAGGCCGCAATGACGCCGTTACAACAGGTCGGCCTGCTCTCCGCCGCGGAAGCCCATCGCGAGCACGTAGCGCTCCGACGAATCTTGCCGGCTTGCAGCCGGCTTGACGTGGCGCACGCTGGCGTAATCGCGCTTCAGCTGCGCCAGCAGCTCGGCATCGGCGCCGCTCTGGAAGGTCTTGGCGAGGAAGCTGCCGCCGGGCTTGAGCACCTCGCCGGCGAAATGCGCGGCGAGTTCCACGAGGCCGACGATGCGCAACTGGTCGGTCTTGCGGTGGCCGGTGGTGTTCGCCGCCATGTCCGACATGACGACGTCGGCGCGGCCGCCAAGCATCTCACGGAGCTTCTCGGGCGCATCGCTGGCGTGGAAATCGAGCTGGGTAAAGGTGACGCCGGGGATCTCGCCCATCTCAAGGAGGTCGATCGCGACCACCTTGCCCTTGCCCGCCTCGGCGCCGACACGCCGCGCGGCGATCTGGCTCCAGCCGCCGGGCGCCGCACCGAGATCGACCACGGTCATGCCGGGCTTCAGCATGTGATATTTGTCGTCGATCTCGAGCAGCTTGTAGGTCGCGCGCGAGCGATAGCCGTCGCGCTTGGCCTGCGCGACATAGGGATCGTTGAGCTGCCGCTCCAGCCAGAGCTTCGAGGACAGCTTGCGCTTGCCCGCCGTCTTGACCTGCACATGCATGCGGCCGGTGGTGTCTTTTGCCATGTGTTTCTCGGTTGTCGTGACCGGATCCCAATGACCAAGGGGCGATTGATCATCCAGGTCCGACAGCAGCTATTTGGTTCACCCTCCCCTGGAGGAGGAGGGTCGATCGGGAGCGAAGCGAGCGATCGGGGTGGGGTGAGCCACGGCAAGACTGCTCGTGTGGCTCACCCCACCCCGGCTCACATTTCGCTGCGCTCAATGTGAGCCGACCCTCCCCCTCCAGGGGAGGGTGAAGAGACTACGCCGTCCTGAGTGCGCCGTCCTCGCGCATCATCTCGACCAGCATGCCTTCGCGCAGGCCCCGATCGGCGACCCGCAGCCGCGGCAGCGGGAAGGCGTCGCGGATCGCGTCGAGGATGGCGCAGCCGGCGAGCACGAGGTCGGCGCGGTCGATGCTGATGCAGTTGTTCTCGGCGCGCTGCTGATAGCTCATGGCCAGCAGCTTGGCGATCGTCGTGGTGATGTCGGCATCGTTGATCCAGATGCCGTCGACGCGGCGACGGTCATAGCGCGCGAGGTTGAGATGAATGCCCGCGAGCGTCGTCACGGTGCCGGAGGTGCCCAGCAGGTGCATGCCGGTGAGATCGGCGCCGTGCTCGGCCGCGAACGGGCCGACATGACCGGCCACGGCCTCGACCATGGCGGCATAGATCTCCGGCGTCACATCGCGCCCGCCGAAACGTTCCGCGAGCGTCACGACCCCGAGCGGGATCGACATCCAGGCCTTGATGCGCGGCTCGGCGTTGCGGTCGGCCGGATCACGCTCGATACGAACCAGCTCGCTGGAGCCGCCGCCAATGTCGAACAGGATCGCGCCGTGCCCACCGGGATCAAGCAGCGGTGCACAGCCCTTGACGGCCAATGCCGCCTCGGTCTCGCGATCGATGACCTCGAGCTCGATGCCGGTCTCGGCCGCGACCCGGCTGCGGAACCCCTCGGCATTGGTTGCCGCACGGCAGGCTTCGGTCGCGATCAGGCGCAGCCGCCGAGCCTTCTTCGATTGGATCTTGTCGCGACAGATAGAAAGCGCGGCGATGGCCCGGTCCATCGCCGCATCGCTGATGCAGCCGGTGGTCGAGATGCCCTCGCCCAGCCGGACAATGCGCGAGAACGAATCGACCACGCGAAAACTATCGCCCGAGGGACAGGCGATCAGGAGCCGGCAATTGTTGGTTCCGAGATCCAGAGCCGCATACACGCTGCTGCCATTGCTGGCGCAGGCCGGTGTTGCGACGTCCAGACCCGGATGCAGGCCAGGCTCCAGGTTCCCGCGCGGCGTGGGATTCTCCCGCAGCCGCGTGTCATTGATCATTCAAATATCTTTCCGCTGGCCGAACCGGCCCAGGAGGAAGTTCTCTTTCCCTAGACATTATCAGTGGATAGCGCCGGCGCAACAGCCCCTCGATCAGGCGTGATGCACCATTCCTAATCAACCGTTGTCCGGCCGCGGGCCCTGCACTATCTGGGAACAGCCCGCATTTGCGACCAATCCAGCTCCCCAGGTCCTTATCCATGCAAGATCACACCACTCCGGCCTCCCTTGAAAACGCGATTGCGCTGCAGAAATTCGGCGTCGGGCAGCCGGTCCGGCGCAAGGAGGACGACACGCTGGTGCGCGGCCACGGCAAATATACCGACGATTTCAACCTGCCGGGACAGGCGCATGCCTGGATCGTGCGCTCCAGTCACGCCCACGGCATCATCAAGGGCATCGACACCGCGGCCGCCAAGGCGATGCCGGGCGTGCTCGGCGTGTGGACCGGGGCTGATCTCGCGGCGGCCGCCTACGGTCCGTTCACCTGCGGCCTGCCACTGAAGAGCCGGGACGGCTCGCCGCTGCTGCAGACGAACAGGGGTGCGCTTTCGACCGACAAGGTGCGCTTCGTCGGAGATCCCATTGCCTTCGTGGTGGCAGAAACCGCGGCGCAGGCCCGCGACGCGGCCGAGGCCGTCGAGGTCGACATCGAGCCGTTGCCCGCGGTGACCAATGCCGAGGAAGCCGCCAAGCCAGGCGCGCCGCAGCTCTACGACCACATCCCGAACAACGTCGCGCTCGATTATCATTATGGCGACACCGCCAAGATCGACGAGGCCTTCGCCAAGGCGGCGCATGTGACCAAGCTCGACATCGTCAACACCCGCGTCGCCGTGGTGTCGATGGAACCGCGCGTGGCGCTCGCCGCGTTCGACGGCAAGAGCGAGCGCTTCACGCTGCAGGTGCCGACCCAGGGCGTGTCCGGCAACAAGGCGACGCTCACGAAGATCCTCAACGTCGCGCCGGAGAAGGTCCGCATCGTCACCACCAATGTCGGTGGCTCGTTCGGGATGAAGAACGTCTCCTATCCCGAATATGTCTGCATCCTGCATGCGGCCAAGCAGCTGGGACGTGCCGTGAAGTGGCGCGACGAGCGCACCACCGCGTTCCTGTCGGACAGCCAGGGCCGCGACCAGATCATCCATGGCGAGCTCGCGCTCGACGCCGAGGGCAAGTTCCTCGCGGTTCGTCTGTCCGGCTACGGCAATCTCGGCGCCTACATCATGGGCGTCGCGCCGCTGCCGCTGTCGCTCAACACCGGCAAGAACCTCGCCAGCGTCTACAAGACGCCGCTGCTCGGCGTCGACATCAAGACGGTGCTGACGAACGTCACCCTGATGGGCGCCTATCGCGGCGCCGGCCGGCCGGAAGCGAACTTCTTCATGGAGCGGCTGATCGATACGGCGGCGCGCGAAATGGGCATCGACCGCCTCACCATCCGCAAGCGCAACTTCATCAAGCCGAGCCAGATGCCGTTCCCGGCAGCGTCCGGCGTCACCTATGATTCCGGCGACTTCGCCGCCGTGTTCGAGAAGGCGCTGCAGGTTTCGGATTATGCAGGCTTTGCCAAGCGCAAGCGCGAGAGCCGCAAGGCCGGCAAGCTGCGCGGCATCGCCGTCGGCTCCTATCTCGAGGTCACCGCGCCGCCGAACGGCGAACTCGGCAAGATCACCTTCGATGCCGATGGCGGCGTAACCTTGACCACCGGTACGCTCGATTACGGCCAGGGCCACGCGACGCCGTTCTCGCAGGTGTTGTCGGCAGAGCTCGGCGTGCCCTTCGAGAAGATCCGGCTGGAGCAGAGCGATTCTGATCTCGTGCGGTACGGCAACGGCACCGGCGGCTCGCGCTCGATCACCGCGACCGGCCAGGCGATCGTCGAATCCTCGCAGCTCGTGATTGCCAAGGGCAAGCAGGCGGCCGCGCATCTTTTGGAAGCGTCCGAGGCGGACATCGAGTTCGCAGGCGGGCAATTCACCATCGCCGGCACCGACCGCAGCATCGACATCATGGAGCTGGCCCGGCGCCTGCGCGAGGGCAAGATGCCCGAGGGCGTGCCGGCCTCGCTGGACGTCGACCACAACTCGACCGTGACCGAGTCGACGTTCCCGAACGGCTGCCACGTCTGCGAGGTCGAAATCGAGCCGGACACCGGCGTCGCCCACATCACGGCCTACACCGCGATCAACGATTTCGGCACGGTCATCAACCCGATGATCGTCGCCGGACAGCTGCATGGCGGCGTCGCGCAAGGCATCGGCCAGGCGATGATGGAGCACCTGCGCTACGATGAGAGCGGCCAGCCGATCACGGGCTCGCTGATGGACTACGCCCTGCCGCGCGCCTCCGACGTGCCGATGATGACGGTCGACAATCATCCGGTGCCCGCCAAGAGCAATCCGCTGGGCACCAAGGGCTGCGGCGAAGCCGGCTGCGCCGGCTCGATGGCATCAGTGATCAATGCCGTCATCGACGCGTTGTCGGACTACGGCGTGAAGCACCTGGACATGCCGCTGACCGCCGAAAAACTCTGGCGCGCGATCCAGGACGGCAAGGCGAAGACGGCGGCGTGAGATACGCTGCCAAGTCGTGCGGAGCTCAGTCCATGCCCCGCTCTCTCCTCCGTCATGGCCGGGCTTGACCCGGCCATCCACGAGCCCCAAGCGAGGAAAGACGTGGATGCCCGGGGCAAGCCCGGGCATGACGACCGAGCGCGGAGAGAGAGCCTGCCTCTTCCTCTCTTCTCAATGACATCCCCTACGCCGCAGCCTCCGCACGCGGCTGATAGATCGCGACGTGGTGGCAATGCGCGAGCGGGCGCGTGCCGTTGGCGACCACCAGCGCGTCGATCTCGACGAAGCAGTGGCCCTTCTTCTCGTAGTTCGCCACCACCCGGCCCCGCGCCGTGATCTCGTCGGTGTCGGCGATCACCGACAACAGCTGCATCCGGCTGCCGACGTGAATCCACGGGCCGAGCACGACATTGTCGACCAGGAGCCGGTTCATCACCCGCTGCAGCATGCCGGGATGGCCGATGTGCTCGTTCGCGTAGATCGGATCGCGCTCGCGGATCTCATCGAGATACATCGTGGCCGCCGGACCCGGCCAGGCGCGCGGCACGGTGCCGAGCCAGCTGCCGACCGCGAACGAGTCTGCGCCGATGGGCGGACGCACGGCTGCGGGTGGAACATCGCGATACTCCGCGAGCGTCACCTTCGGCACCGCCGCCGGCAGCGACGCGGAACCGGTGGCACAGAGCTGGCCCTGGCTCATCACTTCCAGCGCGAGGCCATCGGCGGTCTCCTGCGCGACGACCTCGGCCATCTCGCCGTCATAGACCGGCTTGATGAACCGCGCCTCGATCAGGCCTCGTTCCAGGAACGCCCGGCCCCAATGCGCGATCGGCTGATGCAGCATATAGGCCAGCACCTCGACGCCGGGCACGAGGCCGCCGGCGAATCCGAAGCGGCGAGCCACGCTGTCGTCGTGCATCTTGTTCTCGGACTGCTTGGCCGTGTTGAACGCCTCGACCGCATAGGCCGCAACTCCGCGGGACATCCTTGCCTCCCTTTGAACCCTTTTCGAGCGATGGTAGCGGCCGGAAAGGCCCTGGCAAGCACAGCCTTTGGCTCGCAATTCCTGGCGCGATGGAGTACCAACCGGCCATCCCGATTGAAGGCCCGATGACGACCGAAACCGCCCCGATCCGAATCTATGTCGACGCCGACGCCTGCCCGGTGAAGGACGAGATCTACCGCGTCGCGATCCGCCACGGCCTGCCGGTCATCGTCGTTGCCGGCGGCTTCATCCGCGTGCCCGATGATCCCCTGATCACGCGCATCGCGGCCGGCAGCGGCATGGACGCCGCCGACGATTGGATCGCGGAGCGAACCGGCCCGGACGACGTTGTCATCACCGCGGACATTCCGCTGGCGAGCCGCTGCGTCAAGGCCGGCAGCGCGGTGATCGCGCCGAACGGCAAGCCGTTCACGGAAGAATCCATCGGCATGACGCTCGCCGTGCGCAATTTGATGACCGACCTGCGCTCGTCCGGCGAGGTCACCGGCGGCCCGCGCTCGTTCACGCCGCGCGATCGCTCCACCTTTCTTTCCGCCCTCGATACGGCGATCCGCCGCCTGCAGCGCCAGCGCGCGGCACGGGTCCAGCAACAGAGCTAGCAACATGGCGCCGCCCCTCATTCAACTCAAAGACATCCGCCTGACCTTCGGCGGCACCGCCCTGCTCTCGGGCGTCGAGCTCTCGGTCTCGCCCGGCGAGCGCGTCTGCCTGATCGGCCGCAATGGCTCCGGCAAGTCGACCTTGCTCAAGATCGCCGCCGGCCTGGTCGATTGCGACAGCGGCACGCGCTTCGTGCAGCCCGGCGCCACCGTGCGCTATCTGCCGCAGGAGCCGGATTTCTCCGGCCATGCGACCACGCTCGCCTACGTCGAGGCCGGGCTCGGACCTGGCGACGACCACTACCAGGCGCGCTATCTCGTCGAGCAGCTCGGGCTGACCGGCGAGGAAGATCCCGCCCACGTCTCCGGCGGTGAGGCACGCCGTGCGGCGCTGGCGCGCGTGCTCGCGCCAAATCCGGACATCCTGCTGCTGGACGAGCCGACCAACCATCTCGATCTCACCACCATCGAATGGCTGGAGAACGAGCTCGACGGCCGCCGCTGCGCGCTGGTGCTGATCAGCCATGACCGCCGTTTCCTCACCAATCTCTCACGCGCCACTGCCTGGCTCGATCGCGGCCAGATCAAGCAGATCGACCGCGGCTTCGCCGCCTTCGAGGCGTGGCGCGACGAGGTGCTGGCGGAGGAAGAGCGCGAGCAGCACAAGCTCGACCGCAAGATCGTCAACGAGGAGCACTGGCTGCGCTACGGCGTCTCCGGCCGGCGCAAGCGCAACGTCAAGCGGCTCGCCAATCTGCACGCACTCCGGCAGCAGCGCCGCGACTATCGCGGCACCGCCGGCAGCGCCAATCTCGCCGCCGCCGAGGCCGACAAGTCCGGCAAGCTGGTGATCGAGGCCAAGGGCGCGTCGAAGAGCTATGGCGACCGCAAGATCGTCGACAATTTCTCCATCCGCATCCAGCGCGGCGACCGCATCGGCATCGTCGGCCCGAACGGCGCCGGCAAGACCACCCTGGTCAACCTGCTCACCGGCGGCAGCGAGCCCGATAGCGGCAGCATCCGGCTCGGCGTCAACCTGGAGACCGCGACGCTCGACCAGCATCGCGAGAGCCTCGATCCCAGGACGACCCTTTCGGAAGCCCTGACCGGCGGCCGCGGCGATCATGTCATGGTAGCCGGCAAGCCGAAGCACGTCGTCGGCTACATGGAAGACTTCCTGTTCTCGCGCGAGCAGATGCGCACGCCACTCGAGGTGCTCTCCGGCGGCGAACGCGGCCGGCTGATGCTGGCGCGCGCGCTGGCCAAGCCGTCGAACCTGCTGGTGCTGGACGAGCCGACCAACGATCTCGACCTGGAGACGCTCGACGTGCTCGAGGACATGCTCGGCGACTACGAGGGCACGGTGATCCTGATCAGCCACGACCGCGACTTCCTCGACCGCGTCGTCACCTCGGTGATCGTGCCCGAAGGCAACGGCAAGTGGCAGGAATATGCCGGCGGCTACAGCGACATGCTGGTGCAGCGCGGCGCCGATTTGAAGCGCGAGCACGCCAAGGCGGCTGAAGAAAAGAAGGAAGCAAAGCCGGCCGCGGCAGCGACGACGAGCGCGCCGAAGCGCAAGCTGTCCTTCAACGAGAAGCATGCGCTGGAGACGTTGCCGAAGACGATCGCCAAGCTGCAAGGAGAGATCGCCAAGCAGCAGGCCGTACTCGCCGACCCAGCGCTGTATTCAAAGGACCGGAAAAAATTCGACGCCGCCTCCCTCGCCATCGCGACAGCGCAGGCCGAGCTCACCGCCGCGGAAGACCGCTGGCTGGAGCTCGAGGTGCTGCGCGAGGAGATCGAGGGCGGATGACGGTGCCGTAGGGTGGGCAAAGGCGCGCAAGCGCCGTGCCCACCGCGTCCTTGCGCAACAGAAGACGATGGGCACGCTTCGCTTTGCCCACCCTACGTTCTCTTTCGTCATTGCGAGCGAAGCGACGCAATCCAACAACGGAGTAAGCCCATGACAACCCCGCTCGCTGCCAAGATCGCCCGGGAGTACGGCACGCCCTGCGCCGTCATCGACATGGACAAGGTCGAGCGCAACATCGCGCGGATCCAGGCGCAATGCGCCGCTGCCGGCGTCGCCAACCGGCCGCACATCAAGACGCACAAGAGCCCGGTGCTGGCCAAGCTGCAGATCGACGCCGGCGCGCAGGGGATCACCTGCCAGAAGATCGGCGAGGCCGAGATCATGGCGGATGCCGGCATCAACAATATCCTGATCAGCTACAATCTGATTGGCGAGGAGAAGATGGCGCGCCTGGCCGCCTTGCAGGCGAAGGCCGACATGACCGTCGCTGCCGACAACGCGACCGTCATTGCCGGCCTGCCGCAGGCCGCGAAGCAGTCGGGCCGCACGCTCTCCGTCGTGGTCGAATGCGACACCGGCCGCAAGCGCGCCGGCGTCGAGACGCCGGCCGAGGCGATCCAGCTCGCGCGCCAGATCAAGGCGAGCGAAGGCCTGCGCTTCGCCGGCTTCATGCTGTACCCGACCGAGTCCGGATGGGACGATGCGCAGCGCTTCTACGACGAGGCGCTGGCCGGCGTCCGCGCCGAGGGGCTGGAGGCGGCCATCGTCTCGACCGGCGGCTCGCCGAACCTGAAGAACCTCGGCAAGCTCAAGGGCGCCACCGAGCACCGCCCGGGCACCTACATCTACAACGACCGCATGCAGGTCGCCGCCGGCGTCGCGAGCTGGGACGACTGCGCGCTGCACATCTACTCCACCGTCGTCAGCCGCGCCGCGCCCGAGCGCGGCATCCTCGACGCCGGCTCGAAGACGCTGACAACGGACACCGGCGGCCTCGATGGCCACGGCCTGATCCTGGAGCACCCGGAAGCCAAGATCGCCCGCTTCGCCGAGGAGCACGGCTTCCTCGACCTGTCGCGCAGCAACACCCGCCCCAACGTCGGCGACGTCGTGCGCATCGTCCCCAACCACGTCTGCGTCGTCGTCAACATGATGGACGAGGTGGTGATGGTCCGCGGCGACGAGATCCTGGGCACGCTGCCGGTCGCGGCACGCGGCAAGCTGCGGTAGGGAGTTGGCGAGTGGCGTCCGCTCGCAACGACGACAAAGAAGTAGGGTGGGCAAAGACGCGCACGCGGCAACGCCGCGTCGCATCGTGCCCACCGCGGTCGACGCAAGAGCGGATGGTGGGCACGCTGCCGCCCTGCGGGCGGCTGCTTTGCCCACCCTACAGCTTGAGCCATCTCAGCGCCCCCTTCCCCGCTGCCACGCCGGTCGCGAACGACGCCTGCAGCAGATAGCCGCCGGTCGGCGCTTCCCAGTCTAGCATTTCTCCCGCGGCGAACACGCCGGGCAGCCGTTGCAACATGTATTTCTCGTCGAGCTCGCTTTGCGCGATGCCGCCAGCGCTGGAGATGGCGCGGGCGAGCCCGGCCGTCCCCGTCAGTCTGATTGGGACGGCGTTGATCAGCGCCGCAAGCCAATCCGGCGACAGCGACGACAGCGACAGGCCTTGGGTCTTCGCCACCTCCTGCAAAAGCCCGATCGCGACCGGTGACAATTGCAACGTCTTGCGCAGCACATTCGAGAACGACTGCTTGCCGCGCGGAACTGATAGCTTCTTGATCAGATCAGCGGTCTCGACATCAGGCCGCAACGCGATGTGCAGGACCGCCTCGCCATGCAGTGCGATCGCCTCGCGCAACTCGGCCGACAGCGCATAGACCGCGCCGCCCTCGATACCATCGCGCGTGATAACCGCCTCGCCACGCACGCTGCGGCCGCGGAACGACAGCGCAATGCTCTTCAGCGGCTGGCCCTCAAAACGGTCGCGGAAGATGTCGGACCAGCCGACGGTGAAGCCGCAATTGGCCGGCCGCAGCGGCGTGATCGCGACGCCCTTGGCCGCGAGGATCGGCACCCAGCCGCCGTCCGAGCCGAGCCGCGGCCACGACGTGCCGCCGAGTGCGAGCACGGTCGCATCGGCTGCGACCGTGTGCGGACCATCTGGCGTCGCAAAGATGAGATGCCCCCGATCATCCCAACCGGTCCAGCGATGCCGCAGCTCGACCCGCACGCCCTGCGCATCAAGCCGGCGCAGCCAGGCCCGCAACAGCGGCGAGGCCTTCATCGCGACCGGAAACACGCGACCGGAGGAGCCCACAAAGGTCGGCTGACCCAGCGCCTCGCACCAGTCACGCAGTTGTTGCGGCGAGAAGGCCTGAATCGACGGCGCAAGCCAGTCCGTAGCATCGCGATAGCGCGACAGAAATGCAGCAAGCTCTTCACTATGCGTGAGATTGAGGCCGCCCCGTCCAGCCATCAGGAACTTGCGCGCCACCGACGGCATCGCATCATAGACTGTGACCGCGGCTCCGCCCGCGGCCAGCACCTCGGCGGCCATCAGGCCGGACGGTCCGGCCCCGATGACCGCGATGTGCTTTGAAGAAGACATGTCGCCAATTTAAGCCACGCGGCTTACCAAGCCAAATGTCGTCATGCCCGGGCTTGACCCGGGCATCCACGCCTGTCCACCCGGGCGGTGCCAAAGACGTGGATGGCCGGGTCAAGCCCGGCCATGACGGCGAGTGTGGAGCGGGCTTCGTGCCTTACAGCTTGATCCCCAGCCGCGCCGCGGCCTGCGACACGTATTTCTGCGTCTGCTCGAACGCGCCCTGCAGCGCCCGCGCTTTCGACATGTCGCTGATCTCGGCGAAATGTGCCGCGACGGCGTCCGGCGTCCACTCCTCCTGCGGCAGATTGATGCCCTCGCTCTCCAGGATCCTGATCACCGCGAACGAGCCGGCGCCGGCGCCCATGATGGTGCGCGTCGGTGCATCCTCGCTGAGCAGATACTCCACCGCCGGCGTAATCGATTCCGGCTTCATCAGCTGCAGCGCCTGCGGCGGCAGCAGTTCCTCGGTCATGCGGGTGGCCGCGGTCGGCGAGATGATGTTGACGCGGATATTGGTCTTGCGGCCCTCCTCCGCCAGCACGTTCATCAGGCCGACCATGCCGGTCTTGGCCGCGCCGTAATTGGCCTGGCCGAAATTGCCGAACAGGCCCGACGACGACGTCGTCAGGACGATGCGGCCGTAGTTGCGCTCGCGCATGCCGTTCCACACCGCCTTGCAGCAGTAGAAGCTGCCGACCAGATGCACGTCGAGCACCTTGGCGAAATCGGCCACCTCCATCTTGGCGAACGACTTGTCCCTGAGGATGCCGGCATTGGCGCACATGATGTCGACGCTGCCCCACTCCTTGGTGGCGCGCTCGACCATCGCGGTGACCTGCTCGAAGTTCGAGACGTCGGCGCCATCGGCCATCGCGGTGCCGCCAGCCTTGCGGATCTCCTCGACCACGGTCTCGGCCGCGGTCATCGAGCCGCCGGTGCCGTCGCGGGCGCCGCCGAAATCATTGACCACGACCTTGGCGCCACGGCTTGCCAGCCCCAGCGCATGCGCGCGCCCGAGCCCATTGCCTGCGCCGGTGACGATGGCGACGCGTCCGTCGAATCTGATTGCCATGATGTTTGTCCTATCAGTTAGGTCGTCATGCCCGGGCTTGACCCGGGCATCCATCAACCTGAAGACGACTCTCGGTTTGGATGGATCGCCGGGTCAAGCCCGGCGATGACGAGCGAGGTTAGCTCAGAGGAGAGTTAGCTGAGATAGATGAGCCCGATCCAGTCGGCGACCAGCGCGGGTTTCTCCTCGCCCTCGATCTCGACCGTGACGTTGGTGCGCGACTGCAGCTCCTTCGGCTTGCGCAGCGTGGCTTCCGCCAGCACGAAGCGGCCGCGCACGCGCTTGCCCGATTTCACCGGCGAGATGAAGCGCAGCTTGTCGAACCCGTAATTGACGCCCATCGCCGTGCCTTCGATCGCCGGCATGACCTCGTAGGACATCACCGACAGCAGCGACATCGTCAGGAAGCCATGCGCGATCGTGGTGCCGAACGGCGTCGCCTTGGCCTGCTCGGGATCGACATGAATGAACTGGTGATCCTCGATCACTTCGGCATAGGTGTCGATGCGCTGCTGATCGAGCACGTGCCACGACGACACGCCAATCTCCTGGCCGACCATGGCCTGATAGGCTGCAAGCGAAATTGGCGGTTTCTTCCAGATCTTGTTCATGCGTTTCCTAAACCTCGTGCCCGGACGGCCGTGTCTTCAGCTCCGGGAAATCCTCTTCCTTGAACTCCGTGCCGCGCAGGTGATCCGTGCGGTTGTCCTCGTGCTCCAGACGGCGCAGTTGCACGCGGCGGATCTTGCCGGAGATCGTCTTCGGCAGCTCGCTGACCAGCTCGAGCCGGCGGATGCGCTTGAACGGCGCCAGCCGCGCGGCGAGATGCTCGAAGATCGACAGCGCCGTCGCGCGCGAGCGCTCCGCGCCTGATGTCAGCAGCACATAGGCCTTGGGGATCGCAAGCCGGATCGGATCCGGGCTTGGCACCACGGCGGCCTCAGCCACCGCCTCGTGCTCCAGCAGCACGCTCTCCAGCTCGAACGGCGAGATGCGGTAGTCGGATGATTTGAACACATCGTCGGAGCGGCCGACGAAGGTGAGATAGCCGTCCTCGTCCCGGAACACGACGTCGCCGGTGCGGTAGCGCGCGCCATCGGCGCCGGACAGCTTGCCGTCATCGCCTTGGTAGCCCTGCATCAGGCCAGCCGGACGCTCGCCTGACAGCGACAGCGTGATCTCGCCTTCGCTGGCGGGATTGCCGTCGATGTCGGCGACCTCAACGCGATAGCCCGGCAGCGGCCGGCCCATCGAGCCGATCTTCAGCTTCTGCCCCGGCGAGTTGCCGACGATCGCGGCGGTCTCGGTCTGGCCGTAGCCGTCGCGGATCGTCAGCCCCCAGGCCGCGCGCACCTGGTCGATCACCTCCGGGTTGAGCGGCTCGCCGGCGCCACAGGCTTCGCGCAAGGACACCTTGAAGTCGGCGAGATGCTCCTGGATGAACAGCCGCCACACCGTCGGCGGCGCGCACAACGTCGTCACAGCGCAACGCTTGATGATCGCGAGCAATCCCTTGGCGTCGAAGCGCGGCTGGTTGACCACGAACACCGTGGCGCCGGCATTCCACGGCGAGAAGAAGCAGCTCCAGGCGTGCTTGGCCCAACCCGGCGAGGAAATGTTGAGATGCACGTCGCCCGGCTGCAGGCCGAGCCAGTACATCGTCGAGAGATGCCCGACCGGATAGCTGCGGTGGCTGTGCCGCACCAGCTTCGGCTTGGCCGTGGTGCCGGACGTGAAATACAGCAGCATCGGATCGTCGGACTGCGTCGGACCATCCGGCGTGAACGCCTCGGCGGCGTCGACCGCCTGCTCGAACGCCAGCCAGCCATCGGGTGTCGCTGGTGCGCCGACCACGATGCGGACGAGATCGTCGGCGCCGAGCGCGGCGAACTTCGCGACCTGATCCTGCGCCGCGACCACAGCCTTGGCGCGGCCGCGCTCCAGGCGGTCGCGCAGTTCGTCGGTGGTCAGCAGCGTCGTCGCCGGGATCACCACCACGCCGAGCTTCATCGCCGCCAGCATCGTCTCCCACAGCGGCACGACGTTGCCGAGCAGCAGCAGCAGATGATCGCCGCGCTTCAACCCTTGCGCGCGCAGGAAGTTGGCGACCTGGTTGGAACGGCGCGACAGCGCGGCGAAGGACAGCTTGGTCTGGCGGTCCTGCGCGGCATCGAATATCCACAGTGCGGTGCGCTCGCGGCTCTCGGGATCGGACGCGAGCTCGGCATCGAACCAGTCGAGCGCCCAGTTGAACGGCACCGGATCGGGCCAGCGAAACCCCTTCACGGCCGCATCGTAGTCGGTGCGATGCGCCAGCAGAAACGCGCGTGCGTCCTTGAATGTCGTCATCAGGTGGTCCCGGCGAGCTTGCGGACGTGCTGAATGATGCCTGAGAAATCGACGCCGCCATGGCCGGCGGCCTCGAACGCCTTGTAGATCTCCTGCGCGTGCTGACCGAGCGGCGTGGCTGCGCCGGCGGCCTTGGCGGCGTCCTGCGATAGCGTGAGGTCCTTCAGCATCAGCGCAGTAGCGAAACCGGGCTTGTAGTCGTTATTGGCGGGCGAGGCCGGCACCGGCCCGGGCACCGGACAATAGGACGTCAGCGACCAGCACTGTCCCGACGAGGTCGAGGCAACATCGAACAGCGCCTGATGCGACAGGCCGAGCTTTTCCCCCAGCGCAAACGCCTCGCCGACGGCAATCATCGAGATGCCCAGGATCATGTTGTTGCAGATCTTGGCCGCCTGTCCCGCGCCGGCGCCGCCGCAATGGACGATCTTCTTGCCCATCTTTTCCAGGACCGGCTTGGCTGCCGTGAATGCGCTCTCTTCGCCGCCGCACATGAAGGTGAGCGTGCCCGCCTTGGCGCCGCCGGTGCCGCCGGAGACCGGCGCATCGACGGCGGCGATGCCGTGCTTGGCCGCCAGCGCATGCGCAGCGCGCGCGCTCTCCACGTCGATGGTCGAGGAGTCGATGATCAGCGCCCCCTTCGCCATCGCAGGCACGACCTCGTTCCAGACGGCGAGCACATGCTTGCCGGCCGGCAGCATCGTGACGACGGCGTCCGCGCCCTTCACCGCGGCAACGGCGCTGTCGGCAATCTCGGCACCATCGGTCTTGGCCTGCGCGCGCGAGGCTTCGACGAGATCGAACGCGACCACCTTGTGGCCGGCCTTGACCAGATTGACGGCCATCGGGCCGCCCATGTTGCCGAGGCCGATGAATGCGATCGTTGCCATGTTTCGTTCTCTCCCTCGACCTGGTTGTTATCTCGCTTGCGGGAATATCAGCTCGTCGGTGCCGATCTCGGCGAGATACGGCGCCAGCATCTCCGGCGTCACCTGATCGACGTCCGGCGGCGACCATCGGGGATTGCGATCCTTGTCGATGATCGCGGCGCGCACGCCCTCGCGGAAGTCATCACTGCGGAACACCTCGAGCGCCGCGCGATACTCGCGCACCAGGCATTCTTCGAGCGATGTCGCGTCGCGTGCCAGCCGCAGCAGTTTCAATGTCACCACCATGCCGCGCGGCGACTTCTCCTTCAGCGCCTTCAGCGTCGCCACCGCCAGCTCGGAACCATCGGCTTCGAGCGCCGCAAAGATGCCGTGCATACTGTCGTGAGCGAACCACGAATCGATCTTTGCCTGCTGTGCAGCGACCGGGCCGGCGGTCTCGCCAGTGGCGAAGCCCGAAATCAGCCGGTCGATCTCGACCGACAACGTCCCGGGCCGGACCTTGGTCAGGACCTCGCGCAGCGCCGGCCAGTTCGACGTCGACACCACGGCGTCGGCAAAGCGGGCGTGGATCGCATCCGGTCCGTTCATCGTCTGGCCGGTCAGACCAAAATAAGCGCCGAGCTCGCCCGGCGCGCGCGACAGCAGCCAGGTGCCACCAACATCGGGAAAGAAGCCGAGGCCGACCTCGGGCATTGCGAGCCTGGTCTTCTCGGTCACGACGCGATGCCGGCCATGCGCCGACAGACCGACTCCGCCGCCCATCACCAGGCCGTCCATGTAGGCGACATAGGGCTTGGGGAACGCCGCGATGCGCGCGTTCATGATGTATTCCTGGCGCCAGAACACCTTGCCGAGATCGCCATTCACCCTCGAGCTCTCATAGAGCCCGCGGATGTCGCCGCCCGCGCACAGCCCACGCTCGCCCGCGCCTTCCAGCACCACTACGGCGACCGCCGAATCGGCCTCGAACTGATCGAGCGCCGCGTCGATGCCCATCGACATCTCCAGCGTCATCGCATTGATCGCCTTCGGGCGGTTCAGCCGGATGATGCCGGCCGACCCCTCACGGCGGACGATCACGTCGCCCTCGACCACCTCGCTCATCGCGCAGCCTCGATCAGCTTGCGCGACACGATGAGCCGCATGATCTCGTTGGTGCCTTCGAGAATCTGGTGCACGCGCAGATCGCGCACGATCTTCTCGATGCCGTATTCGCTCAAGTATCCATAGCCGCCATGCAGCTGCAGCGCCTGGTTGGCGACCTCGAACCCGACATCGGTGCCGAAGCGTTTGGCCATCGCACACAGCATCGTCGCGTCCGGATCCTTGCGATCGAGCGCCGCCGCGGCGCGCCACAGGAAGGTGCGCGCCGCCTCCAGCTCGATCGCCATGTCGGCGACGCGGAATTGCAGCGCCTGGAATTCGTCGAGCCGCTTGCCGAATGCCTTGCGCTCTTTCGTGTAGGCCAGCGTCTTGTCGAGCGCCGACTGCGCGCCACCGAGCGAACAGGCCGCGATGTTGAGACGGCCGCCGTCGAGCCCGGCCATCGCGATCTTGAAGCCGATGCCCTCCTCGCCGAGCCGGTTGACGACCGGCACGCGGGCGTTCTCGAAGATCACCGCGCGGGTCGGTTGCGCGTTCCAGCCCATCTTGCGCTCATTGGCACCGAATGAGACGCCGGGAGTCTTGGCATCGACGACCAGCGTGGAGATGCCGCCGGGACCGTCGGCGCCGGTGCGCACCATCGCGACGAGGATGTCGGTGGCGCCGGCGCCGGAGATGAACTGCTTCTGGCCGTTGAGGACGTAGTCGTCGCCGTCGCGCACCGCGCGCGTGCGCAGCGCGGCGGCGTCCGAGCCGGCGCCCGGCTCGGTCAGGCAGTAGCTCGCAAGCAGGTCCATCGTGCACAGCTTCGGCAGATAGGCCTGGCGCTGCGCCTCGGTGCCGAACGTGTCGATCATCCACGAGGCCATGTTGTGGATCGAGATGAAGGCCGACACCGTCGGGCATCCCGTCGCCAGCGCCTCGAAGATCAGCGCCGCGTCGAGCCGGGAGAGACCCGAGCCGCCGACATCGTCGCGGATGTAGATGCCACCCATGCCGAGGCTGGCCGCCTCGCGCATGACGTCGACCGGGAAATGCTTCTCCTCGTCCCAGCGCAGCGCATGCGGGGCGATCTTCTCGGCCGCGAACGCGCGCGCCATGTCGCGCACCGCGATCTGATCCTCATCGAGAGCGAACTGCATTCGTTCTCCGCGTGTCCCTAAAGCTTGTCGTTTTGGCGGCGTTGCTGCCTCACGCTCCGTCATTGCGAGGAGCGAAGCGACGAAGCAATCCAGAGTCGCGCGTGTCGCCCTGGATTGCGTCCCTTCGCTCGCAATGACGCGATGGGAGCCCGCGCGGGCTCCCATCCAACTCACTTCATCAGCGGGATCGAGAACTCCGCGCCTTCCTTGACACCCGACGGCCAGCGCGAGGTGACGGTCTTGGTCTTGGTATAGAAGCGGATCGAATCCGGACCGTGCTGGTTGAGATCGCCGAAGCCGGACTTCTTCCAGCCGCCGAAGTTGTAGTAGGCGATCGGCACCGGGATCGGCACGTTGACGCCGACCATGCCGACATTCACTCGGGCTGCGAAGTCACGCGCGGCATCGCCGTCACGGGTGAAAATCGCGACACCGTTGCCGTAGTCGTGCTCCGACGGCAGCGCCAGCGCCTCGGCGTAGTCCTTGGCACGAACGACCGAGAGCACCGGGCCGAAGATCTCTTCCTTGTAGATCCGCATGTCCTTGGTGACGTTGTCGAACAGGCAGCCCCCCATGTAGAAGCCGTTCTCGTAGCCCTGCATCTTGAAGCCGCGGCCGTCGACAGCGAGCGTTGCGCCTTCCTTGACGCCGATGTCGACATAGTTCTTGACGCGCTCGACCGCCTCGCGGGTCACCAGCGGGCCGAAGTCCGCCGACGGGTCGACCGAGGTGCCGATCTTCAGCGATTCGACGCGCGGGATCAGCTTGTCCATCAGCCGGTCGGCCGTGGTCTTGCCGACGGGCACGGCGACCGAGACCGCCATGCAGCGCTCGCCGGCCGAGCCGTAGCCGGCGCCGATCAGGGCATCGACCGCCTGGTCGAGATCGGCGTCGGGCATGATGATGGCGTGGTTCTTGGCGCCGCCGAAACACTGGCAGCGCTTGCCGTGCGCCGCGGCGCGCTCATAGATGTACTGCGCGATCGGCGACGAGCCGACGAAGCCCACCGCCATGATATCGGGATCCTCGAGGATGGCGTCGACTGCCTCCTTGTCGCCGTTGACGACGTTGAGGATCCCCGGCGGCAGCCCGGCCTCGATCATCAGCTCGGCCAGCTTCATCGGCACGCCCGGATCGCGCTCTGATGGCTTGAGGATGAAGGCATTGCCGCAGGCGATGGCAGGCGCG
Source organism: Bradyrhizobium sp. HKCCYLS20291 (assembly GCF_051167715.1). Taxonomy (NCBI): domain Bacteria; kingdom Pseudomonadati; phylum Pseudomonadota; class Alphaproteobacteria; order Hyphomicrobiales; family Nitrobacteraceae; genus Bradyrhizobium; species Bradyrhizobium sp. HKCCYLS20291. Next base: position 91,130 of record NZ_JBNPTO010000007.1, on the reverse strand, counting down.
AATTTCCACATCGGAATCATCGCCGGGAAATTGAACGGCGTGATGCCGGCAACGACACCGAGCGCCTGGCGCATCGAATAGATGTCGATCCCGGGACCGGCGCCTTCGGTGTACTCGCCCTTCATCAGATGCGGAATGCCGCAGGCGAACTCGACCACTTCGAGCCCGCGCTGGATGTCGCCCTTCGCGTCGGGGACGGTCTTGCCGTGCTCGCGCGCCAAGAGTTCAGCCAGCTGATCATAGTCGCGCTGCGCGAGCTCCAGAAATTTCATCATCACGCGCGCGCGGCGCTGCGGATTGGTCGCGGCCCAGGCCGGCTGGGCGGCCTTGGCGTTCTCGACGGCGGCCCGCAGCTCGGCGCGGGAGGCCAGCGCGACCTTGGCCTGAACGTCACCGGTCATCGGCTCGAAGACATCGGCCGTCCGGCCGGACGTGCCCTTGACCTCTTTGCCACCAATGAAATGGCCGATTGAACGCATGGGTATCCTCCGCAAGGTAAGCAAGCCGATTTGGCCGGCATCTTGCAGTCTTTACGCCATTTGGGAAGGGTCTAAGCGCTGACCGGCGCTGCGAAAATGCCGCCCCTTCGCTGCCCCGGCAAGACTATGACAGCAGCTCCGGTCAAACGCGGCGCCCCTGCCCCCAACGGCTCAGCGCTTCGCGGCCGCCGTCTTCTTCACCGGCTTTTTCGCAGGCGCCCGGGCGGGCGCCTTGGCGGCGCTCCCGCTGCCCGTCGCGATCGCGAGAGCCACCTCTCGACCCGAGCTCAGGATCTCGTCCGACAACTCGCCGCCGCCGGTCACGCGAGCCATGACCAGCGTTCCCGTCAAGGTCGCCAGCATCGCCGCCGACCGCCGGCGCGCGGTCTTGGCGGGCACATCGACGATGTAGCCGGCGAACAGGTCGATCAGTTCGTCCAGCTTCGCCGCGAAGGCCTTGCGCGTCTTGGCGCTCTCGCGGGCGATCTCGGCGCCGAGGGCCGGAATCGCACAGCCATGGCCGACGTCGTCGCGATGCTCGGGGGAGAGGTAGCCGTCGACGATCGCCGCCAGACGCTTCTGCGGCGGAAGCCCATCCAGCAGCTTGCGCCAACGCTCGACCGCCCGATCGATGGCATAGCCGAACGACTCGACGACCAGCGCCTCGCGCGATTCGAAATGCGCATAGAAGCCGCCATGCGTCAGCCCGGCCTCCTTCATCAGGTCGGCGACGCCCACGCCATGAGCGCCCTTCTCGCGCAACCGCACCGACGCCTTGCGCACGATTCGCGCGTGGGTTTCCGCCTTGTGTTCTGGAGAGTAGCGCATTGCCGTCCCATTGGATGTCCGAGGTCATACAATAGCAGTTTCAGACCCTGCTCGCTGCAGCTATTTGATGAATTCGAGTTGATCTAAATCAAGACCGTGACACCATTCCGGCAACGACTGGAACTCATTGCCATCACGCACGAGGCGACCATGGACATGCTCAACCCCTATTGCGGCATCGATCGCGACACGCGCGGCGTCGTTCGGCTGACGATCTGCAACGCCGGAGCGCTCAACATCCTGGGATCGGCGGCAATGCTTGGCGTGCAGGCCGCGCTGCAATCGCTCGCCCCGGACGAGGGCATTCGTGCGGTGGTATTGGCGGGTGCAAGCGAGAAGAGCATGATCGGCGGTGCCGACATCAAGGAAATGGCGACTCTCGATCAAGCCTCCGCGGAAGCGTTCATTACGCGGCTGGCGGGGCTCTGCGAGGCCGTGCGAACATTCCCGGCGCCGGTGATCGCGCGGATGCCGGGCTGGTGCCTCGGCGGCGGCCTCGAGGTGGCGGCGGCCTGCGACGTGCGAGTCGCCGCACACGACGCCAAGTTCGGGATGCCCGAGGTCCGCGTCGGCATCCCCTCGGTGATCCATGCGGCCCTCTTGCCGCGGCTGATCGGCTGGGGCCGTACGCGCTGGCTGCTGATGACGGCAGAGACGATCGACGCGCCGACTGCGCTCGCCTGGGGTCTGGTCGATACCGTGGCGCCCGAAGGAGAGCTGGACGCTGCCGTCGAGAAGGTCGTGACGGCGCTGCTGGCCTGCGGTCCCCTGGCCTTGCGCAGTCAGAAAGCGCTGCTGCGGCAATGGGAGGAGCTGCCGCTGAAGGAATCGATTGATGTGTCGATCGGCACGTTCGGACGATCGTTCCTGACCGACGAGCCCAAGCGGCTGATGCAGCATTTCATCGACCGGAAGCGGTAGCAACTTTCTCCAAGTTCCCTGCGATTTTCTGCGGGAGACTGGCACAACGGTCGCGACGTCTCCAAGCGAGCCTTTCCAGACGAACCTTGAGGTTCTCTTTCTCTCGACATGATTATATGATAATCATCATTCTCAGGAAGCCCGTCGTGGGCTCGTCGTGATCCTGTCTACCGCCCCCCTCTCGTCGAGACGACGACGATTGCTGTCGAACGGGAGCAAGTCGCAGCAATGTCCCGAAACGAGGGAACATTGTCGTTCATGTCATGCGCTCCTTCTGGCAGAATGAGCGGGAAATCTCGGATTGGACCAGGACTCTCATGATCTCGAACTGGCTCGCAGCAGCGCTCGGCAGGCGCAACATCCATTATGGCTGGGTGATGGTCGGCCTGACCTTCTTCACGGCCCTGGTCTCGGCCGGCACGGTCGGCGTGCCCGGCGTGTTCATCGTGCCGCTGCAGCAGGAGTTCGGCTGGAGCACCGCAGAGATCTCCTCGGCGCTGTCGATCCGCTTCGTGCTGTTCGGGCTGATGGCGCCGTTTGCAGCTGCCCTGCTCAACCGCTACGGCCTGCGCAACATCACGCTGCTCGCGCAGCTGATCGTGGTGTCGGCGCTGCTGGCGTCGCTGGCGATGACACAGGTCTGGCATCTCGTGCTGCTGTGGGGCGTCGTGATCGGCATCGGCACCGGCATGACCGCGCTGGTGCTGGGCGCCACGATCGCCACCCGCTGGTTCGTCGCGCGCCGCGGCCTCGTCGTCGGCATCCTCACCGCCAGCGTTGCGACGGGGCAGTTGGTGTTCCTGCCGCTGCTCGCGAGCCTGACCGAGCGGCTCGGCTGGCGCACGGCGCTGGCGCTGGTCTGCATCGCGCTCGGCGTCTCCGCGACGGCCGTTCTGCTGCTGATGCGCGACCGGCCGAGCGATCTCGGCCTGCGCCCGTTCGGCGACAAGGGCAGCGATCCGATCGCGGCGCCCGCCCCCGTCACCACGCCGATCCTCGCCGCCGCGCTCGGCACCCTGCGCGATGCCGCCAAAGCACCCGTGTTCTGGATGCTGTTCGCGACCTTCTTCATCTGCGGCGCCTCGACCAACGGGCTCGTGCAGGTGCATCTGATCCCGATGTGCCTCGACTTCGGCATCCCGCAGGTCCAGGCCGCGAGCCTGCTCGCTGCGATGGGCATGTTCGACTTCGTCGGCACGATCCTGTCGGGGTGGCTGTCGGATCGCTATGACAATCGCTGGCTGCTGTTCTGGTACTATGGCCTGCGTGGGCTGTCGCTGCTGTTCCTCCCGTTCACCGACTTCTCATTCTACGGCCTGTCGCTGTTCGCGATGTTCTATGGCCTCGACTGGATCGCGACCGTGCCGCCGACGGTGCGGCTGACGGCGCAGCGGTTCGGGGCGGAGCGTGCCAACCTGGTGTTCGGCTGGGTTTTTGCCGGACATCAGCTCGGCGCCGGCACCGCGGCATTCGGCGCCGGCCTGTCGCGCACCTTGCTGCAGAGCTACCTGCCGGCGTTCTTCATCGCCGGCGCGCTCTGCATCATCGCGGCGCTGCTCGCGCTCGCCATCTCGCGGCAGGCGAAGCCTGCCGCGGCTTGAGCTCACGGCCGCGTCGTCATCGCGGTCGGCGGCCCCGGTGTCCGCAGCGGCTCGGCGAGACGCGCGAACTCGCACAACAGCGCGCGCGTCTTGCGGGGGTCGATGATCTCCTCGACCCAGAACTTCTCGGCCGTGCGGAACGGCGAGCGCAGCTTGTTGAGCCGCTCCTCGATCTCCTTCAGCTTGGCCTTCGGATCCGGCGCCGCATCGATCTCGGCACGATACGCCGCCTCGATGCCGCCCTCGAGCGGCAGCGAGCCCCAATGCGCCGACGGCCAGGCGTAGCGCATCGAGAACCGGTCGGCCGGCTGATGCACGACGCCGGCGACGCCGAAATTGTTGCGCACGATCACCGTGCACCAGGGCACCGTGGACTGATTGACGGCTGCCATCGCGCGCACGCCATGACGGATGGTCGCTGCCTTCTCGGCCTCAAGACCGACCATGAAGCCCGGACAGTCCATCAGATAGACGATCGGCAAATGGAAGGTCTCGGCGAAGTCGACCCAGCGGATCACCTTCTGGCAGGCATCCGCCGTCCACGAGCCGCCGAAGTGATAGGGATCGCTCGCCAGCACCATGACAGCGCGGCCTTCGAGCCGCGCGAGGCCGACGATGAGCGGGCGGCCGTAGTTCTGCGCCACCTCGAAGAACGAGCCGCTGTCGACCACGGACTCGATGATCGGCCGCATCTTGTAGACGCGCCGGCGATCCCGCGGCACGGCGCTGATCAGCTGCTCGTCGGTGCGCTGCGGATCATCGGTGCAGGGCAAGGTCGGGGGCAGGTCGTACACCGACGACGGCAAGTACGAGAGGAATCGCCGCGCGCAGGCGAACGCCTCCGCCTCGGTGTCGACGGCATGGTCGACGCCGCCGGCCTTGGTCTGGATGTCGGCGCCGCCGAGCTCCATCTTGCCGAGGTCCTGGCCCAGCCGCTTCACCACCGGCGGTCCGGCGACGAACATCGCCGATTGCCTGGTCATCACCGAGTAGTGGCTCGCCGCCAGCCGCGCCGCGCCCAATCCAGCGACCGAGCCGAGGCCGAGGCCGACGACCGGCACCAGCGACATGTTCTCCGTCGTGTAGCGGTACCAGCGATTGCCGCCGATGCCGCCGGGCAGATTGGCCGCGCCCTTGGTCTCGATGGTCTTGACCGAGCCGCCGCCGCCGGAGCCTTCGATGATGCGGATGATGGGCAGTCGGAAGTCGTGCGCCATCTCCTCGGCCATCAGCGGCTTGGCCGCGATCGAGGCATCGGCCGAACCGCCGCGGACGCTGAAATCGTCACCGACGACGACGACGGTGCGGCCGTCGACGCGCCCGCGCCCGAACACGCAATTGGCGGGCGTCACATGCTTCAGCTCGCCCTGCTCGTCATATTCGCCGAGACCAGCGATGGCGCCGATCTCGTGGAAGCTGCCGGGATCGACGACGCCGTCGATGCGCTCGCGGACCGTGAGGCGGCCCTGGTCGTGCTGACGCTTGACCTTGTCAGGCCCGCCCATCTCCCGCGCGAAGGCCTCGCGCCGCGCCAGCTCCTCGAGCTCCGGCTGCCAACTCATTCGTTCCCCCTGCCCCGGTGATGGTCTTGTTCTTATGGTTGGTCTTCGTGGTCACCTGAAGGGGCTTCCTCTCCATCCGGCTGTTGAAGACGTCGGCTTCCGCGCCCTGCAGCAGCGCTGCGATATTGCGGCCGAGCTCGCGCATCGGCTGCGCCACCTCGTCGTGCAGGCGCTGCTCGTCGTACATTGCCGACAGCAGGCCGATCGTAAGCACGACATTGGTCTGGTACTGCGGCGACCACACCGGCAGCGCGAGACCGTTGATATGCGGGCTCCAGAGGCCGCACGCCACCACGTAGCCGTGCTCTTTCAGGAACTGCCTGTTGTGCTCGAGCCGCGGCCGCAGCAGCTTCGCTGCGTCCGGCATCTCGCGCTCCATCTCGGCGAGCAGCGCATCGCCGACCTCGGGCTCGAGCGCGGCGACATAGGCGTGACCTGCGGCGGTCGAGGCCATCGAGATGCGGCTGCCGGTGGTCTCGTGCAGGCCGAGCGCATTCGCAGCGCGGCCGAATTCGAGATAGACCAGATGAAACTGATCGGGGATCACGAAGCCGACGGTGCCCGGCAGTTGCTCGGCGACGTCCTGCAGGCGCTGACGGATGAGATTGCGCAGCTGCAAGCCCCGCGTCATCGACGTACTCATCGCGACCGCGCTCGGACCGATTCGGTATTTCTGATCGCGCGGCAGATAGACCAGCTGGCCCATCCGCGTCAGCGTGTGCGTCAGCCGCGAGACGGTCGAGCGCGGCAAGCCGCAGCGGTTGGAGATTTCCAGATTGCCGAGCCGCGAATCGTGCCCCTCGAAACAGCGAAGCACGTCGAACGCCCGCGACACCACCTGAATGACCTCGCCCTCACCGGCGAGATCTCCCGGCAGCATGCCCACCCTGCTCAATCGCTCAGACCGTCGTCCCATGCGCGTTCCACTCAATTCCATGATGCAGAATTAAATTCCGCTTACAGAACAAGCTAACCCAGTGCTTTTGCCCCCACAACACAAGAGCGTTTCCAAAACCCACCGTTCTTCAGCGTGTTGGCACAAGACGCGACCTCTCAGCGCAAGTCGCTCTGGCATGCCAGACATGAAGCTCATCGAAGGTGCCAAGCCACCGCGAACGCCGCTGCCGGGGCGCGGCTCGCGGCCGCTCACGCGTTGAGCAGCGGCAACATTTGACCAGCGCTGCCCCAACTGTGGGCTGGCCGCTCCACCGCGGCTGCGACATAACCAGCACGCCGTCCAAGTCCTCGCCGAGCTTGCCATGACCACCGAACACCCGCGGCCCGTCCGCAATCCGCAGCATTGGGCCTCCGCGGCGATGCCGCCGCTGCAGCGCTTTCTCTCGGCCTGCCATGCCGACTTCTGGCCCGATCATGACGGCGCGGTCGCGAACTACATTCCCGAACTCAGTAAGGCCGATCCGGCGCATTTCGGCATCAGCCTCGCGACGCTCGACGGCCATGTCTACGAGGTCGGCGACAGCCAGGTGCCGTTCACGATCCAGTCGATGTCGAAGCCGTTCGTGTTTGCGCTCGCACTCGACCTGCTCGGCTCCGACGCGGTCGAGCGCGTGATCGGCGTCGAGCCGTCCGGCGATCCCTTCAACTCGATCCGGCTGAACTCCGACAACCATCCGTTCAACGCGATGGTCAACGCCGGCGCCATCACCTGCAGCGGCCTGATCCGGCAGGCCCGGCACGGCGACGCCTTCGAGACCATCCGCGACGCGCTCGGCCGCTTCGCCGGCCGCAAGCTCGATGTCGACGATGCTGTATTCGCATCAGAAGCCGCGACCGGCGACCGCAACCGCGCCATCGCCTACATGCTGCGCACCTCCAGCGTGATCAAGGAGCCGGTCGACGACGTGCTCGCGGTCTACTTCCGGCAATGCGCCGTGCTGGTCACGGCGCGAGACTGCGCGATCATGGCCGCCACATTGGCGAATCGCGGCGTCAATCCGGTCACCGGCGAGCAGGTCGTGACGCCCTACGCCGTGTCGCGCACGCTGTCGGTGATGACGTCGTCCGGCATGTATGACTTCGCCGGCGAATGGATCTACCGCGTCGGCATCCCCGCCAAGAGCGGCGTCGGCGGCGGCATCCTGGCGAGCCTGCCGGCACGACTCGGCCTCGGCAGCTACTCGCCCCGCCTCGACGGCCACGGCAACAGCGTGCGCGGTATCAAGGTGTGCGAGGCGCTGTCGGCGCATTACGGCCTGCACATGCTGAACCGCTCCGACGATGCCCGCACCACGATCATCGCCGACTACGACATCGGCGCCAGCCCGTCGCGCCGCAGCCGCCGCGCACAGGAACGCAACATCCTCACCGCACATCCCGATGCCGTCCGCGTGCTCGAGCTGGTCGGCACGCTGTCCTTCTCCAATGTCGACTACGTGTCGCGGCAGCTCGCCAACAGCGCCCGCCCGCAAGTCGTGATCTTCGACCTGCACCGCGTCACCGCGATGACGCCCGCCGGCCTGCGCCTGCTTGCCGAGCTGTTCCACGAGCTGGCGGATTTCCACGTGACGGTGGTGCTGTCGGGTATCCGCCGGACGTCGCCGGAATGGCAGGAGATCGCGGCGCGCACCGGCGACATCCGCAACGTTCGCGACTTCTATCTGCTCGACACCGCGATCGAGTGGGCCGAGGACCAGATCGTCTATCGCTACGGCGGCGCGATCGACTTCCTCGAGACCACCGAACTCGCCGAGCAGCCGCTGCTCGCGGGCCTCTCCGCAGACGAGCGCCACGAGCTCGCGGCGCTCGCGACCATCCGGCACTATCAGCAGGGCGAGCGCATCATTGGCGCCGGCGACGCTGCGCATTCGCTGTTCTTCCTGCGCTCCGGCGTGGTGCACGTCACGCTGCCCGACGGCATCCGGCTGGCGACGCTGACGGCGGGGCAATGCTTCGGCGAAATGGCGCTGCTGGAGCCGGTGCGCTCCGCCGATGTCATTGCCGACTTCTCGGCCACGGCCTTCGAGGTCGCGCTCGACGATGTCGAGCGGTTCCGCGCCCGGCATCCGCAGGCGGGCGAACGCATCATGCGCAATCTCGCCCAACTCCTGGCCGAGCGCCTGACGATCGCCAATGCGCGATTGAACCTGCTCGCTGCGGACTAATCCCCTCATCGAACCTCTTTTGCGGAAAAATCAGAAAAAACCTCACGTCCTCACTCGTATTTGTACGGGCTCGCCTAAACGTTACCGGGACTCGGTCGCAGGACAACCATAACGGAGCCCAATTCGCGCCGCATTACCCGACGATGTTCTGAACCGTCGATGAACGCCGAGTGGGGACTCGCGAAGCAGACGTCGACGCGGGGTGTTCCGAGTGAAATTCCAGCCGACCGTTGCGTGTGTATTTGCGCCACGGAGAGTCGTGTCCAGTGTCCAGGGAGGAAACGGCATGAAGGAAGCCACTAAGAGGGCAACATCGGAGGCACTCGCACACATGCTGGCCGTGACGTCGATGATCGTCATTGCCGGCGTCCTGTTCTACGGGCGATGAAGGGCTGTCTGGAGGTTCTGCGTCGCAGTTTCTTCATCGCCCGTAGGTGGGATTGTGAGCGTGATTGCTCATGCGAATGACCGAGTTGAGTTGCGTTTGAGTTAGTAAGCGTAGCGTAGAGTATTTGCGTCAATCGCGCGGCGATCCGGGTCGGGACGAAATGTGTTGTGCGTATCGTCCCGCCTCGGTCGCCCGCGGCGGGCTTTCGCGTTCTGATCGCGCGACCGAGCCTCATTTCGCCTTCCCGAAATGGGGCACGAGACCGCCGGCAAAGTCCTTGAAGCATGCCGCGACCACGTCGCCGATCGCGAGATCGTGGTCGCCATGGGCCATCATCCGGAATCCCTCCCGCATATCCACCAGCACGATGTTGTACGGCACCTGCGCGCGCGTCTCCGGCGTCGCGGCGCGGCAGACCAGTGACGTGGCGTAGATGGTGCCTTCGCCGCTTGCGGCGTGGTCGGTGAGCGCAAGCGAGCCGCAGGCCGCACAGAAATCGCGGCGGAAATACTGCACATGCGCGCAGCAGGCACAGCGCTGGTAGCGAATCGCCGCGGTGCCCCTGGTCCAGTCGGCTGATTCGCTCATCGGACCCGCTCCCAGAACATGCTGACATGCGACGACAGCACGCCGCCGTCGCCGTGCAGGAGCGTCAGCGAAGCATTGCGGACCTGCCGCGAACCTGCCCGCCCCGTCATTTGCAGATGCGCCTCATTGAGATGCGCCATCGCGCCACCGACGCCGCAATGGCCATAGCTGAGGAGACCGCCATGGGTGTTGAGCGGCACGCCGCCGTCGCGGCTGAAATGGCCGTCTCTCAGCCGCGCAGCCGCCTCGCCGCGGCGGGCGAGCCCGAGGTCTTCGAGCAGCATGCACAGCGTGATCGTGAAGCTGTCATAGACCGCCGCGTAGTCGACGTCGGCGACCTCGACACTCGCGGCCGCCTTGGCTTTCCTGATCGCGATCTCGGCTCCGAGCTCGCTCAAGGCCGGCGCGGCCGTGACGTGCTGATGCGTGTGCGCCTGGGCGCAGCCGCGCACCCGCACCGCCGTCGCTGCGGTCGGCTCGCGGCTGACGATGATCGCGGCGCCGCCGTCGGACACCGGGCAGCAGTCGAGCAGCTTCAGCGGCCGCGCCACCGGCTTCGACGCCATCACGTCGGCAACACTGATGGCCTCGTGAAACTGCGCGCCGGGATGGTCGAGCGCATGCCGGCGCATCAGCACGGCGAACTCGGCGAGGTCCTCCTCGGTGACGCCGTGCTCGTGCATGTAGCGCGAGGCGACGAGGCCGTAATAGGCCGGGATCGTCGGTCCGAGCGGCAGCTCGTAGTCGGGATGTCCGACCTGCGCCAGCGCCTGGATCGAGGCATCGCGACTCTGCCCGGTCAGCCGATTCTCGCCGGCGACGACCAGCATGTTCCTGACGACGCCGGCCTCGACGAGGTGATGCGCCAGCATCACCATCGCAAGCCCGGTGGCGCCGCCGACCTGCACCGCATGGGCATAGGACGGCGTGATGCCGAAATGCTCGGCGAACACGGTCGCGAGCATGATGTGGGGCGACACTGTCGAATAGCCGCAGAGGATGCCGTCGATGTTATCACGCGTGAGCTCGGCGTCGTCGAGCGCAAGCTGTGCCGCCGTGCTCATCAGATCGAGCGAGGAGCGGCCGTCGTGGCGGCCGAACGAGATGAGACCGGTCCCCGTGATATAGCTCATCGTGCCACCATCTCCGCCGTCATTCCGGGGCGCGCGTCAGCGCGAGCCCGGAATCCATAGCCACAGGATGTCGTGTGGGGCACCCACGTAGTTGGCATCCCGCCTCACGACATCTGCCTGGGGTTATGGATTCCGGGCTCGTCCTTCGGGCGCCCCGGAATGACGTGGGGAGAGAGCGCTGGCATGTCATGGTCAAAATCATCTTCAATACGATTTCGGCAGGCCGAGAACCTTCTCGGCGATGAAGGACAGGATCAGTTGCGGGCTGATCGGGGCGATGCGCGGGATCAGGGACTCGCGCAGGTATCTTTCGACGTGATACTCGCGCGCGTAGCCGAAGCCGCCGTGGGTCATGACCGCCTGCTCGCAGGCATGGAAGCCGGCTTCGGCGGCGAGATATTTCGCGGCGTTCGCAGCGGGGCCGCAGGCCATGCCCTGGTCGTATTGCCAGCCGGCCTGCAGCACCATCAGCCAGGCGGCCTCGAGTTCCATCCAGTTCTTGGCCAGGGGATGCTGGATCCCTTGGTTCTGGCCTATCGGGCGGTTGAAGACGTTGCGCGTCCGCGCATAGGCCGATGCGCGTGAAAGCGCGAGGTGGCCGAGGCCGACGGCTTCGGCGGCGATCAGGATGCGCTCCGGGTTCATGCCGTGCAGGATGTAGTCGAAACCCCGCCCCTCCTCGCCGAGCCGATCCTCCACCGGGATCTCGAAATCCTCGAAGAACAGCTCGTTGGAGTCTACGGGCTTGCGGCCCATCTTCTCGATCTCGTGGACCTTGATGCGGCTGCGATCGAAATCCGTGTAGAACAGGCTGAGCCCATGGGTCGGGCGCTTCACCTCCTCCAGCGGCGTCGTGCGCGCCAGCAGCAGGATCTTCTCGGCGACCTGCGCGGTCGAGATCCACACCTTCTGGCCGTTGACGACGTAGCGGTCACCCTTGCGCACCGCGCGGGTCTTCAACTGCGTGGTGTTGAGGCCGGTGTTCGGCTCGGTCACCGCGAAGCAGGCTTTCTCACTGCCGTCGACGATACCGGGCAGCATGCGCGCGCACTGCTCCTTGGTGCCGAACACGACCACCGGATTGAGCCCGAACACGTTCATGTGGATCGCCGAGGCGCCGCTCATGCCGGCGCCGGATTCCGCAATCGTGCGCATCATGATCGCGGCATCGAGAATGCCGAGGCCCGAGCCGCCATACTCTTCCGGGATGCAGATGCCGAGCCAGCCGGCGTCGGCCATCGCCTTGTGGAAGTCGGCGGGAAAGCCGCCCTCCTTGTCCTTCTTCAGCCAGTAGGCGTCATCGAAATCAGTGCAGATCTTGGCCACCGCGTCGCGGATCGATTGCTGATTGGCGGAGAGCGCGAAATCCATCGATCACTCCTTCGCAGGCGACGGCGTCGTTACGCCCTGGCGGATCATCGCGGCGATCTCATCGGCCGAGAAACCGAGCTCGCGCAGGATCTCCTCACCGTGCTCGTTTGGCCGCCCCGCCAGCCGCTGCGGCTCGGCCCTGGTCTCCGACCAGGTCGCCGAGACGCGCGTGGTGCGGATCGGGCCTTCGGTCGGATGTTGGACGACGGGAAAGAAATCGGTCGCGACGAGGTGCGGGTCGTGCAGCAGGCTTTCGAGGTCGTGCATCGGCATGACCGGGATGTCGCCGGCGTCCAGCAGCCGGGTCCATTCGGCCGTCGTCTTCGTCAGGAAGATGCGCGCAAGCTCGGCGTAGACGACATCGATGTTGGCGGCGCGACGCGCAAACGTGTTGAAGCGGTCGTCTTCGCGCAGGTCGGTGCGGCCGGATGCCGTGAAGAAGGCATCCCATTGCTTGTCGTTGTAGACGATGACGCAGATGTAGCCGTCGGCGGTCTTGTAGGGCCTGCGGTCCGGCGACAGATGCCGGGCGTAGCCGCCCTTGTCGAGCGGCGGCTCGTAGGTCAGCCCGCCCATGTGATCGCCCATGATGAAGGCCGCCATGGTCTCGAACATCGGCACGTCCAGGCGCTGGCCACGGCCGGTGCGGTCGCGATGCACCAGGCTGGCGCAGATCGCGCCGACGGCGGTCAGCCCGACGATGCGGTCGACCAGCGCATTCGGCACATAGCGCGGCGTGCCGTCGCCGGCCACCGCCATCAGATGCGACAGCGCCGCGCCGCCCTGGATCAGATCGTCATAGGCGGGCTTCGCCGCATAGGGGCCATCCTGGCCGAAGCCGAACACGCCGGCATAGACCAGCCGCGGATTGAGCGCTGATATCACCTCATAGCCGAGGTTCAGCCGGGCCATCGCCTGCGGACGGATGTTGTAGAGCAGGACGTCGGCATCCCCGACCATGCGCAGCACGGCCTCGCGCCCCGCCGGCTTCTTCAGGTCGAGGCAGATCACGCGCTTGCCGCGGTTGGTGTTGAGGGTCACCGGCCCCATCCCGGGATGGCGCCAGGGGCCGATCTTGCGGGTGACGTCGCCGTCAGGCGATTCCACCTTGATGACATCGGCGCCGTAATCGCCGAGCGTCTGGGCGGCATAGGGCCCCATCAGCACGGTGGTCATGTCGATGACCTTGATGCCCGCAAGCGGTCCCATCGCGGCGTTCGCTCCCTTGTTCGTGGTTGTGCCCGAGCTAACGGTACCAGGAGTTCCGGGGCAAGCGGGCGCGCGCGTATGGGGCCATGCGTCCACTTGCCGCCGACGCAACATTCCGTGGCGCGGATCACGGACGACCAGCGCTGCGTTGCACCAGATGTTCCCTGCGGCAACCAGCATTCTAGGATTCCAATTCAACGTTCAGGTGTGTCAGCATGCCGGTCCAACATCCAAAAACACAGTTAGGGAGAACGCTTTCATGACGCTGTATCAGGGCAAGTGCTTCTGTGGTGCGGTCGAGCTCGAGGCCGACGGCGAGCCGGAGGCGATGGGCTATTGCCATTGTTCGTCGTGCCGCTCCTGGTCGGCCGGTCCGGTCAACGCTTTCACCCTGTGGAAGCCGGCGAACGTGCGCGTGACCAAGGGCGCGGACGCGATCGGCACCTATCACAAGACCGACATGAGCCACCGCAAATACTGCACGAAGTGCGGCGGGCACCTGATGACCGACCATCCGCCGCTCGGCATGATCGACGTCTATGCCGCGACCATCCCGACGCTGAAGTTCGCACCGGGCGTGCACGTCAACTATGCGGAGAGCGTGCTGCCGATCAAGGACGGCCTGCCGAAGCTGAAGGACTTTCCGGCCGAGTTCGGCGGCTCCGGCGAGATGATGCCGGAGTGAGGGCATCGCTGCGAATGGCGAAAGGGCGAGCATCAGGGGCCTCGCGACAGGATCTGTCCGAGCTGTGCTGATCGTTTCCGCCCTCTTCGAACAGAGGGCGCAGGGAAGGCCGGGTGCCGACTGGCACCCGTGGCCCCCGTGCGAAAGAAAGCACGGGGAGAGAACCACAGGTTCAGCCGGACCGACCCGGCCTTCCCTGCGCGATGGTTTTCACGCTTATTTCGCGCTCTCCTCGGTGCACCGGCTTGTTGGCCACCGTCGCCGTTGGGCTCATCATCACCCGCAGGCTTGGCATCAGCATCGGGATGCCGGGACTACGCGACTTCACGTCCGCGCCATGCCGTTCGTCCGCGCGCCAAAAGCACGCTGCGACACGTCGCGGCCACCGCATCCCTGCTCCAACGTTCGTGACGATCGCGAAGCGCCCCTCGTGGCGAAGCAGGATGACGGGAGTGAAACATGTTTTTCGGAAAAACGAAACAAGAATATTTTTCGCGGCAGGTCTGGACAGGGCAAATCAGGTTGATTGCGCAGGCGAATTCTGGCTATCGGCGCAGGCTCCGAACGCCGTCTCCTGCGCATCGCCGGGAGAAGCCGTGAGGCGAAGGTCGGGGCCTCGCCCTTCGAGACGCGCGCCAAGTGGCGCTCTCCTCTCCATGAGGACGCGCTCATGGTCGATGTATATTTCCGGCTTCGGAGCCAGACGATCTCTGTCCTTTGATGATCGCGCTCAAACCAGCCTGCTACCTCCGCACCGCTGTGCGATGCAGTGCCCTCGCCCCTTGTGGGAGAGGGCATCGCCGGCCGATCCGCAGGCTCGGTTGGGTGAGGGGTTCTCTCCGCGAGCGCAACTCGTTGAGACAGACCCCTCACCCGACCGAGATCGTTGCGCTGCCATACATGCCCTCTCCCACAAGGGGCGAGGGCGCAGTCACGACCGTCCCGCCCGCGGCGAGGTCGATTAGTTTCCCGCTTCTCGATAAGGCTGCTTTCCCTGAGCACGCTGCCAACGCGTTCATGGTCAGTGTGCAGTGGCCACCCCGCCGCTCAACCCTCATGGTGAGGAGCGCCGCGAGCACAGCAAGCTGATCCGAACGAGCCGTTCATGGAGCGGCGCGTTCAGGCGATGCTCTCGCATCGCCCTGAGAACCATGAGGCCCCCGCTGTGCCAGACATCCAACCGTCCGAACGATCAGCTCACGCCTGCACGCTCTCGGTCCGCTGCGGCGCGAGCTCCGGCGCTGCGTCGGGCGGCCGCGTATCCAACTCCTCGATCATGCCGCGCGCGATCTCGCGCTCGCCCATGATGACCATGTCGGCGCCGAGAGATCTGAGATGCTCGACCTCGGCGTCGGAATGCGCGCGCGCCACGATGTGCAGGGCCGGATTGGCGGCACGGGCCTGCTCGACGATCTGGCCGGCTTCGAACGCCTCGGGAATGGCGATGACGAGCGCATGCGCCAGGGCTGGGTTGGTCGCACGCAGCACGTTGCTGCGCGCGGCATTTCCCGTGATGGTCTCGACGCCGGCGCTTTTCAGCTGCTTGAGAATGTCCTCCGATGTCTCGACCGCAAGGAAGGCGTGGCCGCGCTGCTGCAGGGCCTCGCCGACGAGCCGGCCGACGCGGCCGTAGCCGACGATGATGGTATGCTCGGTGAGCTGCGTCACCGGAATTTCGGCCGGCGCGGACGCCGGCGTTACCGGGGCATCGGCGCGGCGCCGCTCCAGCCGCGGCAGCAGCCGGTCGAGGGCTGCGAACATCAGCGGGTTGAGCATGATCGAGATGATCGCGCCGGCCAGGATCAGGTCGCGCCCCGCCTTCGGCAGCAGGTTGGTGGCACCGCCGATCTCGGCGAGGATGAAGGAGAACTCGCCGATCTGCGCCAGGCTCGCCGAGATCGTCAGCGCTGTCGAGGCGGGATGGCGGAACGCCACCACGATCAGGAACGCGGCGAGCGACTTGCCGAACAGGATGATGAACAAGGTCGCCAGCAGCGGCCACGGCTCGCGGATGACGCTGGCCGGATCGAACAGCATGCCGGCGGAGACGAAGAACAGCACGGCAAACGCGTCGCGCAGCGGCAGCGATTCCTGCGCGGCGCGCTGGCTCAGCGGCGACTCGCCGAGCATCATGCCGGCGAAGAAGGCGCCGAGCGCGAGCGACACGCCGAACAGTTTGGTCGAGCCGAACGCGACGCCGAGCGCGATCGCGAGCACCGCCAGGCGGAACAGCTCGCGCGAGCCGGTGTGGGCGACGTAGTGCAGGATCCACGGGATCAGGCGGCGGCCGACCAGCAGCATCACCGCCATGAACACGCCGATCTTGGCGAAGGTCAGCAGCAGCACGCCGGTCAATCCGAGCCCAAACCGGGCGGCGAGCGGATCGGCGGCCACGGCGCCGTTGTCGCCGTTCTGCAGGCTGGCGAAGGCCGGGATCAGCACCAGCGCCAGCACCATCGCGAGGTCCTCGACGATCAGCCAGCCGACCGCGATGCGGCCGCGCTCGGTGTCCATCAGCCGGCGCTCCTGCAGCGCGCGCAGCAGCACCACGGTGCTGGCGACGGAGAGCGCGAGGCCGAAGACGAGGCCGCCGCCGATCGACCAGCCCATCGTCCAGCTCAGCGCCATGCCCATCAGCGTCGCGGCGGTGATCTGCACGACCGCGCCAGGGACGGCGATGGCGCGCACCGACATCAGGTCCTTCAGCGAGAAATGCAGGCCGACGCCGAACATCAAGAGGATGATGCCGAGCTCGGCGAGCTCTGTCGCCAGCGCCTGATCGGCGACGAAGCCTGGCGTGAACGGGCCGACGGCGACGCCGGCCAGGAGATAGCCGACCAGCGGCGGGAACCGGAACCGCTGCGCGAGCGCTCCGAAGACGAAGGCCAATCCGAGGCCGGCGACGATTGTCGCAATAAGGGGTGTATCGTGCGGCATCTGAACTTCTTGCACAGGCAGCCGCGAGATGCACCGCGACCAAGTGAGGCACAGTTCCACGGGAACATGTTGTGGGACCCGGCAGAGGCCCGCGCGAAAGCCATGGTCAACGCCGCCCGGAGGTCCCTATGATCGATGGCAGCCAGCATGGGGACGCTCGACACGATGCCCGCCGATCTCGTCCAGACCTTCCGCGCCTTCGCCTACAACAATGCCTGGGCCAATCACCGGCTGCTGGCGACCTGCGGCCAGCTCAGCGCCGAGGATTTTGCGGCCGAACGCACCGGCTTCTTCCCGAGCCTGCAGAAGACGATGAACCACATCTACATCATCGACCTGTTCTACATCGATGCGCTGGAAGGCGGCTGGCTTGGCCCGATGGCGTGGCAGGATCAGGTGCCGTTCCCGCGGCTCGCCGATTTGGTCAAGGCGCAGAGCGCGATGGACCGCCGGTTGATATCGTTCTGCGAGACGCTGACGCCGTCGCGGCTGGACGAGACCGTGCGCATCAACCGCGAGACAAGGGTGCAGAACGAACGCTGCGACCGCCTGCTGCTGCATCTGTTCCAGCACGACATCCACCACCGCGGCCAGGCCCATGCGATGCTGTCGGCCACTTCCGTCAAGCCGCCGCAGCTCGATGAGTTCTTTCCCGCGGATGATGCCAGCTTGCGGGCGAAGGATTTCGCCGAGCTCGGCTTCAGCGAGGAGAAGGTGTGGCGGAACTGACGCGTCTGTAGTCTGTAGGGTGGGCAAAGGCGCTGCCGTGCCCTCTCCGCGCGCTCGATCGCAGTGGCGCCGTGCCCACCGTCTTGCCACAGAACACGCCGCCCGACGGTGGGCACGCTGCCGCCTGCGGCGGCCGCTTTGCCCACCCTACGGCAGTTCGCCTACGGCCCACGCGCTGCGCGGCAGCCGGTACACGACCTGCCGCCGCAGCGGACTATCCGCCTCGATGCGCGGATGATCGAAATCGGACGCCGCATCTCTGATCATGCCGAGCTTGCGCATCACATTCTGCGACGCATGGTTGGCGGGCGCGGCATAGGCGATGATCTCATCGAGACCCAACTTGTCGAAGCCGAAGGCGAGCGCCGCCCGTGCCGCTTCGGTGGCAAAGCCCTGCCCCCAGCCCGCGCGTGCCAGCCGCCAGCCGATCTCGACCGCCGGCGTGAACGGCGCTTCGAAGAAGATTCTGAACAATCCGGCCGCGCCGAGGAATGTGCCGCTGGCGCGGTCCTCGACCACCCAGAAGCCGAAGCCGTGCTCGGCCCAATGCTTGATCTGGGCGTCGATCCACAGATCGCATGCCTGCCGCGTCGGCAGCGCGCGCAGATACTGCATCACGGCCGGATCGGCCGACATCGCCGTCAGCGGCGCGCGATCCTCGTCGCGCCATTCGCGCAAGGTGAGACGGTCGGTTTCGATGATCATGATGGGACTTACATCTTCCTTGGTGCAGGCCGCGCCACGTCTTCGCCTGCACCTCTCGCCGCCGAGGATTGACAGCCACGTCTGCTTGCGTCAACCTGCCGGTAGGTTGATACGACCTGCCGGTTGCGCCCTTCCCAGGGATTGGTGAACGTATCGAGCCTTTGTGGCCTCCCCCTTTGCCCGAGCGACCGGGTCAGCAACGCAACCACCTGACATGCCTGGTTCGCTCCTGCAGAGGATTGAGCGATGCGCGATTTTCGCGATGCCAAGGTCATGGCGCAGACACTGCGCGAGTCCCTGACCACCAAATCCATCACAATCAGCCATAGCCACAGCCTGGAGCTGGTCTCCCGGATGTTTGGCGTGGCCGACTGGAACACGCTGTCGGCGCTGATCAAGAGCGGTGACGGCGCCAAGCTGACGCCGCCGCCGGTCATTCACCCTGACATACAGCGGCGTCCGGCCCTTCCGCTGCGCGACTTCGTCCCCTTTCCGGGCGGCACCCAATCACTGTTCGTGGGTCGAGCGAAGACGGTCAACGCGCTCAACGACGCTTTTGCGAGACAGAGCGATGTCGTGATCGTGCTGCAGAGGCAGCACGCGGTGGACGAGCCCAGCCTTGCTGATCTGCAAGAGATCGGCCTGCGCGCCGACCTGATCGAGCTGACGCCGCTGCCGGACGGCACGCTGAAGGTACAGGTCCGGATCGGACGCCGCGTTATGATCAGGGCATTCAGCAGCGACACCAGCGCCTTCGAAGCCGAGGTGTCCGACATAAGTGAGGACCGTGCAGCCGATGCGCCGGATCTGATCCTGCGCGCCGTCACACGGTTCGAGCGCTACGCTGCGATCCGCAACATCCGCATGCCCGAGGGCTGGCCGCCGTTCGGCGAGGGACGCCACCCCGGCAGGGTCGCGGACATGATCGCCGCGCTGGTGCTGCTGCCGCTCGCGCACAAATACGAGCTGCTGGCGGTGCTCGATCCGGTCAAGCGCCTGGAACTCGTCGAGGCGCTGCTCGATGTGACGACGCGACCGGTGTCGTCAGCGCTGCAGGCGACACGCCAGCGTGCAATCGCCCATGCGCGCGACCGGCAGCATCGCCATGCTACGCTCGAGCATCTGCTGCTCGCACTGATCGACGACGACAGCGCCGCAGCCGTGATGCGGAGCTGTCGCGCGAGCCTGAAGCAGTTGCGGACCAAGACCGAGGCTTTTGTGGACACCGAGCTGGCCCACCTCGCGACCGAGGATGGCGACATCGCGCAGCCGACGGACGCTTTCCGGCGCGTCAACGACCGCGCCGCGCTCGCCGCCCAGGAGGTCGGCTATCCGCTCATCACCGGCGCCAACACGCTGCTCGCGCTGTTCCCGGAGACGCGCAGCCCGGCGGCACGCCTGCTCGCCGAGCACGGCGTGACCATGGTGCGAGCCGCGAAGGCGGTGGCGGACGGAGTCGGCAAGGAGGAGGCATGAGCCGGATTCGCCGAGCAGCCGCGCATCGTGAGAAGTGACGCAACGAAACAATCCAGAGCAGCACCCGCGGCCCTGGATTGCTTCGCTTCGCTCGCAATGACGGAGGATAGACCTCGGCCTACTTCATCGGCTCCAGGATCGACACATAGTTCGCCACCGCAGCGCCGCCCATGTTGAAGATGCCGCCGAGCTTGGCGTTGGGGAGCTGCATGCCCTCGGGCGCGGTGCCGGTGAGTTGCATGGCGGTCATGACGTGCATGGAGACGCCGGTGGCGCCGATCGGGTGGCCCTTGGCCTTGAGGCCGCCGGACGGGTTGACCGGGAGCTTGCCGTCCTTGAGCGTCCAGCCTTCCTTGATGGCGCGGGCGCCCTGCCCCCTGGGCGTCAGGCCCATCGCCTCGTACTCGATCAGCTCGGCGACGGTGAAGCAGTCATGGGTCTCGACGAAGGAGAGGTCGGACAGCGTCACGCCGGCCTTCTCCAGCGCGCGCTGCCAGGCCACCGTGCAGCCCTCGAAGGCGAGGATGTCGCGCTTGGACATCGGCAGGAAATCCTGCGCATGCGCTGTTGCGCGCACGTTCACCGCCTTGGCGAACTTCTTGGCGGTCTCGCTGTCGGTCAGCACCAGCGCGGCGGCGCCATCCGAGACCAGCGAGCAGTCGGTGCGCTTGAGGGGACCGGCGACGTAGGGGTTCTTGTCGCTCTCGGACCGGCAGAACTCGAAGCCGAAATCCTTGCGCATCTGCGCGAACGGGTTGGCGACGCCGTTCTTGTGGTTCTTGGCGGCGATCAGCGCCAGCGCGTCGGACTGGTCGCCGTACTTCTGGAAGTAGCCCTGCGCGATCTTGCCGAACACGCCGGCAAAGCCGCCGACGGTGTCGCCGTCCTCCGGCAGGTAGGACGCCTTGAGCAGGTTCTTGCCGATCTCCGGCCCAGGCGTGCGCGTCATCTGCTCGACGCCGACGACGAGCACGATCTTGGCGGCACCGGCCGCGATGGCGCGGATGCCCTGGTGGACGGCGGCAGAGCCCGTGGCGCAGGCGTTCTCGACCCGGGTCGCCGGCTTGAAGCGCAGCGCCGGATCGGCCTGCAGCACCAGCGAAGCGGTGAAGTCCTGGGGCGAGAAGCCCGCATTGAAATGGCCGAGCACGATCTCGTCGACGTCGCCGGCCGAGATGCCGGCGTCCGCCAGCGCCTCATTGGCGACCTTGACGACGAGGCTCTCGACGGTCTCGGCGTCGAACTTTCCGAACGGCGTGTGCGCCCATCCGACGATGCTGGCGGTCATGCTCTCTCTCCCGAATGTCTGTCCCGCTCAGATGGCGACGTGCGCCATCTGAATCCAGGGTCTAGGCGGCGTTCTCAGGCCACGAACTTACCACCAAGTTCATCCGCGATGTGAATGCGGATGATGTCATCGAAGGTCTTTTCCTCGGTCGTAAAGCCGAGTTCGCGGGCCCGCTTGGCCTCGAACGTCCGCGGCCAGCCGGCGACGATGCCGATGATGAAGGGATCGGGCTCCCGCTTGATGCGGTTGGCGACTTTGTCGCCGGCGACACGGCGAAGCGCGGCGATCTGCTCGCCGACGGTGGCGGTCAGGCCGGGCATGGTCAGGTTCCGGCGCGGGCCGATCTTGGCGGTGTCCATGGTCGCGGCATGCAGCAGGAAGCCGACGGCCGAGCGCGGCGTGGCGTGCCAATGCTGAACGTCCTCGGACACCGGCAGCACGGCCTCCTTGCCGGCCAGCGGCTCGCGCAGGATGTTGGAGAAGAAGCCGGACGCCGCCTTGTTGGGCGCGCCGGGCCGGATGCAGATGGTCGGCAGGCGGATGCCGACGCCGTCGAAGAAGCCGCGGCGGGAATAATCGGCCAGCAGCAGCTCGCCGATCGCCTTCTGGGTGCCGTAGCTCAAGAGCGGCGCGTTGACGAACTCGTCGCCGATGGCCTCGGGGAACGGCGCGCCGAACACCGCGATCGACGAGGTGAAGACGAGGCGCGGCTTGTAGCCGTCGCCGATCAGCCTGACGGCGTCGAACAGCATCCGCGTGCCGTCGAGATTGATGCGGTAGCCCTTGTCGAAATCGAGCTCGGCCTCGCCGGAGACGATCGCGGCGAGATGGAAGATCACGTCGGGGCGCGGAGCGACCAGCTTCTCGGCAAAGCCAGGCACGGCGAAGTCGCCGGCGATGGTCTCGACCGCGATTCCGGTGTCGGGCTTCGCCGGCGCGACGATGTCCTGCAGGGTCATCCGGGTAATGGCGGCCTCGCCGAGACGGCCGTCGCGGACCAGCCGCTCCACCAGCTTGCGCCCGACCATGCCGGCGGCGCCGAGAACGAGAATATGCAAGGGAATGCTCCTTCAAAAAGTAGGGTGGGCAAAGGCGCTTAGCGCCGTGCCCACCGCAACACTTGCGATGCCGGAAGACGGTGGGCACGCTTCGCTTTGCCCACCCTACGAGAGCTCGACGAGCCCGCCCTACTCCTTCACCGCGCCGGTCATGGCCGACACATAGTGCTCGACGAAGAAGGCGTAAAGGATCACCAGCGGCAGCGAGCCGACCAGGGCGCCGGCCATCAGCGATCCCCATTTGTAGATGTCGCCGTCGACGAACTCGTTGACGATCGCGACCGGCACGGTCTTGTTCGGCGTCGACTGCAGGAAGGTCAGCGCGTAGATGAACTCGTTCCAGCATAGCGTGAACGAGAAGATGAAGGCCGAGATCAGCCCGGGCACCGCCAAGGGCACCACGATCTTGACCAGGATCTGCCAGCGGCTGGCGCCGTCGATCAGGGCGCACTCCTCGAGCTCGAACGGGATGGTCTTGAAGTAGCCCATCAGGAGCCAAGTCGAGAACGGGATCAGCAAGGTCGGATAGACCAGGATCAGCGACAGCGGCGAGTCGAACAGGCCGTAGGCCTGGATCACCGAGGCCAACGGAATGAACAGGATCGACGGCGGCACGAGGTACGCGAAGAAGATCAGCACGCCGACGGTGTCGGCGCCCTTGAAGCGCAGCCGCACGATCGCGTACGCCGCCAGCACCGAGGCGAAGATCGACAGCGTGGTGGCGCCGACCGCGACATACATCGTGTTCCACAGCCAGCGCGGATACTGCGTCTCGAACAGCAGTTTCGAGATGTGCTTGAAGGTCGGATGC
Organism: Bradyrhizobium sp. HKCCYLS20291; assembly: GCF_051167715.1. Lineage (NCBI taxonomy): Bacteria > Pseudomonadati > Pseudomonadota > Alphaproteobacteria > Hyphomicrobiales > Nitrobacteraceae > Bradyrhizobium > Bradyrhizobium sp. HKCCYLS20291. Next base: position 68,239 of record NZ_JBNPTO010000007.1, on the reverse strand, counting down.
ACCACCCAGAACGGGTTGAACTTCTCCATGTCGATCAGCTGCTCGTCGGGTTTGATCGACGTCAGGCCCATCCAGTAGAACGGGAACAGCAGCACCAGGAGAATGATCCCCAGCGGCAGATACAGCGTGATCAGGCGGCGCGGCAGCGACTCGAGGTAGCTCATGCCCTCGGAATCGTCGCCGGCGGCGAGCGCCGCCGCAGTCGCGGTGGCGTTCGATTGAGTCTTGGATTGCAGCGCAGCGGTCTCGGTCATTGGTCGGATCCTTGCTGCCATTTGCGCCGTTGCATGCCGAACCAGGAGATCGCGATCGCCGCCGCCAGGAACGGGATCATCGCGGTCGCGATCGCGGCACCTTCGCCGAGACGGCCGGAGATGATGCCGCGCTGGTAGCTCAAGGTCGCCATCAGATGGGTGGCGTTGACCGGGCCGCCGCGGGTCAGCGCCCAGATCAGCTGGAAGTCGGTGAAGGTGAACAGCACCGAGAACGTCATCACGACCGCGATGATCGGCGTCAGCAACGGATAGGTGATGTAGCGGAAGCGCTGCCAGCTGGTGGCGCCGTCCAGCGTCGCGGCCTCGTACAGCGATGGCGACACGGTCTGCAGGCCGGCCAGCAAGGTGATCGCGACGAACGGCACGCCGCGCCAGATGTTGGCGATGATGACGGAGGCGCGCGCCCAGGAGGTGTCGCCGAGGAAGTTGATGTTCTGGGTGATCAGGCCGAGCTTGATCAGCGACCACGAGATGATCGAGAACTGCGAATCATAGATCCACCAGAACGCGATCGCCGACAGCACCGTCGGCACGATGAAGGGGATCAGCACGATGGCGCGGATCATCGCCTTGAACGGCATGTGCCGGTTCAGCAGCAGCGCCAGATACAGTCCGATCGCGAATTTGATGGCGCTTGCCACGATCGTGTAGAGCAGCGTGTTGAACACCGACAGCCAGAAGATCGAATCGTCCCACAGCCATTCGTAGTTCTCGACACCGACGAAGACGCCGCTGCGGCCGATCTTCTCGTCGGTGAAGCTCATCCAAACGCCGAGCCCCAGCGGATAGGCCAGGAACAGGATCAGGAACGCCGCCGCCGGCAGCATGAACCACAGCGCGACGAAGTTGCGGTTGGTCTTCATGCGCGCCCATGCCGACGGCTCGCTCATGGCGGCCGCTGGAGGCAGCGAGGTCTGGATGGTACTCATTCTTCAAGCAGCTCCCTTCGAACCGGGGGTGGGCAAAACAAGCTTGCTCACCGGCGTTCGGGATAGATCCGTCATTCGCGACGGACCGTAGGGTGGGCAAAGGACCTCGGCGCAATGCATGCATTGCGCAGAGGGCCGTGCCCACCATTCGGTGGTGCGACGAAGTCGGTGGGCACGGCGCGGGAGAGATCCGGGATTTCTCTTCGATCCCGGCGCGCCTTTGCCCACCCTACGCGGTCACATCAGCGGAAGATGCGCTTGGCGGACCGCTCGGCGGTCGCCATCGCCGTCTTCACGTCCTCGCGTCCCGTGCAGTAGTTCGCGAACATGTCGACCACGACGAAGTCGGCGATCGCGGCCGCGGCCGCCTCGCCGAGCTTGCCGAGGCCGGCCGGCGTGGTCGCGGTCGCAGCGACCTCGCGATACGGCGTGTTCTTCGGATCCACCGTCCAGATCGGATTGGCGTCGTACCCCTTGAGGAAGTGCGAGAGGTAGCCCTGCGCCGCCTCGATCCACGGATTGAACTGCTCCGGCTCCAGCATGAAGGCGGTGAACGCCTTGCAGGTCTGCGGGAACTTGGAGAAGTTGAACACCAGGATCGGGAAGCCGAGATGCATTTCACGGGTCTTTCCGTCCAGCCCGGGCGGCAGATGCGCGTGGTTCATGTCCTCGGCGATCTGCGGCGCCTCCTTCTTGGCGGTGACGTAGATCGAGATGCCGTTGACGGTCGCGTAGAGCTGGCCGGCCAGGAACGCCTTGTTGTTCGAGGAGTCGTTCCACGACGCGGTGCCCGGCACGAAATTGTCGTACAGGCCCTTGACGTATTCGAGCGCCTTGGCGGTCTCCGGCGAGTTGATGACGACCTTGTTGTCCTTGTCGATCAGGTTGCCGCCGTGCGCCCACAGCGCCCAGTGCGTCCAGCCGTTGGCGTCGCCCGAGGCGTGACCGAGCGCCATGCCGCCCGGCGTGCCGTTCTTGTTCATCGCCTTGAAGAACTCGGACATGCCGGCGAGATCGTTCGGGAACGACTTGAAGCCGGCCTTCTCGGCGGCCGAGATGCGGTAGTTGATGAGGCCGCCGGTGGCCGCCACGGGAATGCCGATCCACTTGCCGTCAAGCATGCCGTAGGCCTTGCCGGAATCGGTCCAGCCGCCGCACTTCTTGCCGAGGTAGTCGGCCACGTCGGTCATGTCGACGCACTTGTTCGAAAACAGGAAGGGCAGCGTGTAGAGGCCCCACACCATGTCGAGCCCCTGCCCGGTGTTGGCCGCAACCGAGGCCTTGGGCTGAACGTCGTCATAGGATTCGTTGGAGATGTTGATGGTGACGTTGTTGGCCTTCTGGAAGGCGTCGACGATCTTCATGAAGGCCACGTCCTCGGCCTCGACGAAGCGCTTCCAGCGCATCATGTTGACCTTGGCGCCGGGCTCCGGCTTGAAAGGCGAGGTCTGCGCCCACGCCTTGGCATAGCCGAGCAGCTCGTCGGCCGACATCGTCGCAGCAGCCGCCAGCAGGGTCGCGCCGCCCTTGAGCATAGACCGCCGGTCCGTGAGGAAATTCGTCATCTGAAGTTTTCTCCCGTTGATATTGATTGTTTTGTTTGTTGTCGGCTCGTCGTTCTCTGTCGTCTTGCGTCGGTCGGCCGGCTCAGAGCCTCCGGCCCGTATCCTTGTCGAACAGATGCGCCGCCGACGCGCGCGGACGCAAATGGATCTTCTCGCCGGGGTTGACCTCGTGGCGATCGCGGAACACCGCGATGATGTCCTGGGTGCCGATGCGGGCGACGATCTGGGTCTCAGAGCCGGTCGGCTCGACCACGATGACTTCGGCCTCGATGCCGTCGCTGGCGAGCTCGAGATGCTCCGGCCTGACACCGTAGACCACCGGCCGGCCGTCGGACGCCGCCGGCGCCGTCAGCAGCGGCAGCTTGGCGCCGTTGTCGGTCTCGACATACACCGAGCCGTTGGACTTCAGGTGCCCGTTGAGGAAGTTCATCGCCGGCGAACCGATGAAGCCGGCCACAAACTGATTGTCCGGCTTGTCGTAGAGATCGAGCGGCGAGCCCATCTGCTCGACGATGCCGTCGTGCATCACGACGATCTTGTCGGCCATGGTCATGGCCTCGATCTGGTCGTGGGTGACGTAGACGGTGGTCGTCTTGAGCCGCTGATGCAGTTCCTTGATCTCGGTGCGCATCGCCACGCGCAGCTTGGCGTCGAGGTTGGACAGCGGCTCGTCGAACAGGAACACCTGCGGATCGCGCACGATGGCGCGGCCCATCGCGACACGCTGGCGCTGGCCGCCGGAGAGCTGGCGCGGATAGCGTTCGAGCAGCGGCGTCAGCGCCAGGATCTCGGCGGCGCGCGCGACGCCCTTCTTGATGTCCTCGGGCCGTGCGCCGCGCAGCTTGAGCGAGAAGCCCATGTTGTCGGCGACTGTCATGTGCGGATACAGCGCGTAGTTCTGGAACACCATCGCGATGTCGCGTTCCTTCGGCTGCACGTTGTTGACGACACGCTCGCCGATCGAGATGGTTCCGGAGGTGATGTTCTCGAGCCCCGCCAGCATGCGCAGCAGCGTCGACTTGCCGCAGCCCGACGGCCCGACCAGCACGACGAACTCGCCATCCTCGATCGGAATGGTCACGCCATGCAGGACCTCGAATCCGCCGAACGATTTGCGCACGTCGCGAATTTGCACCGACGACATCAATTTCCTCCTCAATGACCGACAGCATCGGCTGCATGTCGGCGGCATTCTGACCGTTGTTCTCGGCCGTTGATCTGGCCGTTTGTCGTTGCTTAGTCTGGCCGTCTTGTTGGTCTTGCTTCGTTGTTCTTGCTTCTTGAGCGTCGTCTCGAACCGTCTCGGTGCCTGCGAAGCTGCAACCAGGCTTCGCGACATTGTCCGTAGTTTGCGCCGCTTTAGCAATGCTTCGCTTAGCAACCGCGTGACAGCGCTGTCAATATCGCTTGTGTACCAGACTGCCTATGCTATGAGCGAACCATGGGACGGAAACGCATCAAGCCAGGCAAAGTGCGCCTGACCGAAGTTGCGGCGTTGGCGGGCGTCAGCCCGATCACGGTGTCACGCTTCTTCCGTAATCCCGACACCGTCTCGGCCGGCCGCCGGCTGCGGATCGAGAGCGCCGCGAAGGACCTCGGCTACGTCCCGAACCTGGCTGCCCGTGCGCTCGCATCGCAGCGCACCGAGGTGATTGGCGTGCTGATACCTTCGCTGACCAACAACGTGTTCTCCGACGTGCTGCGCGGCATCTACGATGCGTTCGAAGGCAGCCGCTACAGCATCCAGCTCGCCAACACCCGCTACAGCCTGCTGCAGGAGGAGCGCCTGCTACGGCTGTTCCTGATGCAGAAGCCGGCCGGCCTGATCGTCACCGGCGTCGATCAGACCGCCGAGGGCCGGGCCATGGTTCAGGCCGCCGACTGCCCGGTCGTGCAGATCATGGAGCTCGGCCCGGAGCCGGTCGACATGATGATCGGCTTCTCGCATGTCGACGCTTGCCATGCGGCAATATCGCATCTTCTCGCCCAGGGCTGCCGGCGTATCGGTTTCCTTGGCGCGCGCATGGACCCCAGGGTGCAGCGCAGGCTTCAGGGCTATCAGAACGCGATGAAGGAGGCCGGCCTGTTCGAGCCGCGCTTCATCGTCACGACCGCCGTTCCAACCTCGACGACCCTGGGCGGCAGCCTGTTTTCCGATCTGCTGCTGAAGGCCCCGGACCTCGATGCGGTGTTTTGCGCCAATGACGACCTCGCGCTCGGCGTGCTGTTCGAGTGCCAGCGCCGGCATATCGCCGTGCCGGAACAACTCGCGCTCGTCGGCTTCAACGACATGGAATTCATGGCCGCCGCCGTGCCCACGCTGACCAGCGTTCGCACCAATCGTTACGAGATGGGGCTGCGCGCGGCTCTGATGATCATGGACGAGATCGAAGGGCGTGTCGTCGCCGAGCGCGTCGTCGATCTCGGCTTCGAGGTGATCGAGCGGCAGAGCTCGGCCCTGCAGAGGCCATCTGCGGCGCTGCAGCCGACGTCGGGCCGCGCCTCGGGCACAAAATGGTAGCGCAACCAAAATTGTTGATCTAGAAACACGCCAACGGGACAATGTTGATCGAAAGACGTAGGCGACGTGAGAGGCCGGCCGATGCATCTGATGATGGCAGCCTCACCTCGTGCCATTGCGCCTTAGCCAGGGAGCCCGGACAGTCGTCACGCTGCACTGCGGGAGGAACGAATGACAAAATCAAATGGACATGCCGGCAACGGCGCTGACAAGAGCCGCAAGCTGCGCTCCCAGGCGTGGTTCAACGATCCGCACAATCCGGGCATGACTGCGCTGTATCTCGAGCGCTATCTCAATTACGGCCTGACCCGCGCCGAGCTGCAATCCGGCAAGCCGATCATCGGCATCGCACAAACCGGCAATGATCTGTCGCCCTGCAACCGGCATCACCTCGAGCTGGCACACCGTGTGCGCGAAGGCATCCGCGCCGCCGGCGGCATCGCGATGGAGTTTCCGACCCATCCGATCCAGGAGACCGGCAAGCGTCCGACTGCGGCATTGGACCGCAACCTCGCTTATCTCGGCCTTGTGGAAATCCTGTTCGGTTATCCGCTCGACGGCGTCGTGCTGACCACCGGCTGCGACAAGACGACGCCGGCCTGCCTGATGGCAGCCGCCACCGTGAACATTCCGGCGATCGTGCTGTCAGGCGGACCGATGCTGAACGGCTGGCACGAGGGCCAGCGCACCGGCTCCGGCACCGTGGTGTGGAGGTCGCGTGAGCGGCTCGCCGCCGGCGAGATCGGCTATGAGGAATTCATGCAGATCGTGGCGTCGTCGGCGCCGTCGGTCGGGCATTGCAACACCATGGGCACGGCCTCGACGATGAATGCGCTGGCCGAAGCGCTCGGCATGTCCCTGCCCGGCTGCGCCGCCATTCCCGCTCCCTATCGCGAGCGCGGCCAGATCGCCTACGAGACGGGCGAGCGCATCGTCAACATGGTGTGGGAGGACCTCAAGCCGTCGGACATTCTCACCCGCAAGGCGTTCGAGAACTGCATCGTCGCCAACTCGGCGATCGGCGGTTCGACCAATGCGCCGATCCACATCAACGCGCTGGCCCGCCATGTCGGCGTCGAGCTCGACATCGACGACTGGCAGAAGGTCGGCCACGACGTGCCGCTGCTCGTCAACATGCAGCCGGCCGGCTTCTATCTCGGCGAGGAATTCCATCGCGCCGGCGGCGTGCCGGCCGTGATCGGCGAGTTGATGCGGCACAAGCGCATCCACGAGGACGTCATCACCGTCAACGGCCGCAGCATGGGCGACAATTGCCGCGCCGCGCCGAAGCCCGACAATGACGTGATCTGGTCGTACGACAAGCCGCTGGTGAAGGACGCCGGCTTCCTGGTGCTGCGCGGCAATCTGTTCGATTCCGCGATCATGAAGACCAGCGTGATCTCCAAGGAGTTCCGCGACCGCTATCTCGTCAACCCGAAGGACCCGAACGCGTTCGAAGGCCGCGCCATCGTGTTCGAGGGGCCGGAGGACTATCACGACCGGATCGACGACGAGTCCCTGGCGATCGACGAGCACTGCGTGCTGTTCATCCGCGGCGCCGGTCCGATCGGCTACCCCGGCGGTGCCGAGGTCGTGAACATGCAGCCGCCGGCGGCGCTGATCAAGCGCGGCATCCTGTCCCTGCCCTGCATTGGCGACGGCCGCCAGTCCGGCACCTCGGGTTCGCCCTCGATCCTCAACGCCTCGCCGGAAGCCGCCGCCGACGGTGGCCTTGCGATTCTCAAGACCGGCGACAAGGTGCGCATCGACCTCAACAAGGGTTCGGCCAACATCCTGATCTCCGATGAGGAGGTTGCGAAGCGCCGTGCGGAGCTGAAGGCCAAGGGCGGCTTCCCGCATCCGGCCAACCAGACGCCGTGGCAGGAGCTCTATCGCAACACCGTCGGCCAGCAGGCCACCGGCGCCTGCATGGAGCTGGCGACGCGGTACCAGAACATTGCTGGCACCGTCGGCGTGGCACGGCATAATCACTAGACAGGCCGCGCAAAGCCAGCCACCGTCATTGCGAGGAGCGAGGCGACGAAGCAATCCAGGGTCCTCGTCCGGCCCGGGGTCGCTCCGCGTTCGCACTGCGAGCTAACGCAAACACGTCGCTGCGCTCGCGTGACACAAGAAAATCAGATTGGATTTCCAGGGAGACCCCATGTCCGACCGCCTCAAGGGCAAACGCGCCTTCGTCACCGCCGCCGCCGCCGGCATCGGCCGGGCCTGCGCCATCGCCTTCGCACGGCAAGGCGCCACCGTGTTCGCCACCGACATCGACGAGAAGGGCCTCGCCGGCTTGAAGAGCGAGGGCATCGCCGAGGTCGCGACGCTCGACGTGCGCAACACCGCGGCGGTCAATGCCATGGCCGAGCGGGTCGGCAAGGTCGAGATCCTGCTCAACGCCGCCGGCTTCGTGCACAACGGCACCATCCTCGATTGCTCCGACGACGACTGGGACTTCTCGTTTGACCTCAACGTCAAGTCGATGCACCGCACGATCCGCGCCTTCCTGCCGAAAATGCTGGATCAGGGCGGCGGCGCGATCGTCAACATCGCCTCCGCCGCCGGCGTCGTGAAAGCGGCACCGAACCGCTACGTCTATGCCGCCACGAAGGCCGCCGTCGGGGCGCTGACCCGCTCGGTCGCTGCCGATTTCGTCGGCCGGAAGATCCGCTGCAACTGCATCTGCCCCGGCACCATCGAGACGCCGTCGCTGCTCGGACGCGCGGCTGCCGCCGGCCCGAACGGGCTCGAGATGTTCATCTCGCGCCAGCCGATGGGCCGGCTCGGCACCGCCGAGGAGATCGCACATCTCGCGGTGTATCTGGCCAGCGACGAGAGTGCGTTCACTACCGGCGTCGCACACACGATCGACGGCGGCTGGACGATGTAAAACTCTCTGTCATTCCGGGGCGCGCGTCAGCGCGAGCCCGGAATCCATAACCACGATCGTGAGTATGGATTCCGGGCTGGTCGCTCCGCTCCGCCCGGAATGACGGCAAGGATTGCAACGGGGGAAACGACCATGAACCACATCGATCTTGCCAACCGCTGCGCCGTGGTCACCGGCGGCGCGCAAGGGTTCGGCCGCGCGATCACCGAGCGCTTCAAGGCCTCGGGCGCGAAGGTTGCGATCTGGGATCACGACATCGCGCTGGCCGAGAAAACGGCAACAGAGATCGGCCCGGAGGTGCTGGCGCTGCAGGTCGACGTGACCGACACCAAAGCCGTCGAGGGCGCGCGCGATGCCACGCTGGCGGCGTTCGGAACCATCGACATCCTGGTCAACAATGCCGGCATCGCCGGCATCAACAAGACCGTGTGGGAGACCGACCTCGACGAGTGGCGCAAGGTGCTGCGCATCAATCTCGACGGTCCCTTCATCTGCGCCAAGGCGATCGTGCCGGCCATGCTGAAGCAGGGCTATGGCCGCATCGTCAACATCGCCTCGATCGCCGGCAAGGAAGGCAATCCGAACGCCGCGCACTACTCGGCGTCCAAGGCCGGGCTGATCGCGCTGACCAAGTCGCTCGGCAAGGAGCTGGCGCAACACAACATCACCGTCAATGCGGTGACCCCGGCCGCGGCGAAGACCGCGATCTTCGACCAGATGACCGAGACGCACATCAACTTCATGCTGTCGAAGATCCCGAAGGGCCGCTTCGTGCTGGTCGAGGAACTCGCCGCGCTGGTGGCGTGGCTCGCGTCCGAGGAGTGCTCGTTCTCGACCGGCGCGGTGTTCGACATCTCCGGCGGCCGCGCGACTTATTAGTTGACGATTGGGCTTCGTGGGGTGGGCAAAGGCGCCGTCGCAGACGGCGACGTGCCCACCGTCAGCCTTTCGTGTGAAGATGGTGGGCACGGCGCGCGAGAGATTTGCGTCACACGGGCTGCACGGCCTCGCGCCTTTGCCCACCCTACACATCCTGCAGCAGGCCGAGATTCGGAATCATGGAGGCGCGCATGACGACCCATCACGGCGGATGCTTTTGCGGCGCAGTGCGATTCCAGTGCACGGGCGAGCCGATCAATGTGCGCATCTGCCACTGCCGCAACTGCCAGCTGTCGACCGGCGCACCGTTCTTTGCCCGGGCGCTGTTTGCGCATGACGCGCTGACGATCACCGGGGACACCGCGCGATATCCCTCCTCCGATGCGCTCGACCGGATGTTCTGTCCGCGCTGCGGCACGAGGATGTTCTCCTGGCGCCACACCCGCCCGGTGGTCGGCGTCGCGCTGGCCTGCTTCGACGATCCTGGAGCGTTCGCACCGACCGAGCACATCTGGGTCTCGACCAAGATCGCCTGGGTGCAGATCAACGACGGACTGCCGCAATTTCCGGAGAATCCCACGTAGCATCCGGGAACCGCCGTCCCCATGTAAGAGGGTCAACCGCGTCCGGAACCTCGATCCTTGAATATCTCGCTTTACGGCATCTCCGTCTGGATCCTGCCGATCATCATCGCCATCACCTTCCACGAGGCGGCGCACGCCTACGTTGCCCTGCGCTTCGGCGACGACACGGCGTTGAAGCTCGGTCGCGTCAGCTTCAACCCGATCCGGCACATCGACCCGTTCGGCACGATCCTGCTGCCGGGCATGCTGCTGCTGTCCGGATCGCCGTTCCTGTTCGGCTATGCCAAGCCCGTCCCGGTGAATTTCCGCGGCCTGCAGCCGCTGCGGACCGGCATGATCATGGTGGCCCTGGCGGGACCGGCAACCAACATCGCGCTGGCGCTCGCGGCGGCGCTCGCCTTCCACATCCTGCCGCTGGTGCCGGCCGACGGCGCGCCGTGGGTTGCCCGCAATCTGCTCAATGCATTTTCCTTCAACATCCTGCTGGCGGTGTTCAACATGCTCCCGATACCGCCGCTCGACGGAAGCCGGATTTTGGTCGGGCTGCTGCCGGGGGTCCTGGCGCGGCCATTTGCCCGGCTCGAGCCGTATGGCATGCTGATTCTGATCGGAATTTTGATCTTGTTGCCCCTGGCAGGTTCCCAGTTCGGTCTTAATCTTGATTTTGTGTCAAGGCTGCTCCGCGCCACGACCGATTCTCTCCAGCAACTGCTTCTGCTATTGACGGGTAACGCATAAGTCTCTCGCATCAGGGACGGTAAACGAGCTCCGAGGCACTCTTGGTCAAAGCCGCTGACATGATGATCGCGCGCCGCGCCGATACGCGCGCCCGCGCCGATTTCGCGACCTGGAAGATGATCGCCAAGCTGAACGGCGCATCCGGCCTGCCGCCGGCGGCGCAGGAGTTCCTGGCGAGCTACAAGACCCGTCTCAACGACGTGACGGAGCACGAGGCGACCGAGGCCACCATCCGCGAGATGTACAAGGCCTATTATGCCGAGATGGGCGGCGGCGGCGCGCCGCCGGAGGTCAAGCCGGTCAAGGCCGAGCCGGTGACCGACAACGTCACCGCCTTCCGCAAGCTACCGCCGAAGCCCAAGGCGGCGCAGAGCGGCCAGATCTCCCAGCGCAGGCTCCCGGCCGTGCTGATCTTCGCCGGCCTGTGCGTGGTCTATGTCGGGGTCAGGCTGCTTTGGCCGTAAGGCGCGCGGCCGGCAACGGCGCGAAAGCCTCAGGCCTTCTTGCCGGGCGGGAAATTCACGACGATCGACAAGGGAATCTCGTCGTCTGCGGCCCTAGCCGGCGGCTTGGGGAACGGATCGGACCGGCGCACCATGGCGACGGCCTCGCGGTCGTAATCCGGATCCCCGGATGATTGGGTCACGTCCACCGCGAGCACGTTGCCGCGCCGATTGAGCGTGAACGTCACCCGAACGCTGCCGCCCTTGGTCTTGCCGGCCGGATATTTCTGGTTCTTCTTGACGATGAGGCTGAGCTTGCGCTGCCAATCGGTGGTCAGCGGATCGCGGTCCTTGCCGATGCCGTTCGGATCGGGCGCCTTGACGCGGTCGGCTTCGGGCACCTTAACGTCGAGCGTCTTGCGCGTCGAGTCCTCGGCCGCGGTGTGAGCCTCCGACGCGTTGGTCTCGACGACGGCGACCTTCTCCTCCTCGGTAGGCTCCTTCACCGCAGTCGGTGACACCCGCTCGTCGGCTTCCTCGGTGGTGGTCGGCAGGCCCTTCTGCAGATCGGCCTGCTCGGTCTCGGCCTTCTGCTCGGGGGTGGCGACCGAGGCCACGTCGGCAACGGAATCAACACCCGTCTGCAGATCGGACGGCTCGACCTTTGGCGCTGCGATTTCGACGTCGATGACATCGGCCGCGACGCCGAGTCCGCCGCCGTCCTCCTCCACGCTTGCCCTGGTCAGGGCGAACGCCACGCCGCAGACGTGCAGAACGACGGCGACCAGGGCTGCGATCAGCCAGGCCGCGCGCGACGTGGTTGGTGATTGGTCGAGGTCGCTCATCCCGGGTACATCGAATTCGGTGATATCGATCAGGGTTGTGCCGCCGGAGCGGCGTCGCCGGTGGTGCCCGGCACACGTTCCAGCGCCACCAGCTTGAACTTGTAGCCCGCCCCGCGCAGCAGCTCCAGCACCTCCATCACCTCGCCATAGGGCGCGGCGCGATCGCCACGCAGGAACACCGTGCGATCGTCGGCGGCGTGGTCAGCCATCGCCTTGTTCAGCTCCGCCAGCAGATCGACCCGCTTCACCGGCGTCTCGCCGATCGCGAGCGTGAGGTCCGGCTTGATCGACACGTAGGTCGGCTTGTCCGGCTTCTTCTGCGGCGTGGCGCTGGAGGACGGCAGATCGATCGGCAGGTCCACGGTCGACAGCGGCGCCGCCACCATGAAGATGATCAGAAGCACCAGGATGACGTCGATGAACGGCGTCACGTTGATGTCGTGGGTCTCGTCGAAATCATCGTCGAGATCGGCTTCGGAGAGCGAGACGGCCATTGCCTGCTACTCCGCCGCGCGCGCGTGAACGCTGCCGTGGCTGCGGTCGAGATCGCGCGACAGCAGCCGGCCGGCCGCGCCAGAGGCGCGGTTGACCTGCTCGAGATAGCCCTTCGTGACGCGCGAGAAGTGGTTGTAGATGATGACCGCCGGGATCGCGGCAGCCAGTCCGATCGCGGTCGCCAGCAGCGCTTCCGCAATGCCCGGCGCGACCACCGCGAGGTTGGTGGTCTGCGATTTCGAAATGCCGATGAAGCTGTTCATGATGCCCCAGACGGTGCCGAACAGTCCGACGAAGGGCGAGATCGCGCCGACGGTCGCCAGCAGGCCCATGCCGACGCGGACGCGGCGCGCCTCGGCGCGGACGATTTCGCTGAAGCTCGATGCCGCGCGCTCCTTGATGCCCTCGTCGCTGGCGAGCCCTGCCGACAGCCGCGCTTCGGCAATCGCAGCCTGCAACAGCACGGCCGCGACGTTGCCGGATTGTTTCCTGCCCTGCCCGAGCGCGACCTGCGCTTCGGCCAGCGATTTCGCGGCCGTCAGCTTGCGCAGCGCGCCGCCGAGCTTGCGGCGCAGGACCGAGAATTCGATGCTCTTGGCGATCAGGATCGTCCAGCTCGCCACCGAGGCCAGCGCCAGCGCGATCATGACGGCTTTGACGATAATGTCGGCCTTGAGAAACATGCCCAGCGGCGACAGCTCGTCGAGCCCGGTGGTAATCGACTTTCCGGTGCGGGCGCCGTTCTCCGTCCCCGGTTGCGATGCCGTCGCAACAGCCTGATTTGCCGGGGCCGCCTTGGCATCGCCCGGCGCCTGCACGGAGACGTCGGTCGAAATTGCCGGGGCTGACTGCGCAATCTGCTGGGCGGCCGCGGGCGCCACGGTCGATGCCGCCAGATACGACAGGACGATGAGCCGAACGAGGAACGATGTCATGTCCATATCTCGGCCCACTATACCTCGGCCCATTGCCGGATCAGATTGTGATAGATGCCGGTCAGCTTGACAGCATCGGGATCATCCCTCCCGAGACGGTCCGTCAGACTCTGGATCGCCGTGTCCAGATCGAAGATCATGCTCCGGATATGGGCATCCCGTACCATGCTCTGCATCCAGAAAAAAGAGGCGACCCGGGCGCCCCTGGTCACCGGCGTGACCATGTGAAGGCTCGACGACGGGTACAGCACCGCATGCCCCGCCGGCAACTTGACTTCGTGTGAGCCATAGGTGTCCTCGATCACAAGCTCGCCACCGTCATAGGTGTCCGGCTCGGCCAGGAACAGCGTCATCGAGATGTCGGTGCGGATGCGCAGGCCCGTGCGCTGGTCGCCCCGCACGGCGTTGTCGACATGGATGCCGAAATGATCGCCGCGCGAGGCGGTGTAGCGGTTGAACAGCGGCGGAAAGATCTGCAGCGGGATCGCCGCGGAGAGAAAGCGCGGGTTCTTGGTCAGCGCGGTGATGATTCGCTGACCCAGCATCCGCGCCGCCTCGCCGTCCGGCGGCAACTGCTCGTTGCGCTTGACCATGGCCGATTGCGCCCCGGCCGTGGAACGGCCATCCTCCCAGTCCGCCGCATCCATGATGCGGCGGAATTCGGCGACTTCGTCTTTGGACAGCACGTCCGGGATGCAGATCAGCATGTTCAGAACTTCGCAGTGGTGATGATGTAGAAGGCGCGACCCGGGGCGACGGCGACGAACGGCACCGCGCTCCGATACAGCGTGTCGTAATAGAGCTTGTTGGTCAGGTTCTGCGCATAGAGCTTCATCGTCCAGTTCTTGTCGATCTGCTTCTCGACGAAGGCGTCGAACCGCCAGTAGCTCGGCAGTTCGTTGCCGGTGTTGGCCGCGAAGGTGCCGCCATAGACCTTGGAGCGGTACACCGCCGTGCCGCCGATCTCCCAGCCATTGTCGAGCTTGTACTTCGACAGCATGCTGAAGGACTGGTGGGCGATGTTGGCGAGCTGCAGGCCGATGTTGGAGGCAATGCCGCTCTGCGTCACCTTGGACTGCATCAGCACCAGGCCGCCGAAGATGCTCCAGCGGTCGGTCAGCTTGCCTTCCGCCTCGATGTCGATGCCCTGGATGCGGTAGGCCGCGCCGGAGGTGAGCAGGTTGTTGACCGTCTCGCGCGCATTGTCCTTGGTGGTCTGGAACAGCGCGGCCGAGACCAGCAGGTGACGATCGACCAGCTCCCATTTCGTGCCTAGCTCGGCCGCCTTGTTGCGCTCCGGCCCAAGCAGGATGAGGCTGTTGGCGGGCACGCCGCCGTAATCGGTGCCGGTGGCGTCGAGCTCGGAGCCGAACGGATTGGCCGACGTCGCATAGGCGGCGTAGATGCTGCCGATCGGCATCGGCTTGTAGACCACGCCGACATTGTAGTTCACCAGGTCGGCGTTCATCTTCAGATAGCTGGTGTTGTTCGACGAGCCCATGTTGTAGCCGTCGTAACGCACGCCGCCGTTGACGATGATCGTATCCCGCCAGTTGGCGGTATCCATCACATAGACACTGTTGGTGTTGACGCCGTAGCGCGTCGGATTGCCCGTCAGCGAGGGTAGCGTCGTGTACTGCCTGTAGGTGTACTGCGGCGAATAGAGATTGACGCCAGTGACAGCGGAGGTACTCGTCGAGCCGGCGCCGAACAGCTCCGCCGCCAGACCGGTGTAACGGTCGATCGAGATGTTCTCGTTGGAAAACTCGGTGCCGACCACCGCGGTGTGCTTCACGCCCCACGTATCGAGCTTGAAAGTGGCGTCGTTCTGGTTGGCCCACACGTCGACGGTCTGAAAGCGGCTCTGCGTGCTCGCCGTCGTGGTCCAGAGCAGCGGATTGGAGCTGGTCGTGTTCGGGTTCTGCGGCAGCGTGCCGATGTAGTTCAGCACCGAGTTTTCGCCGCGGAACTTGCTCGTGAGCGTGATCGCCTCGTTGACCTTGTACTCGGCCGTGGCCGTGCCGAAATCCTGCCGCGCCGTCTGGAAGTCGCGGTTGAGGAAGCCGTACCAGGTCCCGCGCGGTATGCCCGCCGAGGTCACCGGCACATTGCCCTGCTTGTAGTAGGGCACGCCGAAATCTGGATAGCCGGAGAGATCGGTGTGGACGTAGTTGGTCGTGATCTTGAGATCCTCGAGCGGCGTCCACTTGGTCGAGAGGAAGGCGCCCCAGCGGTCGTCGGTGACGAAGTTGCGCCCGGCGACGTTGGAATCCTGAAACAGGCCGCCGGTGCGCACCGCAAAGGTCGGCGAGATCGTCTGATTGACGTCCAGCGTCACGCGCTTCTGCTGGTCGGTGCCGAACTCGGTGTCCATCCGCTTGAAGTTGGTGTCGCCGGCCTGCTTGGTGACGATGTTGATGGCGCCGCCGGCGGTGCCGCGGCCGGCGTAGGACGAGGCTGGACCGCGCAGGATCTCGATCTGCTCGGTGAAGAAGTTCTCGCGGATCGACACGGCGGGATCGCGGATGCCGTCGATGAACACGTCGTTGCGGGCATCGAAGCCGCGGATGAAGAAGCGGTCGCCGAAGGCGTTGCCGCCCTCGCCCGAGCCCAGCGTGACGCCGGCGGTCGAGCGGCCGATCTCCTTCAGCGCCGTGACGTGCTTGTCGGCAAGCACCTCCTTGCTCATCACCGTGATCGTCTTCGGCGTGTTCAGCAGCGGCTCGGGAAACTTGCCGGACGCCTGGACACGGTTGACCTTGTACGGCTCGGCGGCGTCGGCATAGGGGTTGGCGTCGGGAGCCGCGAGCCCGCCCGCGTTCGGGAAGGCCACGGCAGCCTGCTGTGCGCCCTGCTGGCGTGCCGCGCGGCGCAAAGCATTGCGGGCCCGGACCTGATCGGCGGTCGGCTTGGAGGACGTCGGCTTGGCGCGCGCGATCGGCGCATCCACGTTGACCGGCGGCAGGTCGGATGCGGGCTGCGCTTCCGCAGACGACACCGAGGCCACGGCCATCAGGCCGGCGACTGCCGATACTTTGGTGACGAGGGCCCCTTCTCCTCGTCCGTCAACGACCTTCATCGCTGCGCCCTCGCGCAGCGAACGCGGTGCTCTCACATGTCCCATCGAATTCACACGCCCCAGATTTTTCATTCCACATCGCGAACGCGGATCATTCGCGTTGCAACGATGCGTCGTTGGTATCGGGCGTGTTTCAGGAGTGCAATTTGAGGAGCCCTAATTTGGCCTTGAATAGTTCCAGATCAAAACAATTCTAAATACGATCAACTAACAACAGACGGAACTTGAAATCGTTCTAAACAGCGCGAGCCGACTCGCGCTGCCGAACAATCGCTCATCATCGTGCAACCGCATCACTTCGACGCATCGGCCGCATCGTCGCTGCTCGGCGGCTTCATCAGCGAGAACAGCTCGTCGACGGTCTGCACGGCGATCTGACGCACGCGATCGGAATCATCGATGCCGGCAATCCGTACGCCCTTCACCACGGCCCTGATCTCGTCGCGGAAATCGGTCAGGAACCGCAGCGGATCACGCTGCTCGTTGGCGACGCGCGCGATCAATCCTGTCACCAGGATCTGGCACGCGAGCATCTTTCCATTCAACTCTTCCATCGTCCGCTCCACGTCTCGTTGCCATCGCACGCCGAATCATCCGCGTGTCGGACGATGCAGCTGTGCTCGGTTGAATTCTGCCGATTGCCGACGCGCCGTCACGGCCGCCGGAGTCATCCGCTTCTAATCAGCTCTCATCGGCCGCGACAAGACGGCGACAATAGGTCGAAGCATCACCTGGTGACGGAATCGAACAGCGGTGATCGCCTGCGAGACCATCGCGTCTCCCAGGTTGTGCATCGGACTGGAGCCGCGCGTCGCCAGCGAAGCGGGCGTCGAGCCTGGCGCTGACCCCGCAAGCGCCCGTCTCGCACAAAGGATGTTGTTTAACTCAATAGCAACCAAAGATCAGCGTGCGTGACCAACGCGGCGCCGAGCAGGCTACTTGGCCACCACGCCGGTGTCGGCGTCGGACAGCGCCTTGATGCGCTCCTTGATCTCGCGGAGCGTGGCAAGGCTGGTTGCAACCACGTCGTCCGGAATGCCCCGCAGAACGTCGCCCGCGATGGCATCACGCAGCTCGTCGAGATCGTCGACGAGCTTGCGGCCCGCCGCGGTGAGGTAGACGCGATTCGCGCGCCGATCCCGGGGATCATGCCGGCGCTCGAGGAGGCCCTGCTCCACCAGCCGGTCCAACAGGCGAACCAGCGAAATCGGCTGCAATTCCAGCACTTCTGCGAGATCGACCTGTGACAACCCCTCCTGCGCGCGGAGCCGAAACAGCACCACCCATTGCGCGCGCGTCGTGCCGCGTTGTTTGGCACGATGATCGATATAGTTGCGCAGAATGCGCGAGCTTTCGACAAGCTGCGTGACGAGCTGCCGTCGTTGATCCAGCGACATGGCCGTGCAGTCCTCGGGTCCTCGAAGCTTGCGAATTGTTTAGGTTTGTCCACGCGCTCGTGTGTTTACACATTAATTGCGTGCGTACTATATCTGGGCGGCTGGGAATGGTTTTAAAGACCGGTTATCTTGTTCGTCTCAGCATACGGGCCAGCATGAAAACATCTCGAACCATCACATGGATCCTGCTGGTCGCGGCTCTCGGCGGCGCCGGCTATTACGGCTGGCAGCGTTATCAGGACGCAGACGCAGCGAAGAAGACCGCCGCACAAAAATCGGGGCGGCCGCCTGCCGTTCGGGTATCGACCGCGCCGGTCGAGAAGACCGATTTCCCGGTGTTCCTGACCGGCCTCGGCACCGTGCAGGGCTTCAATACCGTGCAGGTGCGCAGCCGCGTCGACGGCCAGATCAACCGGATCGCCTTCACCGAAGGCCAGCTGGTGAACGAAGGCGACCTGCTGGTCGAGATCGATCCGCGGCCCTATCAGGCGGCACTCGACCAGGCCAAGGCGAAGCGGGCGCAGGACGAGGCCAACCTCAACAACGCCACGCTCGACCTGCAGCGCTACACCAAGCTCGGCGAGTTCGCGACCCGGAAGCAGGAAGACACCCAGCGCGCCACCGTCGAGCAGTTGACGGCCCAGGTCGCCGCCGACGTCGCCGCCATCTCCAACGCCCAGACCCAGCTCGGCTACACCCAGATCAAGTCGCCGATCTCCGGCGTCGCCGGCCTGCGCCAGGTCGACATCGGCAACATCGTCACCGCCTCGAGCCAGACCGCCATCGTTTCGATCGCCCAGATCGAGCCGATCGCGGTGATCTTCACCGCGCCCGAGGAGCAGCTGCCCTACATCAATGCGGCGCAGAAGGCCGAGCCGCTGAAAGTGATCGCCTTCACCACCGACGGCAAGAAGCAGCTCGCCGAAGGCAAGCTGATGGTGGTGAACAACCAGGTCGACACGAGCAGTGGAACAATCCGGCTGAAGGCGGTGTTCGACAATAAGGACCACGTGCTGTGGCCGGGCCAGTCGGTGTCGACCCGCCTGCTGGTGCGGACCTTGAAGGACGCAACGGTGGTCCCGGACGATGCGGTCCAGCATTCGACCAGCGGTCTCTATGCCTACACGGTGAGCCAGGACAGCAAGGCCGAGCTGCGCAAGGTGAAGGTGGGCGCCTCGATCGACGGCCGCACGGTCGTCGAGGAGGGTCTCACCCCGGGCCAGCAGGTGATCACGGGCGGTCAATACAAAGTGCAGCCAGGCTCCGTCGTGACCACCGCAGTGGCCAGCTCGGATCCGGCGCCAGCTAAGGTCCGACAGGAATGAACGGCGGCGGCATCTCGGCACCTTTCATCAAGTACCCCATCGGCACCTCGCTGCTGATGGCGGGCATCCTCTTCATCGGCTTGGTCGCCTACCCGCTGCTGCCGGTCGCGCCGCTGCCGCAGGTCGACTTTCCGACGGTCCAGGTGACGGCCAACCTGCCGGGTGCCAGCCCGGAGACGATGGCGACGTCGGTCGCCCAGCCGCTGGAGCGGCAATTCGCCCAGATCCCGGGCATCGCCCAGATGACCTCGACGAGCTACCTGGGCACCGCTGCGATCACGATCCAGTTCGACCTCAACCGCAACATCGACGGCGCCGCCAACGACGTCCAGGGCGCGATCAACGCCGCCGCCGGCCAGCTGCCGAAGAACCTGCCGTCGCCCCCGACCTACCGCAAGGTCAACCCGGCCGATTCCCCGATCCTGCTGCTGTCGGCGACCTCAGAGACACTGCCGCTGACTGCCGTCAGCGACGCCGTCGACGCCGGCCTCGCCCAGCAGATCAGCCAGATCTCGGGCGTTGCCCAGGTGATCATCGGCGGCCAGCAGAAACCGTCCATCCGCATCCAGATCGATCCGGCCAAGCTCGTCGCCAAGGGCCTGTCGATGGAGGATGTGCGCAGCCAGATCGCAATCACCACGGTCGACGCCCCCAAGGGCAACATCGACGGCGAGCGGCGCGCCTACACCATCTACGCCAACGACCAGCTCACCGACTCGAAGGACTGGAACGACGTCATCATCGCCTACCGCAATGGCGGGCCATTGCGCATCCGCGACATCGGCCGGGCCGTGACCGGCGCCGAGGACGCCAAGCAGGCGGCCTGGGCCAACGGCAAGCGCGGCGTGTTCCTGGTGATCTTCAAGCAGCCGGGCGCCAACGTCATCGAGACCGTGGACCGCATCAAGGGGCTGCTGCCGCGGCTGGTCGCGGCGATCCCGCCGGCGATCAAGATCGACCTCATCTCCGACCGCACCACGACGATTCGCGCCGCGGTGGAAGACGTCCAGTTCACGCTGATCCTGACCATCTTCCTGGTCGTCATGGTGATCTTCGTCTTCCTGCGCAGCTTCTGGGCCACAGTGATTCCGACGATCACGGTGCCGCTGGCGCTGCTCGGCGCCTGCGCCATGATGTGGGGCGTCGGCTACACGCTCGACAATCTGTCGCTGATGGCGCTGACGATCGCGGTCGGCTTCGTGGTCGACGATGCCATCGTCATGCTCGAGAACATCTCGCGCTATGTCGAGGAAGGCGAATCGCCGATGGCCGCCGCCTACAAGGGCGCCAAGGAGATCGGCTTCACCATCGTCTCGATCTCGATCTCGCTGGTCGCGGTGCTGATCCCGCTGCTCTTGATGGGCGGCATCATCGGCCGTCTGTTCCGCGAGTTCGCGGTCGTGCTGGCGATGACCATCTTCGTCTCGATGGTCGTGTCGCTGACGCTGACGCCGATGATGGCGTCGCGCTTCCTGCGCAACGAGCACGCCGTCCAGCATGGCAGGTTCTACAAGTGGAGCGAAGCCGCCTTCGACGGGTTGCTGCGCGCCTACGAAAAGGGCCTCGACCTCGCCTTGCGCTGGCGCTTCACCACGCTGATGGTGTTCTTCGCAACGCTGGGCCTCTCGGTCTACCTGTTCATCCTGATCCCCAAGGGCTTCTTCCCGCAGCAGGACGTCGGCCTGATCACCGCGACCTCGGAAGCTTCGCAGGACATCTCGTTCAAGGCGATGCAGTCGCGCCAGGAGGCGCTCGCCAAGATCGTGCTGGCCGACCACGACGTCGCCAGCATCGCGATGAACATCGGCGGCTCCGGCCGCGCCGGCAACAACGGCAACATGTTCATCACGCTGAAGCCCCGCGAGGAGCGCGAGGCAACCGCACAGCAGATCATCGCCCGGCTGCGGCCGCAGCTCGAGAGGGTCGAAGGCGCGCGACTGTACATGCAGGCGGCGCAGGACATCCGGCTCGGCGGCCGGCCATCCCGCACCCAGTTCGAGTTCACGCTGCAGGATCCCAACACGGCCGAGCTCAACGAATGGGCGCCGAAGATCCTGGAGAAGATGCGCTCGCTGCCGCAGCTGCGCGACGTCGCCACCGACCAGCAGGCCGACGGCACCACCGTGCAGCTCGCCATCAACCGCGACACGGCCGCGCGCTACGGCATCACGCCGCAGCTGATCGACGATACGCTGTATGACGCGTTCGGCCAGCGCCAGGTCGCGCAGTACTTCACCCAGCTGAACTCGTATCGCGTGATCCTGGAGATCCTGCCCGAGCTGCAGGGTAATCTCGACACGCTCAACAAGCTCTACGTGAAATCGCCGACGACCGGCGACCAGGTGCCGCTGTCGACCTTCGCCGACTGGACCACGGCGCCGGTTCGGCCCCTGTCGATCAGCCACCAGGGCCAGTTCCCGTCGATCACGATCAGCTTCAACCTCGCCCAGGGCGTCGCGCTCGGACAGGCGACCGATGCGGTGAAGCAGGCGATGGTGGAGATGAACGCGCCCTCGACGTTGAATTCGAGCTTCCAGGGCACCGCGCAGGCCTTCCAGCAGTCGCTGTCGACCGTGCCGCTCCTGATCCTCGCGGCACTCGTCGTGGTCTATCTGATCCTCGGCATTCTCTACGAGAGCTACATCCACCCGATCACGATTCTCTCCACCCTGCCGTCGGCCGGTGTCGGCGCGCTCGCGATCCTGATGATGTTCGGCTACGAGTTCAGCCTGATTGCGCTCATCGGCGTGATCCTGCTGATCGGCATCGTGAAGAAGAACGGCATCATGATGGTCGACTTCGCCATCGCCGCCGAGCGCGACCAGCACCTGGCGCCGGAACAGTCGATCCGCCAGGCCGCCCTGCTCCGCTTCCGCCCGATCATGATGACCACCATGGCCGCGCTGCTCGGCGGCGTGCCGCTGATGCTCGGCAACGGCACCGGCTCAGAGATCCGCCAGCCGCTCGGCTACGCGATGGTCGGTGGACTGATCTTCAGCCAGATGCTGACCTTGTTCACGACGCCGGTCGTCTACCTCTATCTCGACCGCGTCAACAACGCCTTCGCACGCTGGGGCCGCGCCCATATCGACCACGAGCCCGAGGCTGCGGCCGCTGGCCCGGTCAAGGAAGCGGCGGAGTAATCCGCCGCTCCGACCTGCGGGTTACTGCCGGGCCATCTCGGCGTTGCCCACGCTCTCATTGTCCAGGCTCTGCTCGGTCTGCATCATCACCGTGACGTGCGACAGCCGTCCGGTGAAGGCGAACGGCGCCGCGTAGTCCGACACCGGGCTGCCGCGGTCGTGGCCGATGTCGAGTCCCGACCAGGAGATCAGCGTGTGGAAGGCGAGCTGCGTCGTCAGCGCACCGGCCTCCTCGCCATCGATCAGCAAGGTGTATTGGCTCATGCCAGTGCGCGCGCCCTTGGCCGGCTCGCTCTCGCGCCTGAGGCGCTCGACGCGCAGGCCGAGGCGATGGGCGCCCGCCGGCACCGGACGCGTCGAGCGGACGATCTCATGGCGGCCGCCGATGTTGAGATCGTGCACGAGACGGCCGTCCTTGACGTAGAGGCTGTAGCCTGACGTCGCATCGCCATGGGCGATCAGCACGCCGCTCGTGCCTTCATCGATCTCGACATGGGCCTCGATCAGGTAGTCGCGGCTGCGCACATCGGGCGCGACGTCGGTCGGCACATGGCCCATGCCGGCGTGGAACGTGAAGCGCGTGCGCGCGCCGTGGAAGCGCGCGGCGTTCTCGGCGAAGCGCGGACCGAAGCGGTCATCGAGCGGCAGCACCTGGTGCGCCTCGGCCTGCTCCCACCACAGCTTCACCAGCGCGGCGAGCCGCTCCGGCTCGGCGGCGGCGAGATCATGCGTCTCGGAGAAATCCTGAGCCAGATGGAACAGCTCCCATTTGTCGTTGTCGAACGGCGTGCCCGAGGGGTGGAAGGCGACCGCCTTCCAGCCGTCGTGCCAGAGCCCGCGATGACCGAACATCTCGAAATACTGCGCGGCCGGCTTCGACGGCGCAGCCGCATCGGTGATCGAGGCCGCGAAGCTCACGCCTTCGAGCGGCATCTGCGGCACGCCCGCGATCGTGGCCGGCGGCGCGATGCCGATCAAGTCGAGCAGGGTCGGCACGAGGTCGCAGGCATGGACGAACTGATGGCGGACTTCGCCGCGCGCGGCGATCGCCCGCGGCCATGACAGGATGAAGGGATCTCGGATGCCGCCGCCATGGGTGTTCTGCTTGTAGCGCCGCAGCGGCGTGTTCGATGCCATCGCCCAGCCGTGCGGAAAGTTAGAATGCGTGTCCGGGCCGCCGATGTCGTCGATGCGCGCGAGTTTCTCGGCGATCGGCTCCGGCTTGAAGTTGAACGGCCCCATCGCGTTGACGAAGCCGAGCGGCCCGCCCTCCTGGCTGGCGCCATTGTCGGACATCACGATGACCAGCGTGTTGTCGCGCTGGCCGGTCTTGTCGAGGAACGCCAGCAGCCGCGCCAGGTGCTGATCGGCATGATCGAGCATGCCGGCAAAGGCCGATTGCAGCCGGGTGAAGACGCGCCGCTCATCGTCGGAATGCGTCTCCCAGGCCTTCACGCCGTCATTGCGCGGCGGCAGGTCCGTCGTCTCCGGCACCAGCCCCATCGCCTTCTGCCGCGCCAGCCGCTGCTCGCGCTCGGCGTCCCAGCCCTGCGCGAACACCGGGTCGTAGCTCTCGATGATCTCGCGCGGCGCCTGATGCGGGGCGTGGCAGGCGCCGAGCGCAAGCCAGGTCAGCCACGGCAATTCAGGCCGGTCGGCGCCGTGATCGGCGATGAAGCGGATCGCCTGGTCGACGAGATCTTCAGTCAGGTGATAGCCGTCGGCGTAGCTGCCGGGCGGCGGAACATGCGTGTTGTCGAGCACGAGCTCCGGCGCATATTGGTCGGTCTCGGCATCGAGGAATCCATAGAAGCGGTCGAAGCCGCGGCCGAGCGGCCAGCCATCGAACGGCCCGGTCGCGCCGCTCTCGGTCAGCGGCGTCACGTGCCACTTGCCGACCATGTAGTTGCGATAGGCATGGGCGCGCAGCATCTCGGCCAAGGTCCCCGCCTCGCGCGCGATCTTGCCGCGATAGCCGGGATAGCCGGAATCGAAATTGGCGAGGCAGCCGACGCCGACCGAATGATGGTTGCGGCCGGTCAAGAGCGCCGCGCGCGTGGTCGAGCACATCGCGGTGGTGTGGAAACCTGAATAGCGCAGCCCCTGCGCCGCGAGCGCGTCGATCGCGGGCGTGCGGATCGGCGAGCCGTAGCAGCCGAAATCGGAGAAGCCGACATCGTCGAACAGCACGATCAGGATGTTCGGCGCGCCCTTGGGCGGCTGCGGCGGCGCCGGCCACCACGGCTTGGAGTTCGCGATCGTCCTGCCGATCGTGCCGCCGAAGGCTGGCTCGCTCATGGCTCGTCCTCCCTGTCGCTCGCGTCCTCGCCGCATCGCGGCCGGCGCTACTCTGTTTCGCTCTGCATCGGGTCGCAGCGTCATGCCGGACGGGCCGGCACGCTTGCTCCGAATGATAATCATAATTATGATTATGGTTCCAGAGGGAGAGCGCGCCATGCCCCAGCGCAGCGCACAGGTCGACCTGCCCGGCGTCACGCCGTCGCGGCAGCAGCGCAGCCGTGAGACGACGAAGGCGCTGTTCGCAGCCGGCGCGGAGCTGTTGTGCACGCGCAGCCTGGCGGAGCTCTCGATCAGCGACCTCTGCGCCCATGTTGGCGCCACGGTCGGCGCCTTCTACAGCCGGTTCGACAGCAAGGAGGCCTATTTCAACGCCCTGCTCGCGCTGACCCTGAGCGACGGCCGCGAGCAGTTGCTGAAGCTGCCGCACGCCGATGCGGCATCCGGAGGCGATTCTGACGAACGGTGCCGGCTGCTGGTTCGCGCCATCGTGCTGTGGATGCGCCGGCACAAGGGCGTGCTGCGGGCCGCCCTGGTGCGGAGCGAGCACGGGGCCAACAACTGGACCGGGTTCAAGGACCTCGCGCAGGCGCTTTCGGCGCGCGCGACCACTGTCCTGCTCTCCGTGGTGCACGGCCCGGCTCCGGCGCGACGGCGCTCCGGAACGGCCGACGAGCGGCGCACGGTCGCCTTCGGCGTGCAGGTGGTGCTCGGCACGCTGGTCAACGCCATCCTCAACGATCCCGGCCCGCTGTCGATCGACGATGACGAGATCGCCGACCGGCTCGGCGAATGCCTGCTGCTGCTGCTTCACGTCGGTTCTCCGCCCCGGCCGCAACGGCCGCGGGCTGGCCGCAAGCGTTAGCGAGATGGTCCTGGGTCAGCCGATCCGGTCAGCCGCGCCAACCGGCCCAGAAGCCCGCCGCCGCCACCGGCAAACCGTGTTGGAAATCCGTCATCCAGCGGCTTGCCAAAGCCTTGGACATGCGGGTAGAAGGACGCGTCGTCGCCGCCGCGCTGTGTCGCGGGCGGCTCGCAGGACGGTGCCAGACAGTTCAGCAATCCATTGAAACTGCACGGCAATCCGTTTGGGGAATGGTGTAACGGTAGCACAACAGACTCTGACTCTGTTTGTCTTGGTTCGAATCCAGGTTCCCCAGCCAGCTTGATCTCGGCGTGACAGCCCGCACCTCATCCTCGTGACCTCTTTCAATCCCGGCCGGTCTGGCACGCACGCCTGATCGCCGGCCTCCGCATCACCCCGCTGGTGCTCCCGCCTGTTCGGCGCTCGTTAACCTCTGCGCATTGCGAATCGGCGAGAACGGAACAACCATTCCGAGCGTCGGACCGCGTCTGAGGAGGACGGCACTTGCAAAGCAGCGTCGGCTCGCGGGCCTTTCAGAACGCACGTCACCAGAAGCGGGCCAAGAAGCAGGCCGAGGTGCTGTTGCCGGCCGCGATCAAGGCCTATCGCGAGGGCCGGCATCCGGAGGCGCAGGCGCTGTGCCGGCAGATCCTGCAGGACCTGCCGGAGCATTTCAGCGCCCTGCATCTGCTCGGCGTGTCCGAGCGGGAGTGCGGCCGGTTCGATCAGGCCGTGCTGCTCCTGACGCGGGCCGTCGAGATCGACCCGCGCTCGGCCGATGCCCAGTCCGATCTCGGCGTGTCGCTGTCCCGGCTCGGCCGCCACGAGGACGCGCGCGCCCGCTTCGAGCGCGCCATCGCGCTCAAGCCGAACTTCCCGACCGCGTTCACGCATCTCGGCAATGCGCTGATGAGCCTGTTCCGTTTCGACGAGGCGATTTCGGCGCATGACCGCGCCATCGCGCTGAAGGCCGATTATGCCGAGGCCTACGCCAATCGCGGCATGGCGCTGATGTTCACGAGCCGCAACGCCGAGGCCGGCCAGAACTTCGACCGCGCGCTGTCGCTGCAGCCGCGGTTGCTGTCCGCGCTGTTCGGCAAGGCCGTCGCCAGCATGAACCTGCGGGATTTCGACGCCGCGCTGACCGCGCTGAATGCAGCGCTGGCGATCAATCCGAAGGCGGCCGCCGTGCTCGCCCAGCGCGGGCGGGCGTATCAGGAGTTGGGCAAGTTCGACCAGGCGGAAGCCGATTTCGACGCCGCGCTCGCCCTCGAACCGCTGCTGGAAGTCGCACTTTGCGGCAAGGCCGAGATGACCCTGGTCAATGGCAACATCGCGCTGGCGATCTCGGTCACCAACAAGGTGCTGGCACAGAACCCGAACTCGGAGATCGCCTGGACCCTGCTCGGCGTCTGCGCCGCGGCGCAGGGCGACACCGCCGCGGCGATCGACCATTACGACCGCGCGCTGGCGATCCGGCCGAACCATGAGGACGCGATCACCAAGAAGATCTTTGCGCTGGATTTCCTGCCCGATACCGGGGTGGAACGTCTGCAGGCTGCGCGGAGATATTGGTGGGAGGCGATCGGATCGCGGATAGAACGCCGCGCGCTCGGCGTGCGAAACTTCGACCCGGACCGGCGGCTCGTCGTGGGCTACGTCTCGTCCGATTTCCGCGACCATTCGGCGGCCTTTGCCTTCCTGCCGATCTTGCGCCACCACGACCGTGCGAAGTTCGAGATCCTGGCGTATTCCTGTTCGCCGATGAAGGACGCCAAGACCGAGCTCTGCCGCTCGCTTGTCGATCGCTTCGTCGACGCCTCGCTGTGGAGCGACGACCGGCTCGCCGATCAGATCCGGGACGACAAGGTCGACATCCTCGTCGACCTCTCCGGGCATTCCGCGGGCCACCGGCTCACGATGTTTGCGCGCAAGCCTGCCCCGATCCAGGTCTCGGCCGTCGGCAGCGTCACCGGCACGGGCCTGCCCGTGATGGATTATCTGCTGGCCGATCCGGTGACGATCCCGGCCGAGGTCCGGCATCTGTTTGCCGAGAAGATCTACGACCTGCCGTCGCTGATCACGATCGAGCCGCCGCCGCCGATTCCGCCATCGCCGCTGCCGATGCTGCGCAACGGCCACGTCACCTTCGGCGCGTTCAACCGTATCGACAAGCTTTCCGAGCCCTGCCTCGCGCTCTGGTCGCAACTGCTGGCGGCGACGCCGGGCTCGACCATCGTCGTCAAGAACCACTCGCTGAGCGATCCCCTGCTGCGCGACCGATTGATTGCGCGCTTCGTCGCTCACGGCATTGCCGCTGAGCGCGTCCGTTGTGAAGGAAAGACGACGCGCCAGGAGCATCTTGCGATGTTCGCCGACATCGACATCTCGCTCGATCCGTTCCCGCAAAATGGCGGCATCTCGACCTGGGAGTCGCTGCAGATGGGCGTGCCCGTCGTCACCAAGCTCGGCAGCGGCCCCGCCGCCCGCGCCGGCGGCGCGATCCTCAAGGCGATCGGCCTCGACGACTGGGTCGCCGACGACGATGCCGGCTATCTCGCAACGGCGCTGGATTTCTGTTCCCGGCCCAGCGAGCTCGCCGCGCTGCGCGCCGAGTTGCCGAGCAGAATCCTGAACTCGGCCGCCGGCGACGGCGCGCTCTACACGCAGCATGTCGAACAGGCCTACCGCACGTTCTGGCACGACTATCTCGCGAAGGTGACGATCAGGACCTGAGCGTTCACGGCGCCGAAGCGCAGCCGGCCGAAACGTCTGTGGCATTGCCCCCGCGGCCGCATTCCGCTCTGGTCCGCCACGGCGCTACGCTGTGCGGCCGGTCACAGTTTTAACCCGGCATTCACCACGATCCTGAGCCCGCGGGAACGATGCAATTTGCATCAACTTGTTCGGACGAGGAGACGGGACATGAGCAAGCTGCAGGATCTCGAAGACCAGATCATGCGAGCCGAACGGCTCGAGCGGAGCATCACCGACATGCTCACCATCGAGCGGCTGCGCCAGTTCGCCGCCGAGTGCCGGCGCGAAGTCGAGCGGCTGTCGCATCGCCCGCGCTGTGCGGCCTGATCACGCGTGCAGCCATCGCGCGGCGGAGCCGATGACAATGTGCGTTCAGGAGCAGGTTGTGACCATGTTGGTGCACAGCTGCCGGGTCCAGCCGATCCCCTTCTTGACGCGGACCTTGGCGAACGCACCGGAGCAGCCGAGCAGTTCGACGGCCTGATCGCCGCTCGCATGGGGATCGAGCTTCGGGCTCGCCGTGTCATGGTCGCGGTAGATGACCGCGCCGTTCTGCAGCCCGCTCGCGCCGACGACGCTTCGGTGCACGAAGCCCCGCCCCTGAAAGATCACGCTCTCCCGGTCCTGGTCGACATCGATCAACGTCGCCCGGTCGATCTCGAACCAGTCGTCCTGCTGCGCCGTCAGATGCACGACGATCCAGCCATTGCTGGTCGGGTTCTTCAGCGCCGCGACGATACTGCCGCCAGGAGCGGCCCGCACATTGGCGCCGTGCGGATCCTGATCGGTGATGTCGACAGCGACGTTGCACGCCTCACGCACCGCCCCTTGAGCCGAGGCGTAGCCGGGGACCGCGAGCAGCGCGGCGAGCAAACAGACCATCTTGTGCATCATCACAGCGTTCAATCCTGACCAAGGTCCGAATTGGTCGCCGACGCGGCTTCGAAGTTCAACCTGCAGAATGCCGGCATGCCACCCGCGAAGCGTCCCAAACGCCAAACTCGGGGCGCGCGCCCAGGCGGATCAGGCTCAGGCGTTGGATGGACTGCCGGCAGAGGCCGTGCCCGGCCGATCGGACGCAGCGTTGCCAGCGCACGCTGATGCGACCAACGCGCTTCGCTTCGATGTGCCGCCGCACCTCTTCTCGTCGATGTCTGCCCGTCGGGCTGGCGATCATGGAACAGCCCTTGCGCCGCCGGGCAAATCGCATTCATTTTCTTGCGCGCCCGCGCTCGTCATGAGGCGCTTCGCGATCGTTGCGGATGCGGAGTGCGGGATTCGATGGCACGTAGGCATTGCGGGACGCGGCACGATCCGACACCGTGCGTAGCGATCCTGGCGGAAAGCTTGGTCACATGCGTGAACGCCCCTCCTCCCGCCTGCTGGTGCTCGATCCCGAGGACCGGCTACTGCTGTTCAAGTTCGTGCACATCGCGGGCGCGCTGCAGGGGCAGCAGTTCTGGGCGACGCCGGGCGGCGGGCTCGATCCCGGCGAGAGCTACGAGGCGGCGGCCTGCCGCGAGATGTTCGAGGAAACCGGCATCCGGATCGAGCATCCCGGGTCCCAGATCGCCCGCCGGTTGGTGGCCTTCACCATGGTCGATGGCGAGCAAGTCAGCTCGGACGAGCGCTACTTCCTCGTCAGGGTGTCGAGCACCGACATTGCATCGACGCATTGGACCGAGCTGGAACGCGCCGCGATCGCGGCCCAGCGCTGGTGGCATCCGGCAGACCTCACGGCGACGACTGAGCAGGTCTTTCCCGAAGACATTGTCGAGCTGCTCAAGCGAGTGGGCGCCTGGTAAGGCAGCGGCGTGCTACAGCCGCCCGCCCGCCAGCGCGGCGGCGCGCGGCCGGCCGATGTCGTCGATCGCACTGGGCATCGGCGCGACCGGAAAGATCGCATTGATCTGTCCGGTGCCGGACGACGGGAAGAACGGCGTCACGACCTCGACACCGCGGTCATAATGGTTCCAGCCGAGCGCGCCGAGCAGCATGGCGGTGTCGTGCATGAAGCCCTCGCCGTGACCCTTGCTGGCGTATTCCGGCAGCATGTCGCAGAAGTCGGGCCACTCGGCCTGCTCCCACATCTGGATCACCTCGTGGTCGAGCCGCTCCAGGAACGGACTGAACATCTTGTCGCGATATTCGTCGGTCGTGCCGTTCTGCGCGAAACGGTGGCTGAGGGAGCCCGAGGCGAAGAACGCCACCGTACCGTCGTAATGATCCTCGACGGCGCGGCGGAACGCCCAGCCGAGCTTGGCGCTGTCGGCGAGATAATGCGAGGTGCACAGCGCCGACACCGAGACCACCTTGAAGTGGCGGTCAGCGTTCATGTAGCGCATCGGCACCAATGTGCCGTACTCGAGCGCGAGCGACGTCGCGGCATGCGCCATGGTGGCGACGCCGTGGTCGTTGGCGCCCTTTGCCAGGATATGGCCGAGCTCCGGATTGCCGTCGTATTCGTAGGTCATGTTGGCGATGAAATGCGGCAGTTCGTTCGAGGTGTAGAGCCCCTGGAAATGCGGCGCGCAATTGATGTGATAGCCGGCATTGACCAGCCAATGCGTATCGAACACGACGATGGTGTCGACGCCGGCCTCGCGGCAGCGCCGCCCGATCTCGAGGTGACCATCGATCGCCGACTGGCGCTTGCCCTTGGCCGGCCCATCGATCTCGCTGAGATACATCGAGGGCACATGCGTGATCTTGGCCGCCAATGCGAGCTTGCCCATTGCCTCGTCTCCCTTCACGTCGTTCCCCCGGTCCGGCATCGCCGACCGCTTGCTTGACCGTCAGATTAGCCGGGCAGCCCAGCGAAAAAAAGGGCCGCAATCGCGGCCCTTTTGCCTATCGAAGCCGCCGCTGTCACATGATCATGGGACAGCGACGCGCGATCAGGCCGCCTTGATGTCGATCGTCTTGGCGGCCTTCTGGACCTCGGGCTTCTTCGGCAGGGTTACCTTCAGCACACCCTGCTTGAACACGGCCCCGATCTTGTCGGTGTCGACGCCATCCGGGATCTGGAAGGAGCGCTCGAACGCGCCGAAGCTGCGCTCGCGGACATGGTAGTCCTTGCCCTTTTCTTCCTTGTCCTCCTGCTTCTCGCCCTTGATCGACAGCACGCCGCCCGCGACCTTCACCTCGACGGCCTTCTCATCGAGACCCGGCAGCTCCGCCGAGATCTCGTAGGCATTGTCGTGCTCGGCGACGTCGACGGCCGGGGCCGCGGCGAAGGACCGCGCCCGCGCCAGGCTCGGCAACTGGTCGAACAGCGACGGCGTCCGCCAGATCCCGCTGTGGAAGTCTTCGAAGACGCGATCGATCTCGCGTCGCAGGTTCTCGAACGGCCGCCATCCTTGCACGGAAGGGGCATTCGCCTTGTCGGTGTTGACGGGCAGTTTGGTGGGTTCAGCCATGACATCATCCTCCTGCTTGACGCGAGGATCGGCTGTGCAGCGGGATGGCGCGGCGATCGCGCTCGACGAGACCGGCCGGGCTCCGCTCCCTCGCGCTTGGGGTGAGAAATATACCGGCCGCACCCGCGTTCCAGATTGATCGCGATCAAATCCTGGAGCGGCCGCATCGCCGCGCCCTCGGCGTCGGCGCCGCCCTCGTTCGATGCGCGCGCAAAGCTGAACGGGCGCTTGAAATGGTAAACCGGACGTTACCTGCAGCGGCTTGCGCAACGCTTTAGGCGAGAATGCAGAAAGCTTTATGCGCCAATGCCTTACGCCTATTTCAGAAAGCGTGCATAGAGCGGCGCGCTTAGCGTCCAGCGTGCGCAAAGCGGCCAGGCCGCGCCGACAATTGTGAACCGTTTAACAGATTCTCCAGTCCCTCGGGCGAAGGTGTCAGCTCAACAATTCACCACAGGTTTCATGACCGTGACATCCTTCGGACGCGTGATCTCGGTGCGAGGCTCACAAGCCCGCGTCGGCATTCTGCCGACCAGGCAGATGACCGTCTCCGACATCCGCGCGACAGTCGGCCGCTTCATCAGCATCCGCTGCCCCAGCGCCACGATCATCGCGATCATCACCGAGGTCACCAGCGAAGACCTCTCCCAGGCCAAGGAATACGTTGCGACCGCGTCGGTCGATCTGCTCGGCGAGATCCTCGGTCCCGCCGAGCGGCCCAAATTCCAGCGCGGCGTCACCCACTATCCGACCATCGGCGACGCCGTCGACATGATCACCAGCCAGGAGCTGCGCACGATCTACACGCCGACCGCTGGCGACCACATCGACATCGGCGCGCTGCAGCAGGACACGTCCGTGCGCGCCTGCGTCAATGTCGAGGAGATGCTGTCCAAGCATTTCGCGGTGCTCGGCTCGACCGGCGTCGGCAAATCGACTGGCGTATCGCTGCTGCTCAACGAGATCCTGAAGGCGCGGCCGAACCTGCGCATCTTCCTGCTCGACGTCCACAACGAATATGGCCGCTGCTTCGGCGAGAAGGCGCTGGTCTTGAACCCGCGCAATCTGAAGCTGCCGTTCTGGCTGTTCAATTTCGAGGAGATCGTCGACGTCCTGTTCGGCGGCCGTCCCGGCGTGCCCGAGGAACTCGACATCCTCGCCGAGGTGATCCCGCTCGCCAAGGGCATCTACACCCAGTACCAGAACTCCGAGCGCATCGGCCTCAAGCGCATCGACCCGAAGACCGTCGGCTACACCGTCGATACACCCGTTCCCTACCGCCTCGTCGACCTGATCAACCTGATCGACGAGCGCATGGGCAAGCTCGAGAACCGCTCCTCGCGCATCATCTATCACAAGCTGATCTCGCGCATCGAGACGGTGCGCAACGACCCGCGCTACGCCTTCATGTTCGACAACGCCAATGTCGGCGGCGACACCATGGCCGAGGTCATCAGCCATCTGTTCCGCCTGCCCGCCAACGGCCGGCCGATGACGGTGATGCAGCTCGCCGGCTTCCCGGCCGAGGTGGTCGATTCCGTGGTCTCGGTCGTGTGCCGCATGGCGTTCGATTTCGGCTTGTGGAGCGACGGCGTCTCGCCGCTGCTGTTCGTCTGCGAGGAAGCGCACCGCTACGCCTCCGCCGACCGCTCGATCGGCTTCGGCCCGACCCGCAAGGCGATCTCGCGCATCGCCAAGGAAGGCCGCAAATACGGCGTCTATCTCGGCCTCGTCACGCAGCGGCCGGCCGAACTCGACGCCACCATCATCTCCCAGTGCAACACGCTGTTCACGATGCGCCTCGCCAACGAGCGCGACCAGTCGCTGCTGCGCTCGGCAGTGTCGGACGCCGCCGCCAACCTGCTCTCCTTCGTCCCCTCGCTCGGCACCCGCGAGGTGCTGGCGTTCGGTGAAGGCGTCGCGCTGCCGACCCGGCTGCGCTTCAAGGAGGTGCCGCTGCATCAGCTGCCGCGCAGCGAGGCCACGATCGCCACCGTGCGCTCGGTCAATGCCGGACACGACATGCATTTCGTCAGCGCGGTGCTGGAACGCTGGCGCGGTGCCACCTCGAGCCGGGACAACTCGGGCGGCGACGGCGGCGTCGGCAGCCTCGGCGACCGTCCCAGCCTCGGCGAACGTCCGAGCCTCTCCGCCTCGCTGGATGCGCCCATGCTGCAGCCGTCGCTGGGTCTCGACCCCGACCGCTTCTCGCTGCTGAAGAAGCCGCTGCGCTGAGCAGCTCCGTCTGCCGGCGCTTCGAGCTCGAGGCGGACGGTCCGCCGCGCTCGGGCACCGAACTGCGCCTGACAGGTTGCGCGCCCTCTCCGATCGACTAAGGTTCGCGTCCCCGAGACGCCAGCCGGACCCGTTGCCATGACCCAGCCCGCCATCAGCCGCTTCCCCGTCCCCGCCATCGACGCGCTGCCGGACGACATTCGCACGCGCCTGCTCGGTGTGCAGGAGAAGAGCGGCTTCGTGCCCAACGTGTTCCTGACCCTGGCGCACCGCCCCGACGAGTTCCGCGCGTTCTTCGCCTACCACGACGCGCTGATGGAAAAGGACGGCGGGCTGACCAAGGCCGAGCGCGAAATGATCGTGGTGGCGACATCCAGCGCCAACCAGTGCCAGTATTGCGTCATCGCGCATGGCGCGATCCTGCGCATCCGCGCCAAGAATCCCGTCATCGCCGACCAGATCGCGATCAACTACCGCAAGGCCGACATCACGCCGCGACAGCGCGCAATGCTCGACTTCGCGATGAAGGTGGCGCTGGAGGCGCAGACCGTCGGCGACGCCGACTTCAAGGCGCTGGCCGGCCACGGCTTCAGCGACGACGACATCTGGGACATCACCGCCATCGCGGCGTTCTTCGCGCTGTCGAACCGGATGGCCAATGTCACCGGCATGCGCCCCAATGACGAGTTCTACTTGATGGGACGGCTGCCGAAGGCGAAGTAAGCGGATCAGTCGTCCGACGCCGGCCCGCACCAGCCGGGCAGGTAGACGGCGTCATGGCTCTTGGCGAGCGCCAGCGCGTGCTCCATGGCAACGCCGAAGCGATCCTCGACCGTCTTGCGCTTGACCTTGCGGCGCAGGAAATCGGCCCACAGGAACTCGCTGAACGGCGTGGTGTCCTTGGCGAAGCCGCCGGCGCGGCGCAGCTCGCCGGCCAGGCTGCGGAACGGATCGTCCTTCAGATCCGCGACCGTCTTCGGCAGGTCCTTGAAATGCCGCCGCTCGCCCTTGGCATCGTAAGGATAGACCCAGCGCTTGTTGTCCATCACGCCCCAGAACGCCTCGCGATCGACCATCGTGAGGTCGCCGATCACGCTGACGAGCACGTCCTTGACGCCCTCGTCGTGAAGCGCACGGGCGAGGTGATGGTGGTCCACCACGTAGTGCCGCTGGTCCGGGCCGAGCACGACCGGGATCATGTGCTTGCCGAGCAGCTCGGCCTGTTTCGTCTTTTTGTGCGCGCGCCAGCGCTCGCGCTTCTCCTTCACCTCGCGCATTCCGACGGTCATCTGCGTCGGGCGCAGCGACAGGATCGGCACGGGATGCAGCAGCGGCTCGCGGGTATTGGCCATGGGTTTGGCTCCAACGGATTTCGCGGCAATCCCCGGCTGGATTAGCGCCGGCGCGGGTTCCCTCGATATACCAAATGCGGCTGCTACGACACAGCCGCAAGGCGACACGCTCGTCTGATACAGCTCAACAGCGGCAAAGTTTCTTTGTGGGAGGCTGTTCTCGCGTGCTAAGTAAAGAGCATCGGAGTCGAGGCATGAAGACCCAGCGCCCCATGGCAGTGGAGGAAGAGCATCGCGTGGTGCCGTTCCGGCCGCGCAGTGGTCCGGCGCGGCACGTGACCGAAGGCGGGGGTCCGCCGGTGCCTCTGCATCGCCGCCCGCCGGCGGCGCTCGATCTGTCCCGCTACGAGCAGCCGCGCGAGGAGGCCGACGACTTCCGTCACCGCATCCTCGCCAACATCGCCGCCATCGCCTTCACCATCGCCCTCACCGCCATCGGCATCTGGCTGGCGGTGAGCATCGCCGATCTGCGCAAGACCCAGGATTGCCTCCTCACCGGACGACGCGATTGCGCCCGCATCATCACCGAGACCTACACCCCCTGACCCTCACCGACACGGCGGAGCCACCGCCGGTGGCGCATCACAATCCCGCCACAACCGGCGTGCCCGGCTCCATTGAACTCACCGCGACGCTCCGATATACGGGCACACGACTCCTGGGCGACGGGGGTAAAAGGGCTCGCATCAGCGCCTTTCGGGGGCGCGGTGTCCTCTCGTTGCCCTTATCCGGATTAGCTCCAATATATCAAAGGCTTAGTGATGTCCTCAACATTCGATCAGGTCGCCACGATCATCGCTGAAACCTGCGACATCCCGCGCGACACGATCACGCCGGATAGCCACGCCATCGACGATCTGGGCATCGACAGCCTCGATTTCCTCGACATCGCGTTTGCGATCGACAAGGCCTTCGGGATCAAGCTGCCGCTCGAGAAGTGGACGCAGGAAGTCAACGACGGCAAAGCCAGCACCGAGCAGTATTTCGTGCTGAAGAACCTGTGCGCCCGCATCGACGAGCTGGTCGCCGCCAAGGGCGCCTGAGCGCCCGCCATGCAGATCGAATACTTCAAGCTCATCGACCGCATTCTCGACCTCAAGGCGGACGAGAAGACAATCACCGTCGAAGCCAGGGTTCCCACCGAGAGCACGATTTTTGAAGGGCATTTTCCGGGACATCCGATCATGCCCGGCGTGCTGCTGATCGAATCGATGGCACAGACCTCGGGCTGGCTCCTGCTGGCCCTCATGAAGTTCGAGCGGATGCCGTTTCTCGCCGCGGTGAAGGAAGCCAAGATGCGCGGCTTCGTGACGCCTGGCGAGGTGCTGACGGTGGAAGCCAACGTGATCCACGAAGGGTCCGGCTACGCAATGACGGAAGCGCGGGTGAAGGTCGCCGGCAAGCTGCGCTCGAACGCGAGCCTGACCTTCAGCCACGTCCCCTTCCCCAATCCGGAATTGCGCGGACACATGGACGCCGAGGCCAAGCGCATCGGCTTTCCGCAACAGGCGCTGCAGCGATGAGTGAGACCACAGCCGTGACCGAGCCCGTGGAAGTCTGGATCACCGGCATTGGTCTTGCGACCTCGCTCGGCGAAGGCCTCGATGCGAACTGGCAAGCCCTCAACGCCGGCCAGATCAATGTCGACGAGACGGGCTTCGCGCCCTACATCGTGCATCCCTGGGCGAAGGTGAACCTCGAAGCGCAGATCCCGAAAAAGGAACAGCGCCAGATGGAGGCGTGGCAGCGCATCGGCACCTATGCCGCCGGGCTTGCGCTGGATTCCGCGGGCCTCAAGGGCAACAAGGACATCCTGTCCCGGATGGACATGATCGTCGCCGCCGGCGGCGGCGAGCGCGACATCTCCGTCGACACCGCCATTCTCAACGCCGAGGCGCAGGGCAACTGCACGCCGGGCTTCCTCAACGACCGGCTGATGAGCGACCTGCGCCCGACGCTGTTCCTGGCGCAACTGTCCAATCTGCTCGCCGGCAACATTGCGATCTCGCACGGCGTCTGCGGCACGTCGCGCACCTTCATGGGCGAAGAGGTCGCCGGCGTCGACGCTTTCAAGATCGCGCTGGCGCGCATCGCCGGCCGCCAGAGCGACATTGCGCTGGTCGGCGGCTCGCACAATGGCGAGCGCAAGGACCTGCTCGTGCTCTACGAGTTCGGCGACTATAATCTGAAGAACCAGTTCAAGCCAGTGTGGGCGCGCCAGGACCATCCGGGCTTCGCGCTGGGATCGGCCGGCGCGTTTCTGGTGCTGGAATCCAGGCCGCATGCGGAGGCGCGCGGCGCCAAGCCGCTGGCGCGGCTGAGCAAGGTCGTCGCCGACCGCGCCCGCCGCAAGGAGGCAGGCGCCGTGACCGGGACGCTGGACCGGCTGTGGTCGGCACTCGACGTTCACGAGGCGCCGGGCGCCATCATCACCGGGGCCACCGGGGCCGAACCCGTGACATCAGAGGAGCGCGCCTTCCTCGATCACCACAAGTCGTTCGCCGTCCGGTCGAGCGGCACCCGCTTCGGTCATACGATGGAGGCGCATTTCGCGCTCGATCTTGCACTTGCCGCGCTCTCGATTTCTCGCGGCGCACTGTTCGCGCCCGGTGACACTTCGGGTGTCGAGAGCGAGATGAAGGAGGCTCCGACCCAGATCGTGGTGGTCGGCGCCGGCCATTACCGCGGCGAAGGCATGGCCTTGGTCGAAGCTGTCAAGTGAACGCGGCGCGCGGCTAGAGACGACGCGACGGGGGACATCATGAGTGTACGCGACAAGTTTGGACGCCCCATCGTGGTCGTGACGGGCATGGGCATCGTCACTTCGCTCGGGGCCGGCAAGTCGGACAATTGGAGCAAGCTGGTGGCTGGCGAGTCCGGCATTCGCACCATCACGCGCTTCCCGATCGACGGCTTGAAGACGACGATGGCCGGCACGGTCGACTTCGTGCCCGTGGCGCCGTTCACGTCGACGGGACTGTCCGAGCGGCTCGGCCACATGGCCGTCGAGGAAGCGATCGCGCAGGCCGGGATCGGCTTCAAGGGCGATTTCCCGGGCCCGCTGTTCCTGGCCGTCGCGCCGGTCGAGATCGAGTGGCCGCAGCGGCTCGAGCTCGCCCATGAGGTCGGCGGGACGAACTTCAGCTATGATGATCTCCTGAAGGTCTGCGGCGGCGGCAAGTTCGTCAACTATCACCACCGCTTCCTGTTCGGCTCGGTCGCGGATTCGCTGTCCGACACGTTCGGCACCAAGGGCTCGCCGATCTCGCTGTCGACCGCCTGCGCCTCCGGTGCGACCGCGATCCAGCTCGGCGTCGAGGCGATCCGGCGCGGCGAGACCGATGTCGCGCTGTGCGCGGCCACCGAAGGCTCGGTGAACCCGGAAGGCCTCGTTCGGTTTTCGCTGCTGTCGGCGCTGTCGACGCAGAACGATCCGCCGCAGGCCGCCTCCAAGCCGTTCTCCAAGAACCGCGACGGTTTTGTCATGGCCGAAGGTGCCGGCGCGCTGGTGCTGGAGAGCTACGACGCGGCGATCGCGCGCGGCGCAAAAATCCTCGGCGTCGTCGCCGGCTGCGGCGAACTGACCGATTCCTTCCACCGCACCCGCTCCTCGCCCGACGGCAAGCCGATCATCGGCTGCATCCGCAAGGCGCTGGCCGACGCCGGCATGGCACCGGAGCAGATCGACCACATCAACGCCCACGGCACCGCGACGCCGGAGAACGACAAGATGGAGTATGTCGGCGTGTCTGCCGTGTTCGGCGAGCGCGCGAGCAAGATCCCTGTGTCGTCCAACAAGTCGATGGTCGGCCACACCATCTCCGCGGCCGGCGCGGTCGAGGCGATCATCTCGTTGCTGACGCTGGAGCATCAGCTGATCCCGCCGACCATCAACTACGACATTCCGGATCCAGCGATCCTGTTCGACGTGGTCGGCAACACCGCCCGCGAGGCGCGCGTGACTGCCGTGATGTCGAACTCGTTCGGCTTCGGCGGCCAGAACGCCTCGCTGATCCTGACCCGCGAACCGGCCTGATCCGCCTGTCGCATCGATGAGTCTCATTCCCCTCCGGACCAAGCTCGTCATCCGTCAGAAGGTGAAGTCGCTTGGGTCCTCGGCCGTCGGCGCGCTCACGGTCGGGATGCTCAAGACGACGCGCTATTTCGATCCGCAGAAGACGGCCGACCGCTTCGCGCACATCGCGCAGTGGATCGGCCCCAAGCTGCGCGAGCAGCGCATCGGCCGCGATAATCTCACCAAGGCCTTCCCGGAGAAGTCGCCGGAGGAGATCGAGCGGATCCTCGCCGGTGTGTGGGACAATCTCGGCCGCGTCGGCGCCGAGTTCGCCCATCTCGACAAGATCTGGGACTATGACGAGGAGCATCCCGAGCGCAGCCGGATCGAGCTGACACCGCGGACACACGAGCTGTTTCATCAGCTCCGCCTCGACGGCAAGCCGGCGCTGATCTTCGCCAGCCACCTCGCCAATTGGGAGATGCCGGCGCTTGCGGCGGTCGCCCACAAGCTCGACACCGCGATCCTGTACCGCCGGCCCAACATCGCCGCCGCCGACCGCATCATCCAGGAGATGCGGCAGGTCAAGATGGGCACGCTGGTGCCCGCCGGCCGCGACGCTCCGCTGCGGCTCGCCGAGGCGCTGAGGGCCGGCCAGCACGTCGCAATGCTGGTCGATCAGTACCTGACCGGCGGCGTCGAGGTGACGTTCTTCGGCCGCAAGACACGGGCTAATCCGATGCTGGCGCGCCTCCTACGCCAGGTCGAATGCCCCGTGCATGGCGTGCGCATCATCCGCCTCCCCGGCAACCGCTTCCGCGCCGAGCTGTCGGAGGAGGTAAAGCCGGTGCGGACGGCCGATGGCCAGATCGACATCCAGGGTACGACGCAGGCGGTCACCGACGTGGTGGAAAGCTGGGTGCGCGAATATCCGGAGCAATGGCTCTGGCTGCACCGGCGCTGGCGGTAGTCGGCGCAGTAAATTCCGCTACAGGGAAGCAAAACTGCAGTATCATTTTCCGCTGGCGGGCTATTCGAAGAAAATACTTACCTCTTCTGCCGGCGCTCGCTACCTTGGCGCCGTATCCGACAAGCTGTTCGGAAGCGTCAGGGAGGATGAGCGCGAATGTTTTCGCATGTGATGATCGGCACCAACGACCTCGACAAGGCCAAGGCCTTCTACGACAAGCTGCTCGGCACGCTCGGCGTGAGACCGGCCCGCGTCGACGGCCACCGCATCTTCTACATCACGCCGACCGGTATCTTCTCCGTGTCGAAGCCGATCAACGGCCAGCCGGCAACGCCGGCCAACGGCGGCACGATCGGTTTCGCTTGCACCTCTTCGGAACAAGCCGACGCCTGGCATGCGGCGGGCCTCGAAGCCGGCGGCACCACCTGCGAAAACCCGCCCGGCATCCGCGAGGGCTCGGCCGGCAAGCTGTATCTCGCCTACCTGCGCGACCTCGACGGCAACAAGCTGTGCGCCATGCACCGGCTGGCGTGAGCTCTCGCTGACGTCATTGCGAGGAGCAACGCGACGAAGCAATCCAGGATCTCGGTGTCGGCCCTGGATTGCTTCGCGTCGCTCGCAATGACGGCAGTGCGAACTAGCGCCCCGTCTTCACCTTCGTCCAGAGCCGGTTGATGATCCGCTGTGTCGCCGGCTCGCGGGCGGTGATGACGAACAGCTTCTTCAGCGTCGCGTCGTCCGGGTAGACGTTCTTGTCGCCGAGGATCTTCGGGTCGATCAGCTTCTGGCTGGCCAGGTTGCCGTTGGCATAGGATAGGAAGTCGGAGTTCTTGGCGGCGACCTCGGGGCGATAGAGGTAGTTGATCAGCGCATACGCCTCGGCTGCGTGCGGCGCATCGGCGGGGATGGCGAGATTGTCGAAGAACATCTGCGCGCCCTCTTTCGGGATCGCGTAGCCAATCTCGATGCCGTTCTTGGCTTCCTCGGCGCGGCTGCGCGCCTGCATGATGTCGCCGGACCAGCCGACGACGAGGCAGATCTCGCCGGTGGCGAGCGCGCTCAGATATTCCGAGGAATGAAACTTGCGCACGGAGGGTGCGACCTTGCCGACCACCTCGGCGGCCTTCTCCAGGTCTGCCTGCTTGGTCGAGTTGGGATCGAGGCCGAGATAGTTCAGTGCCGCCGGGAAGATGTCGTCGGCGGAGTCCAGCATGTGGACGCCGCAATCCTTGAATTTGGCGAGGTTCTCCGGCTTGAACACCATGTCCCAGCTGTCGACCCGCGCGCCAGCGCCCAGGACCTTCTCGATGGCCTTGACGTTGTAGCCGATGCCCGTCGTGCCCCACATGTAGTTGGCGGCAAACTGGTTGCCGGGATCGTAGATGGCGAGACGCTCGGTCACGACGGGCCAGGCATTGGCGAGGTTCGGCAGCTTCGCCTTGTCCAGCGGCTGGAAGATCCTGGCCTTGATCTGGCGCTGCAGGAAGTACGCGGTCGGCACCACGACGTCATAGCCGGACTTGCCGGCGAGCAGCCGCGTCTCCAGGGTCTCGTTGGCGTCGAAGGTGTCGTAGACGACCTTGATGCCGGTTTCCTTGGTGAAGTCGTCAAGGACACCGGGCGCCATGTAGTTCGACCAGTTGTAGAAGTTCACGACGCGCTCTTCAGCCCGGCCAGCCGACGCCGAAAGCGTCAGCACCGCGGCGGCCAGCGCCACAGCCGAACGAATACAGCCGCGCATCATGGAGCTCGTCTCCTAGCGTCGATGAATGGCGTCGGACAGGCGCTCCAGCGCCGTATCGAGGGTCGCATCCTTCTTGGCGAAGCAGAACCGGACCACTGATGTCACCGGGTCCTTCTCATAGAAGGCCGACACCGGGATCGCCGCCACCTTGTAGTCGTGGACGATGCGCCGGCAGAACTGCTCGTCGGTTTCGTTGAGACCGAGCGGCGACAGGTCCACGGTGAGGAAATAGGTTCCCTGTGCCTTCAGGACGGGAAAGCCGAGACGTTCGAGCCCGGCAGTGAGCCGGTCGCGGCTGCGCGCCAGCTCGGCGCGCATGTCGACGAAATAGTCGTCGGACTTGCCGAGCCCATAGGCGACGGCCATCTGCAGGTTCGGCGCGGTCGTGAAGGTCAGGAACTGATGCACCTTGGCGGCGACCCGCAGCAGCTGCGGCGCGGCGCAGACGAAGCCGATCTTCCAGCCGGTCAGCGAGAAGATCTTGCCGGCAGAGCCGACCTTGATGGTGCGGTCGCGCATGCCGGAAATGGTGATCAGCGGAATGTGCTCGCGGCCGTCGAACACGACGTGCTCCCAGACCTCGTCGCAGATTGCGACCGAATCGAACTCCTGGCAGAAGCGCGCCAGCAGCTCGAGGTCTTCGCGCGGATAAACCACGGCCGCGGGGTTGAGCGGGTTGTTGAACAGCACCGCCTTGGTCTTCGGCGAGAACGCCTGCCGCAGCATCTCCTCCGACAGCCGCCAATGCGGCGGCTCCAGGCGCAGCAATTTTGGAATGCCGCCGGCTTGGCGGATGATCGGCAGGTAGGAATCATAGACCGGCTGGAAGCAGATCACCTCGTCGCCCGGCTCGACCACCGACAGGATCGCCGAGGTCAGCGCCTCGGTGCCGCCTGAGGTGACCATCACCTCGCTCATCGGGTCGAGATCGAGTCTGTGCCAATGCTTGTAGTGCGCTGCGATCGCCTGGCGCAGCTCCGGCAGGCCCATCATCGAGGGATACTGATTGTAGCCGTTCAGCACCGCATCGGCCGCGGCGCGGCGGATGTCCTCGGGGCCGGGATCGTCGGGAAAGCCCTGCCCCAGATTGATCGCGTTGTTGTCGCGCGCGAGCTGCGACATCTGCTCGAAGATCGTGACGGGCAGATCGGCGAAGACCTTGTTCTGCGAGATCATGATGCCCTGTCAGCCGCCGGACTTGATCGGCAGGCCGGCCGCTTTCCAGCCGAGCATCCCGCCTTGCAGATGCTTGTCATACGGCAGGCCGGCCGCCTGCGCGGCCATCGACGCGGTGACGGAGCGCTTGCCGGAGCGGCAGGCGAACACAACGTCCTTGCCTTGGGGATCGGGGATCAGCTTGGGGTCGAAGCTCGACAGCGGAACAACAATGCCGTCCGGATAGGCTTCCGCAGCAACTTCGTTCGGCTCGCGTACGTCGACCAGAAGGATCTTTCCCTCGGCGATCCCCTTGGCCACGTCCTGCGGGGTCAAATCGTGCACAACAGCCACGCCCATCCTCCAAGCCTTCACTGGAGCCGTATCAGGCCCCGAACCGGCGCCAAACTCGCCCCAGACGCGGGGAAAATCAAGCGCTTCGGCAAGCTCTCGACAGCCGTCCGCACGGTCAGATCGTGACCTGCGTGCCGACCTCGACGACGCGTCCGCTCGGGATCTGGAAATAGTCGGTCGCATCGTTGGCGGACCGGCTCAGGGAGATGAACAGATGGTCCTGCCAACGCGGCATGCCCGAATGCGCCGCCGGCTTCAGCGCACGGCGCGACAGGAAGAACGACGTCGACATGATGTCGAACTGCCAGCCGAGCTTGCGCGCGATCGCCAGCGCCCGCGGCACGTTCGGTGATTCCATGAAGCCGAAGCGCAGGGTGACCTTGGAGAAGGTCGGGCTGATCTGCTCCAGGCGCACCCGCTCCGACGGATCGATGCGCGGCGTCGGCGCGGTCTCGATGGTCAGGATGACGTTCTTCTCGTGCAGCACCTTGTAGTGCTTGAGGCTGTGCATCAGCGCGGTCGGCGCGCTCAGGGGATCCGAGGTCAGAAACACGGCCGTGCCGGGCACCCGCTGCGGCGGACGCTTCTCGAGCATCGCGACCAGGTCGGCGAGCGGGAATTCCAGCTTGCGCGACTTGTCGAACAGCAGCCGGCTGCCGCGCCGCCACGTGTACATCAGCGTCATGACGAAGCCGCCCAGCGCCAGCGGCACCCAGCCGCCCTCCAGCACCTTCAGGAGGTTCGCCGACAGGAAGGTCAGGTCCAGGAACAGGAACGGCGCGATCAACGCGGCGGCCGCCAATGGCGACCACCTCC
This sequence comes from Bradyrhizobium sp. HKCCYLS20291, assembly GCF_051167715.1. Lineage (NCBI taxonomy): Bacteria > Pseudomonadati > Pseudomonadota > Alphaproteobacteria > Hyphomicrobiales > Nitrobacteraceae > Bradyrhizobium > Bradyrhizobium sp. HKCCYLS20291. The sequence goes on along the minus strand of NZ_JBNPTO010000007.1, from coordinate 24,207 downwards.
AGACCTTCCAGATCACGACGAAGCCCATCATCGCCGTCACCACCATGGTCCCGGTGACCGAGATGCCGTAGGCGGACGCCAGCGCGCTGGAGGATTTGAACAGCAGCACCAGCAGCACCACCGAGACCAGCAGCAGCTTGTTGATGCGCGGAATGTAGATCTGGCCGGAATGCGACTCGGAGGTGTGGCGGACCTCGAAGCGCGGCAGCAGGCCGAGCTGGATCGCCTGCCGGGTCAGCGAATAGGCGCCGGTAATGACGGCCTGGCTGGCGATGACGGTCGCCACGGTGGCCAGCGCCACCATCGGGATCAGCGCCCACTCCGGGAACATCAGAAAGAACGGGTTCTCGATTGCCTTGGCATCGGCAATCACCAGCGCGCCCTGACCGAGATAATTCAGCGCCAGCGACGGCAGCACGACGAACAGCCAGGCGGTCTGGATCGGCCGCTTGCCGAAATGACCGAGGTCGGCATAAAGCGCCTCGGCCCCCGTCACCGCCAGGAACACGGCGCCGAGCGTGATGAAGCCGATGATGCCGTGATGCAGCATGAAGGTCACGGCGTTGAGCGGGTTGATCGCCCACAGCACCTCGGGATGGTGTAGAATCGGCGGCAATGCCGCGATTCCGATGACCGCGAACCAGATCAGCATGATCGGGCCGAAGAACGCCGCCACCTTGGCGGTGCCGCGGACCTGGACCGCAAACAGCATGACCAGGATGATGATCGTGAGCGGCACGACATAGGGGTCGAACGCGGCCGTCACGAGCTTGATACCCTCGATGGCCGACAACACGGACAAGGCCGGCGTGATCACCGCGTCGCCATAGAACAGCGCGCCCGAGATGATGCCGAGAAGAACGATGATGCTGGCGCCGCGGGCCACCCCGCGCTGGGCCAGCGCCATCAGCGCCAGCGTGCCACCCTCGCCATGGTTGTCGGCACGCAGCAGGATGACGACGTATTTCAGGGTCACCACGACGATCAGCGCCCAGAGAATCAGCGACACGACGCCCAGGACGGCATGCGGTGCGGCCTCGCCGCCGCTGCTGGCGGCCATCACGGCTTCGCGCAGCGCGTAGAGCGGGCTGGTGCCGATGTCGCCATAGACGACGCCGATGCTCCCCAGGGTCAGCGCGGTGAAGCTGGCCGTGGAATGGGCATCGCCATGCCCGTTGGCCGCCGGCGTTTCCGCGGGCGTTGCTGCGACATCAGCTGTCATTTGGAGGTAGCCCTTCGAGGCCTCGTTGATGCTTCACTGCACAAAATGGCAGAGCGCGCGGCTTATAGCTGTAGGGGTCTTATAAAGACCCGCAGATATTGCAGGCCAGAACCGCAGTTTGACATAGCTGAAGCTTAGCGGAGGTGGAGCCCCCGATCAGATCGTTACCTGAGTACCGACCTCGACCACCCGCCCCGTCGGAATCTGGAAATAGTCGGTCGCATCGTTAGCCGACCGGCTGAGGCCGATGAACAGGTGATCCTGCCAGGCCGGCATACCCGACTGGGACGACGGCTTCAGCGAGCGCCGCGAGACGAAGAACGACGTCGACATGATGTCGAACTGCCAGCCGAGTTTTCGCGCCACTGCGAGGGCCCGCGGCACGTTGGGCGACTCCATGAACCCGAAGCGCAGCCGCACCTTGGAGAACTTCTCGCTGATCTTCTCCATGCGCACCCGCTCCGAGACGTCGACGCGGGGCGTCTGCGCGGTCTCGATGGTCAGGATGACGTTGTGCTCGTGCAGCACCTTGTTGTGCTTGAGGTTATGCAGCAGCGCCGTTGGCACAGAGGTCGGATCGCTGGTGAGGAACACCGCGGTCCCCTTCACGATGTGCGGCGGCCGCTTCTCCAAGCTCGCAATCAGGTCGTCCAGCGGCACCTCGATCTTGCGAGTCTTGAGCATCAGGATTGACGAGCCGCGACGCCAGGTCCAGATCGTGGCCGCCATGGCAGCGCCGAACAGCAGCGGCACCCAGGCGCCCTCGAACAGCTTGAGCAGGTTGGCGGCGAAGAACGTCATGTCGACGACGACGAAGGGAACGATGATCGCAGCCGCCACTGCGGCGCGCAGGTTCCAGAGCTTCCAGATCACCACGAAGCCCATGATGCCGTCGGCCACCATGGTGGTCGACACCGCGATACCGTAAGCGGACGCGAGGTTGCTGGAGGTCCTGAACAGCAGCACCAGCAGCATGACACCGATCAGCAGCAGCCGGTTGACGCGCGGCAGATAGATCTGCCCGGCGTGGCTTTCCGAGGTGTAGCGGACCTCGAAGCGCGGCAGCAGGCCGAGCTGCACCGCCTGGCTGACCAGCGAATAGGCACCGGTGATCACCGCCTGGCTCGCGATCACGGTCGCGGCCGTCGCCAGCACCACCAGCGGCAGCAGCAGCAATTCGGGCACCATCCGGTAGAACGAGTTCTCGATCGCGGCCGGGTCGGACAGCACCAGCGCGCCCTGCCCGAAATAGTTGATCAGCAGCGACGGAAGCACGAAGAACAGCCACGCCGACTGAATCGGCTTGCGGCCGAAATGACCGAGGTCGGCGTAAAGCGCCTCGCCGCCGGTGACCGCGAGAAACACCGCTCCCAGGGTGACCAGGCCGATGGTCCCATGCGACAGCATGAACTGCACCGCATAATAGGGATTGATCGCCGCGAGCACGGACGGGTCGTCGCTGATGTGAACGATCCCCATCACGGCGAGGCTTGCGAACCAGGCGACCATCACCGGCCCGAACGCCGTCGCAACCCGCGCCGTTCCCTTGCTCTGCACGGTAAACAGCACAACCAGGATGAACACGGTGAGCGGTACCACGTAGTGCTCGAGCGCAGGCGCCGCGAGCTTGAGGCCTTCCACCGCCGAGAGCACCGAAATCGCCGGCGTGATCATCGAATCGCCGATGAACATCGAGGCACCGATGACGCCCAGCGCCATCAGGAACATACTGCGGCGGCCCAGCGCGCGCTGGCCGAGCGCCATCAGCGACAGCGTTCCACCCTCGCCGTTGTTGTCCGCCCGCAGCAGCAGCAGCACGTATTTCGCGGTCACCACGATGAACAGCGACCAGAGGATCAGGGAGAGCACGCCCAGCACGATGATGCGCGACACCGGCTGTCCCTGGGCAGCGCCCGTGGCGGCCTCGCGGAAGGCGTAGAGGGGCGAGGTACCGATGTCGCCGAAAACGACGCCGATGCTGCCAAGCGTCAGCCCCCAGAACCCTGAGGCCGTCGCGGTTTCCTGTCCTTCGGTCGATGTCGCCGTGGCCGTCATGTCGCTTGGAACGCATTTTCCCGTTTGGCCCGGCGCGTGTGAACGCAGACCGGCCGCAGGTCAAGTCTCTACCATAGCAGACCTCGGGTCCCGGCCTGTCAGCGAACAGACTGGCGTGCACAGATGTCTCGTGCCGCACCGCAGGAGGTCGCTCCGCGGCGAAAGGCTTGCAGCAGCGAATGTTGGGACAGTCACCAGCAAATCAAGGGCTTGGCAGCAACATCGATTCCGTTCGCAAAACGTCCGTGCGGCAATGTGATGCAGCGGGACGAGGTACGACTAAGGCTTCAGGTCCGGAGGCAAGGGCGGATCTTCCCGCATTAGGGTGATCGTCACGCGGCGGTTGGCGGCCAGCGAGGGGTCGTCGGGGAACAGCGGCTGGGTATCCGCCTTGCCGGAGACCGCGAAGATATGGCCCGGCGGCAGCCCTTCCCGCTCCAGAATCTGGCGCACGGCGTTGGCGCGATCCGCCGACAGGTCGAAGCCGCCATAGTCGCTGCGGGCTGGAACGAAGCCGGCAGCCGTATGCCCGGTGATCTGGACCCGAAGCGGGGTCGCCTTGAGCGGGCCGGCCAGCTTCTCGATCAGGCGCCGCGTGCGATCATAAGGCACCTTCGACCCGTCCGCGAACATCGAGCGTCCGTCCTGATCGACGATCTCCAGGTTCAGCCCCTGCTTGGTCTCCTCGAACATGATGTGCTTGGAGATCTCGGTCATCTCCGGCATGTCCTGCAAGGCCTGACGCAGCGAAGCGGAGGCCAGCGCGAATTGCCGGTCGGTCTTGAGCTTGGCGCCGTTGGTATGCTGGCGCTCCTCCTGCTCGGGGCTCGGATCGCGCGCCGTCTCCTCCGGCGAAATATGGGCGGCGTTCTTCAGCTTCGGGCGGGTCGGCAGGCCGTCGGATTCAACGATACCGGAATAGCGCGACTCGTTCTGCACACCAAAGGCCTCGCGCATCGAGCCGGCGACGATCTTCAGCTTGTTGTTGTCCATGGTGGAGAACGCGACGAGCATCACGAAGAAGCTCATCATGAGACCCATCAGGTCGGCGAAGGTCACGAACCAGCCGTGCCCGCCGCCATGCGCGTCGCCCCGTTTCTTCTTGGCCATCCCCTAGCTCCGGTGCACGCCCCCACCCCGACGACGGCCTAGGCCGGCACCGGCTCCCCTTCGGCATGGCGATGCTTCTCAGGCAGGTAGGCCAGCAGCATCTCCCGGACCAGCGCTGGGCTCTTGGAGTCGCGGATCATCAGGATGCCGTCGATGATCAGCGTGCGATTGGTCTCCTCGTCGAGCAGCTTGCCGTGCAGCTTGTCGGCGATCGGCAGACAGAACAGGTTCGCGACCAGCGCGCCGTACAGCGTCGCGAGCAGCGCGGTCGCCATGAATGGGCCGAGCTTCGAGGGGTCGGTCATGTTGGCGAACATCTGCACCATGCCGATCAGGGTGCCGATCATGCCGAACGCCGGCGCGCAATCGCCGATCGCGCGGTAGATCTTGCTGCCCTCGTCGAGGTGCATCAGGAAATTGTCGCGGTCGCGCTCGAGATTGTCGCGGATGAATTCGAGGTCGTAGCCGTCGGCCACGTAGCGGATGCCCTTGGCGAGGAACGGCTCGTCCGTCTCGACCTTTTCAAGCCCGACAGGCCCCTGCTTGCGGGCGATTTCGGCAATGCGGGCGAGCTCGTCGACCAGGTCGCGCGCTGAAAGCCGGCTCATCGTGAAGGCGAACTTGGCGCCGAGCGGCAGGCCGTGCAGCATCGCCCCGAGCGGGAAGCGGATCATGGTCGCCGCGATCGAGCCGCCGAAAATGATGATCATGGCGTGCTCGCTGACGAACATCTCGACGTCGCCGCCGAGCAACATCATCGTCGCGATCACGATGAAGCCGGCGACCAGCCCGGCGCCCGTCATAATATCCATGAGCCAACTCCACCCGCTTGACCGAACCAGCGTCCGTGCTGGACGGACCCCCGGCACAAATGCTGCCGCGCAGCCCGACATTACGTCTGCGCCATTAAGGACGCGTTACTGAATTTGGTAGGCATAATGAGAGGTTAACGGACGACGGCCGCGCAGCTTACATGCGGCCGTCGCACTCAGGCTGCCGCCGCGCCGGGCTTGAGCAGGTTCGCTTCGGCGAAATCAACCGCCTGCTCGAACGACTTCTGCATCTTGTTGACGATCTCGAGCATCTGCGCCGGCTCCATCGTCGCCGAGCCCAGCTCGAGCTCGCGAGACAGCCGCGACAAGGCTGAGAATCCGAACGTCGCCGACGAGCTCTTGATCGAATGCGCCTCGCGCTTCATTTCCAGGCGATCTTCGAACTTGCTCGCGAGCTTGCCGAACTTGCTGGACGTATCGTCGAGGAACGTCCGCAGCACTTCCAGCGCATCCTCCTCGCCGAGCTCGGAAATCAGGATCTGGTAGACGGTAGCGTCAAACTGCACCAAGTCGGTCATGCGACAAGCCTTTCCTTGTGTGTGGCAGCGGCCGCGCGGAGCAGAGCGGCGTTCAGTCGATCACGCGTGACCGGCTTGGTCACGAAGTCGTTCATGCCGGCCTCCGTGCAGACCAGATGATCCTGGCTGGTGGCGTTGGCCGTCAGAGCGATGATGTAGATGTCCTGACCGGGCGGCGGCAGCGAGCGGATCATCCGCGTTGCCGTCACGCCATCCATCTCCGGCATCATCATGTCCATGAGGATGAGGTCGTAAGCCTGCTTCTGCACGGCGGCGACCGCCTGGGTGCCGTTCTCGACGAGCTCATAAGTATGGCCGAGCTTGTCCAGCAGCTTCTTGATCACGAACTGATTGGTCAGATTGTCTTCCGCGACGAGAATATTGAGCGGCTCGACGCTGGCCGGACGCTCCTCCTTGGCGGCCTCGCCGGCGGGCACGATGGTCGCCTCGGGCGCGCCGACCTGCTCCACCTCCGGCTGCGGCTGTGGCTGGACCTCGATCGTAAACGTGAACGTGCTGCCTTCGCCGACCTTGCTCTGGACCTTGATGTCTCCGCCCATGCAGGTGACGAGGCGCTTGCAGATCGCGAGTCCGAGACCAGTGCCGCCGAAGCGGCGCGAGATCGAGTTGTCGACCTGGGAGAACTGCTTGAACAAGCGCCCGACCGCTTCGGCCGGAATTCCGACGCCGGTGTCGGCAACCGAAAACACCAGGGTGAGGTCCGGTCCGGCGAGGTTCTCGGCTCGCACGTCGACATGCACGCTGCCGGCCTCGGTGAATTTGAGCGCGTTGCCGACGAGATTGAACAGCACCTGGCGCAGCCGGGCGGGATCGCCCACCACGTAGTTCGGGACTTCAGGCGCGATCGACGTCGTCAGCTGAAGCCCCTTCTCCTTGGCGCGGGAGGCCAGAAGCTCGGCCGTCGCGGTGACGGAGCGGTGGAGGTCGAATTCGATATGCTCGATCTCCAGCCGGTCGGCATCGAGCTTCGAAAAATCGAGCACGTCGTTGAGCAGCTGCAGCAGGTAGTCCGCCGACTCCCGCAAGGTCGTGGCGATCTTGCGCTGCTCCGGCACCAGATCGGCCGACAGCAGCAGGTCGGCAAGTCCGATGACGCCATTCATCGGGGTGCGGATCTCGTGGCTCATCATCGCCAGGAACTCCGACCGCGCCCGTGTGCCGGCCTCGGCTGCATCGCGTGAGGCGGCGAGACCGGCCTGATAGCGCGCGATCAGGATGGTGATGATGCCGATGACCACCGTCAGCAGCCCCCCGATCAGCAGAGCGCGATCGCGATTGAGTTTGAAGCTGGCGAAGACCTCGTCGGCCGCCTGGCCGACGATGACGACCAGCGGCTGCCCCTTGATCTGCTGGAAGGAGTAGATGCGGGTGACGCCGTCGATCAGACTGCTGATGGTGTAGGAGCCGCTGCTCTTTTGCTGGATCGCGGTCATCACCGGGCTGTTCGCGAGCGAGGATCCGACGCCGGCCGAACCGGCGGAAGCACGCGCGCGCACGATGCCGTCGAGGCCGATGAGGGTGACGTTGCCCCTCTTCCCGAGATCGACCGAGTTGTAGAAGCTCGACAAGTATGCAGGGTCGAGCGAAACGACCACGACTCCTCCGAACGAGCCGTCGGACAAGATGATCCGGCGGGTCAGCTGGATCGACCATTTGTTGGAGACCCGGCCGAGGATCGGCTTGCTGATGAACAGGAAATCATCCTTGCCATCGGCGTGGACGCGGAAATGCTCGCGATCGTGGAGATCGAGGCCACGCATCTTCGGATCGATGTTGCTGGACAGCATGATGCCGTCCTTGCCGATCACCACGACCTGGAACGAGACGTCGGAGAGGAACTGGCTGTTCTTCCACCACAGCGACATATCGAAATTCTGCGGATCCCTGGCATAGGAATCGCGGACATAGAGCAGCGTCTGATCCGCGGCACGGATCGAGCGGATGATCTGCTCCTCGAAGACGCGCGCAAGGTTGGCGCCGTTCTTCAGCGCCGACTGCTCGGTGCGCGAATAGTCCTCGGAGATCGTGTAGAGGATGCCCGCCCATACCAGCGCGATCGCCGACAGGCCAATCACGGCGCTGCCGAAATGGCCGACCATCCGGACCATCTTGTCGACGGACTGGTCGATCCAGCCGAACAACGGCATCGATTTGGATATCAGCCTGCGCATGTGCTTCGCCCTCGAGCGACATGCGTACCGGGACAGGCTAGCGATCAGGTAAAGCTTGATGGATAAAATCTTCTCAACGGGCGAGATCTGCTTAACCTTGGGCCCGAGAGACGGCATTATGGGTATTTGGTAACCGCGGCTGCGACGCCCCCGTAATCATCCGGATGAGCTTCGATCGGGAAAGCGGCCCCGCTATTTCAGCCTGATCTTCGGAATGCTGGACTGGCTCAGCCGCTCCATGGATGGGAGGCCGTAGACCTCCACGATCGTCTCCTGATCTTTCTGGTAGAGCAGCATCACCTTGTCATCGGCAATCTGCTGGACGGCATCCAAACGCCCCACTCCATCGAGCAGCTTTCTGAAGCCGCCGCCCTGCACGTCGCTCACCGCGACCGAGACGGCGTCCTTGCTCGTCAATCGTCCGTCGCCGTTGGAGTCCTTTTCGACGACCGCGTAGATGATGCCGACTGCTTGGCGCGGCTGCTCCGGCACGGACCGCATCTGGCGGAACAGGAACTGGCTCGACACGATCAGCTGGCCGCCGGTTGGGAACAGCCACCGCGGCTGGCTGACCGACGGATCGAGGAACAGATAGTTGACGACGTTCGTGTCGCTGGTCTTGTCGTAGTAGAGGGACCCGCCGAACGATTGACTCCGGTAGAGAGGTATCTGGACGTAGGAAGTGCCGTCGATGATGGACGGGCGGCCGAGGACGAGATCCTCGGAGATCTTGTCCTGCTCGCTGACGTTCACCACGTTCGTGACGCGGCGATCGCGCGTTTCCTCCTTGAAGATGCGCAACATCGCATAGCAACCGATGACGAGAAACACGAGCGCGCCGATTGCAATCGCCAGCGCATTGAAGCGCCAGACATATCGGAAGAACACCCGGCCGCTTCGTATCGCCATGCCATTCATCTCCCGCCCTCCCTGCAAAAATGCCCTCACCTTCAACGTGAGGGCATTTTCGTCGTCACCCGCAGCGAGGGCGTCAGTGGATCTCGGCCGACCGCTTCAGCGCGTCCTTCAGCTTCTCGAGCGAGAAATCGGCCGAGCGCGCGATCTCCAGGATCGGCGTCTCCCGGCGGCCGCAGAGTTCGGCCGCTTCGGGCAGCTTGGCGGCGATGTCGGCCGGGATCACGATGGCGCCGTGACGATCGGAATGGATGAGATCGTCGGAGCGCACCGTCATTCCGGCGACACGGACCTGGCCGCCGAAGCTCTCGGCATGCACCCAGGCATGCGACGGCCCGATCGAGCCGGCCAGCGCCTGGAATCCCGGCGCCCATTGCGGGACGTCGCGGACGGAGCCGTCGGTGATCACGCCGAGGCAGCCGAGCGCCTTGTGCACATTGCTCTGCACCTCGCCCCAGAACGCGCCGTAGCCGATGTCGGGACCGTCGACGTCTTGGATCACCACAATGCGCGGACCATGGCCGGTGCCGACATACTCGTAATAGGCGATGCGTTGCCGGGCCTGCTCATCGGCCGGAAGGCTCGATTTGACGACGGAGCGGATCGTCGCGGTGCGCGCATAGCCAACCATCGGCGGCAGATCGGGGAATGGGCAGACCAGCGGCTTGGTCGTGTAGCCGATCAGGCGGCGCTCGGGGGCCACGATCTCCATCGCATTGCAGATCGTCGGCGTATCGTAGCGCGCGAGGGCCTCGAGGACCGAGGGGGCGAGCGGCGCGGCGGCAGGACTTGTCACTGGCGTTTTCTCCGGATGATGGGCGGCATTCAAAGGCCGTCCCTGTCATCCGGTATAGACGAGGCCTCACCGGCCGGCAAAGCGCCGGCGGGTCTGCCGGCCCTGCGTTCAGTGCAGCCGTTCGGGCGGACGCTGCTCCTGCTCGGCTGCAGGCGCGGTCGGAGCGAACGGCGCCGCCGACGGTGCGGGCGCCTGGGACGCGGCCGCCGCAGTGCCGAGCGCCGCTGCATGCTTGGCGGCCTGCTGGCGATACATGCGCCAGCCGAACGGCAGGCCGAGGATGTAGAGGATCGAGCCCGCCGACAGGATCTGCCAGGGATAGACCACGAGCAGCGCGACGAAGAACACCACCGATGCGAACACCGGCAGCACCAGCTCGGGCGACACCCGCATCCGCGTCGTCTTGCCGGAGAACACCGGCAGACGGGAGACCATCAGGAACGCGATCAGCAGGGTGTAGAACGCCGTCAGCAGCGCGGGCGGCTTCGGCACGCCCAGGAAGGCCAGATAGACCGGCAGCAGCACCGTGATCGCGCCGGCCGGCGCCGGTACGCCGGTGAAGAAGTTGGCGGCGAACGGCGGCTTGTTGGGATCGTCGATGCTGGCGTTGAAGCGGGCCAGCCGCAGGCCGCCGCTGATGGCATACATCATGGCGGCGATCCAGCCGCCGTCGCGCAGCTCATGGAGCTGCCAGAAATACAGGATCAGGCCCGGTGCGACGCCGAAATTGACGAAATCGGCAAGGCTGTCGAGCTCGGCGCCGAATTTCGACTGCCCCTTGATCAATCGCGCGATGCGGCCGTCAATGCCATCCAGGAAGGCGGCAAACACGATGGCGCCGACCGCGAGTTCCATGCGGCCCTCGGTCGACAGCCGGATCGCGGTCAGCCCGGCGCAGATCGCCAGCAAGGTGATCATGTTCGGCACCAGCAACCGCACCGGGATCGGACGGAAGCGGCGACGGCGCAGTTCGGAAGAGGTCGGATCGAAGCTCATGATCACACCGCAGAGTGGCTGGTCTGGATCTTGTGCCGGAGTGCGACCCAAGGTCCCGTTAATGAGTCATTCCGAGCCCGTGAGGGTTCATTGGCTCCGGAACGTCAGGCCGGGCACGGCCACGTCGAAATCGGCCAGGATGGTTTCGCCGGCGATGGCGGTCTGTCCCTCGGAGACCAGAACCTCGGTGCCATCAGGAAAATAGACGTCGAGGCGCGAACCGAAACGGATCAGCCCGAAGCGCTCGCCTGCCCCGATGGTCTGGCCCTCGCGCACGAACGACACGATCCGGCGCGCCACAAGGCCGGCGATCTGGACGACGCCGATCTTGCCGTGAGGCGTCGAGATCGCCAGCGAGTTGCGCTCATTGTCCTCGCTCGCCTTGTCGAGCTCGGCGTTGATGAAGGCGCCCGGGCGGTAGGCGATCTTCTCGATCCGGCCGGCCACCGGGCTGCGATTCACGTGCACGTTGAACACGCTCATGAAGATCGACACCCGCAGCAACGGCCGGTCGCCGAGGCCGAGCTCGGCCGGCGGCAAGGCGCGGGTGATCATGGAGATGCGCCCGTCGGCTGGCGCGACCACGAGCCCCTCCCGCTGCGGCGTGACGCGGATCGGATCGCGGAAGAACAGCGCGCACCAGACGGTGAGCAAGGTGCCGATCCAGCCGAGCGGCGTGAAGATCCAGAACAGGATCAGGCTGACCAGGGCGAAGGCGCCGATGAACGGGTAGCCCTCGGGATGGATCGGCGGGATCTGGGCACGGATGGAATTGCTGATCGACATGGCCTGCTTCGTTGAGATGGTGTCCCTCTGACGTCAGAGCGGACCGCCGCCTTGACTAGGTCGCTGCGCGGCGAAGGTCAAAATGATTCCTTAACTGTGGATCAAGGCGGTTCGGAGGGCTCATTCGGCAGCGGTGGCCACCGGATCGGACGCCACGGGCGGATTGCGGTTCGGCGCGGCGGCCTCGTCGCCGATCTGGGCCAGCTTTTCGCGCGCCTCCTCCGCCTCGCGCTGCCGGTTCCACATGCCGGCATAGAGTCCGCCCTGCGCCAGGAGGTCGGCATGGGTGCCCCGCTCGGCAATGCGGCCGCGGTCGAGCACGATGATCTCGTCGGCCGCCACGATGGTCGAGAGCCGGTGCGCGATCACCAGCGAGGTGCGGTTACGCGACACCCCGTCCAGCGCCTCCTGGATCTCGTGTTCGGTATGGCTGTCCAGCGCTGAGGTCGCCTCGTCGAGCACCAGGATCGGCGGTCCCTTGAGGATGGTCCGGGCGATCGCCACGCGCTGCTTCTCGCCGCCGGACAGTTTGAGGCCACGCTCACCCACCTGGGTCTCGTAGCCCTTGGGCGCCATGCGGATCAGGCCGTCGATCTGGGCGAGCCGCGCCGCCTCCTCGACCGCGGCATCATCGGCGTCCCAGCGGCCGTAGCGGATGTTGTAGCGGATCGTGTCGTTGAACAGCACCGTATCCTGCGGCACCATGCCGATCTGGGCGCGCAGCGACACCTGTGTGACGTCGCGGATGTCCTGCCCGTCGATCAGGATGCGGCCGCCGGAGACGTCGTAGAGCCGGAACAGCAGCCGCGAGATCGTGGACTTGCCGGCGCCCGAGGGACCGACGATCGCAACCGTCTTGCCGGCCGGCACGTCGAAGCTCAGCCCCTGCAGGATCGGCCGCTCCGGCTCATAGGCGAAGCGGACGTCCTCGAAGCGGACATGGCCCGACGTCACCACCAGCGGCATGGCGTCAGGCGAATCCTTCACCTCGGCATCGCGCGTCAGCACGCCGAACATCTTCTCGATGTCGATGATCGCCTGCTTGATCTCGCGATACACCATGCCCATGAAGTTCAGCGGCTGGTAGAGCTGGATCATCATGCTGTTGATCATGACGAAGTCGCCGACGGTGTTGTGCCCGTCGCGCACGCCACGAGCGCACATCAGCATGGCCGCGGTCAGGCCGAGGGTGAAGATCACCGCCTGGCCGGCGTTCAGCACCGCAAGCGACGTGTAGGTCTTCACGCTGGCGCGCTCGTAGCGCTCCATCGAGCGGTCATAGCGCTCGGCCTCGCGCGCCTCGGCGCCGAAATACTTCACCGTCTCGTAGTTGAGCAGCGAATCGATCGCCTTGGTATTGGCCTCGGTATCGGAATCGTTCATGCGGCGCCGGATCTCGATGCGCCACTCGGTCGCGATGTAGGTGTAGTAGAGATAGGCCGCGACCATGGTCAGGGTCACCAGCACGTAGCGCCAGTCGAACTGCCACAGCAGCACGGCGGTCAGCAGCGAAACCTCGACGATGGTCGGGATCAGCTGCAGGATCACCATGCGCACGATGGTCTCGATCGCGTTGCGGCCACGCTCGAGCACGCGCGTCAGGCCGCCGGTCTTGCGCTCCAGATGGAAGCGCAGCGACAATTCGTGCATGTGGACAAAGGTGATGGTCGCGAGCTTGCGCACCGCATGCATGGCGACACGGGCGAAGATGCCGTCGCGCCATTGCGTCAGCACCGCCATCAGCACGCGCATGGCGCCGTAGCTCGCGGTCATGACGATCGGTGAGGCGACCAGCCAGAACGCCCAGTTGTCGGCGGCAACGGGCGCCGTGTTGGCGCCGGTCAGCGCATCGGTGGCCCATTTGAAGGTGAAGGGCAGCACCAGCGTCGCAACCTTGGCGGCGAGCAGCAGCACCACCGACCACAGCACTCGCATCTTCAGATCGGCGCGGTCGCTCGGCCAGATGAACGGCCAGAGATGCCGCAGCGTGCCGGCCAGCGTCCCCTGCTCGAGGGACGCGGGCGTCTCGGCGCCGCCGTGATGGGGGGATGAATCGGGGGGCATCAAGCGATCTGGAACAGTGGGGATCTTGACAAGTTATGACGCGGGGCGACCTGCTCCATATAGAGTGTTCGACCACCAAGTGCACCCGCACGCCAACAGATTCCGTTGCGGCGGCGCAGTAATTGCATAACTTGATTCAGATCGATCGAATTGCCCGTAGAACTCCGCGAACCACCCCATCCGCCCTCGTCTTGACGCCTTTCAGCGGCAGTGTCACACCCATCCCATGACTGAAATCCGCACCGTCTGTGTCTATTGCGGCTCCGGCCCCGGCACCAATCCCAGCTTCATCGAATCGGCGAAAACCCTCGGCAAGGCGCTCGCCGACAACGGCGTCAGGCTCGTCTATGGCGGCGGCTCCATCGGCATGATGGGCGCGGTCGCCAAGTCCGTGCTCGAGCATGGCGGCGACGTCACCGGCATCATTCCGGACTTCCTGGTGAAGAAGGAAGTCATGATGCCGCTGAAGGATCTCATCGTCACCCCCGACATGCACGAGCGCAAGCGTCTGATGTTCGAGCATTCCGATGCGTTCGTGGCGCTGCCCGGCGGTATCGGCACTCTGGAAGAGCTGGTCGAGCAGCTGACCTGGAAGCAGCTCGGGCGCCATGCCAAGCCGGTGCTGATGGCGAATATCGACGGCTTCTGGGAGCCGCTGTTTTCCCTTCTCGCCCACATGCGCGAGACCGAGTTCATCCGCCCGGGCTTCCAGATCGAACTCCTCAAGGCCGATCGCGCCGAGGACATCCTGCCGCGGTTGCGCGAGGCCGCAGCCAAGGTCGCGAAGGAAGAGACCGAGATGGCTCCGGAGATCGCCAAGCGCCTCTGAGCCCTACTCCGGCGGAAACGTCACGGCCTCGATCCGGTTGCCGTCCGGATCGAGCACGAAAGCCGCATAGTAGCGCACGCGATCATGCGGCCGCAGCCCCGGCGCGCCGTCCGAGGTGCCGCCCGCCTCCACAGCCGCCGCATGGAAGGCATCGACCTCGCCGATGGTCTTTGCGCGGAAGCAGAGATGCGAGCCGGTGTCGGCCGGCACGCGGGGCATGCCGGCGCGCAGGTTGATCCAGAACTCCGGATAGGCCTTGCCGAAGCCGACATTGGCGGGCCGTTCAATCAGCCGGGCCATGCCAAGCGGCGCCAGCGCCAGCTCATAGAAGCGCGCGCTGCGGGCGAGATCGCTGACACCGACGGAGATGTGGTCGATCATGCGTTTGCGCCCCGCCTCTCTTCGCCTTGCAACAAATTCACCCCGGCGCGCCCGACTTCACCAGCTTGTAGAACACCGAATCCATCAGGGCCTGGAACGAGGCATCGATGATGTTGGGCGAGACGCCAACCGTGGTCCAGCGTTCGCCCTTCTCGTCCTCGCTCTCGATCAGCACGCGCGTGACCGCCTCGGTGCCGCCGTTGAGGATACGGACGCGGTAGTCGATCAGCTTGAGCCCCTCGATGAAGCCCTGGTACTTGCCGAGATCCTTGCGTAGCGCGACGTCGAGCGCGTTGACCGGGCCGTTGCCCTCCGCGGCCGAGATCAGCCGCTCGCCGGCGACGTCGACCTTGACCACGGCCAGCGCCACCGTGACCCGCTCGCCGAGCGCGTTGTAGCGCTGCTCGACATTGACGTCGAACTGCTCGACCCGGAAATACTCCGGCACCGAGCCGAGCGTACGCCGGGCCAACAGCTCGAACGAAGCGTTGGCGGACTCATAGGCGTAGCCCATGGCCTCGCGCTCCTTCAGCTCCTCGACGAGGCGCGTCAGCTTCGGGTCGCTCTTGCTGAACGGGATGCCGCCGCGCTCCAGCGCCGCGATCACGTTCGATCTGCCGGCCTGGTCCGAGACCAGCACCTTGCGGCGGTTGCCGATGCGCTCGGGCAAGACGTGCTCGTAGGTCTGCGGGTCCTTGAGCACGGCGGAGGCGTGAATGCCGGTCTTGGTCACGAAGGCGCTCTCGCCGACATAGGGCGCATGCCGGTTCGGCGCGCGGTTGAGCATGTCGTCGAGGGTGCGCGACACCTTCATCAGCCCGGCGAGCTGCTGGTCGGAGACGCCGATCTCGAAACTGTCGGAGAACTCCGTCTTCAGCTTCAGGGTCGGGATCAGCGAGCACAGATTGGCATTGCCGCAGCGCTCGCCGAGGCCATTCAAGGTGCCCTGGATCTGGCGCACGCCGGCCCGCACGGCCGCCAGCGAGTTCGCCACCGCCTGCTCGGTATCGTTATGCGCGTGGATGCCGAGATGATCGCCGGGCACATGCTTGACCACCTCGCTTACGATGGTCTCGATCTCGTGCGGCATGGTGCCGCCATTGGTGTCGCACAGCACGATCCAGCGCGCGCCGGCCTCGTAGGCCGCGCGGGCGCAGGCGAGCGCGAACTGGGCATTCTCCTTGTAGCCGTCGAAGAAGTGCTCGCAATCGAGCATCACCTCGCGACCCGCCGCCTTCGCCGCCGTGACGCTGTCGCGGATCGAGGCTAGGTTCTCATCGTTGGTGGTTTCGAGCGCCACGCGCACCTGATAGGCCGACGATTTGGCGACGAAGCAGATCGCATCCGCTTTCGCATCCAGCAGCGCTGCGACGCCCGGATCGTTAGACACCGAGCGGCCCGCCCGCCGCGTCATGCCAAAGGCGGTGAAGCGGGCATGGCCGAGCTTGGGCCGCTCGGCGAAGAACTCGGTATCGAGCGGATTGGCGCCGGGATAGCCACCCTCGACGTAGTCGATGCCGAGATCGTCAAGCATACGCGCGATGACCTGCTTGTCGGTCAGCGTGAAGTCGACGCCGTTGGTCTGCGCGCCGTCGCGCAGCGTGGTGTCGAACAGATAAAGTCGCTCTCTGCTCATGCCTGCGCTCCGGCGCTAAGCGCCTTTTTCATCGTGGTGTTGGCGAGCCACTCGCCGTTCATCGAGACGCTGTTGCGCTGTTGCGCGACGTAGCCGCGCTTGCGGAAGAAATCGACCGCGGTGTCGCTGGCATCGACCGACAATCCCGTCGTGCCGCGTGCGCCGGCAAGCTTTTCCAGCGCGTCGCACAGCAGCGCGCCGACGCCCTGCCCGGCCACGCTCGGATGCACATAGAGCATGTCGATGTGGTCGTTGCCCTTCAGGGACGCGAAGCCGACCGGCGAGCCCTGCAGGGTCGCAATCAGGGTCAGCGCCGAGCCGAGCTTCTTGCCGAAGCTCGCCTCATCCTCGGCAGCGGCGGCCCAGGCCTCCTGCTGGTCCTCGCTGTAATCGTCACCGGTCAGTTGCTCGATGCTGGCAACGAAGATCGCGGCCAGCAGCGGCGTATCGGCGGGAAGGAACGGCCGCAGCGCGGCCTTTGGAAGAGATTGTCCCATATCCTCACCACATGCCGTAGAGCTTCGTGACCAGCGCGACTGCTCCAGCAATCAGCACCAGCTTCAGTCCGATGTAGTACAGCCAGTGTCGCGGGAATGGCGTGTCGGGCTTGCTCATCGTGCGATCTCCCAGGTCGTGACCGGCTTGCCGTCGGCGCCCTTGCCGTCCTTCAGCACCACGCCCATGGCCGCCAGCTCATCGCGGAGGCGGTCGGATTCCTTGAAGTCCTTGCGGGCGCGCGCGGCGGTTCGGGCCGCAATAAGCTCCAAAATCCTCGTTTGCTCGTCGGTTGAAATCCGAGAATTGACCTGCTTCTGTATCTTATCTGGGTCGTATTTATTGATATCAATTCCAAGTATTTCCAACCCGGCTGCCAATTGCTCGGCAGCGAGCCAATCATCACCGCTCATGATCGCTCCAGGACGTGACATTCGTTCTGTCAAATGCGCCTGACGGTTACGGGCGAGCTTAAGTAGTCGATGTAGCTCCGCTATGGCCCGAGGAGTGTTAAGATCATCGAGCAAAGCATCCAAAAACTCATTAGAAGGCTGCACATCCGGGTTGAACCGGCCAAACCTTTTGAAATAGCGCAAAGTAACCATCGCCTGCTCTAAGGCTTCAACGCTAAAATCGATCGGCTGTCGGTAGTTCGTACCGAGCATAGCTAGACGAATAATCTCGCCCTGCCACGGGATGCCCGCCCAACCGTCAAACAGTTCTCGAATCGTCACGAAGTTGCCGAGGCTCTTCGACATCTTCTCGCCCTGCACCTGCAGGAATCCGTTATGCATCCAGACATTGGCCATACGCGGGGTGTGAAAAGCGCAGCAGCTTTGCGCCAGCTCGTTCTCGTGATGCGGGAACACGAGATCGATGCCGCCACCATGAATGTCGAACGTTTCGCCGAGGTGCTTCCATGACATCGCGGAGCACTCGATGTGCCAACCGGGTCGGCCCTCGGTCTTGATACCGGCGGGTGACGGCCAGCCGGGCTCGCCGGGCTTCGAGGGCTTCCAGAGCACGAAGTCGGTCACATCTTTCTTGTAAGGTGCGACGTCGACGCGTGCGCCAGCAATCATCTCGTCCAGCGAGCGATTGGCGAGCGCGCCGTAGCGCGGGAGCACCTCATTAGCGGCGTTCATGGCTGCCGGAGAGAACAAGACATGATCCTCGGCGACGTAAGCAAAGCCGCCCGCGATCAGTTTTTCGATAATCGCTCGCATTTCAGCGATGTGCTCAGTCGCGCGCGGCTCGACGCTAGGTCTCAAGCAACCAAGCGCATCGACGTCCTCATGGAACTGACGCTCGGTCACCTCTGTGACCTTCCGAATCGCCTCGTTCAGCGGCAGGCCCGGAAAGTCGCGCGTGGCGCGTGCGTTGATCTTGTCGTCGACGTCCGTGATGTTGCGGACATAGGTGACGTGGTCGGCGCCGTAGACGTGGCGCAGCAGCCGGAACAGCACGTCGAACACGATCACCGGCCGCGCATTGCCGATATGGGCGAAGTCGTAGACCGTCGGTCCGCAGACATACATGCGGACATTGTTGCGATCGAGCGGCACGAAGGGGCGCTTCTCCCGCGAGGCGGTGTCGTACAAACGCAAGTCCATGGGTCCGTCCCCGAAATGCCAGTGCCTCCGCTTCGCCGGTCTTCACGGCGAAGCGCAACGGGTTCCTACGCCGGATGACGGCCCGCAGGCGGGCAGCCACGGCAAAAAATCGCGCTCGCGACCTGCCGGCCGGGCGTCCTGATCATCTCTGTTGAGAAAAGACGGCCTCAGCCAGCGAATCGCTAGCTCGTAATCTCGCGGCAAATGCAGCCGATGGCGAGGAAACCGTTCATGGGTTTCACCATGATCCAGCAGGGTGTTGCCGTCAAGAGCCGCAAAACGGCCGTTTTCGCCGCTCAAACGCTGCCGCCCTGCCTCATGGTTAATCATTTTTAACCTTTTTGACCTAACCGTGGGTTGTCTCCACCATCCACCGGTGCACCATGCGATTCTCCTCGGGCCTGCTCGCCTGCTGTCTCCTCCTCGCCGCTCCGATCACCGCATCAGCGGAGAGCCGCATCTTCATCATCGCCAACGAATCCGATGGCTATGGCGTCGACCAATGCCTCGCCAAAGGTGACAAGTGCGGCGCCTCCGCCGCGCGGTCCTACTGCCAATCACGGGATTTTGCTCAGGCCTCCTCCTACCGTCGGGTCGACCCCGAAGAGATCACCGGATCAGTGCCGAAAGCCGGAGCAAACTGCACCCACGGCGCCTGTAGCGAGTTCGTCGCGATCACCTGCCAGCGCTGACGGTGCCAGGGGCGGCGGTTCCGCCACCCCCCTGCCCCGGAAACGACGTGACGCTGCCGAACAAAGCGGCTATGGGATGCCCGCCGCTGCCGCGATTTTTCCGAATTCTGTGCTAGCTCCGCGGCAGCACCCATGGACCGGAATACCGCATCTTGATCGCTTCCTTGTCTCCGCGCCTGCTGGCCTACACTGCGTTGCTCGGACTGACCCTGACCGGCTCGCACGCGCTGGCGCAATCCAGCTCCGATTCCTATGCGCAAATGGCCCCCGGTCAGCCGCAGGCCGGCGTGAACCCGATCTGTCCGCGCCTCGAAGCCCAGCTCGCCTCGATCGATCGCGGCGCCGGCGGCGGGGATCCCGCGCGCGAGGACCAGATCCGGCGCTATCAGGACGCCGCCGCCAAGCAGCAAAGCGAGCTCGATCGCGTCAACACGCAGGCCAAGCGGATGGGCTGCGACAGCCCCGGGTTCTTCTCGATCTTCAACGGCCGCGCGGCGGAATGCCAACCGGTGAACAACCAGATCCAGCAGATGCGCTCGAATCTGGACCAGATCACCAGCAATCTGGAGCGGCTGCGCGGCGGCGGGTTCGGCGGCGAGCGCGACAATCAGCGCCGGTCGGTGCTCGCGGCGCTCGGCCAGAACAATTGCGGCCCGCAGTACCAGCAATATGCCAACCGCGGCGGTGGCGGCGGCGGCAATTTCCTGACCAACCTGTTCGGTGGCGGTGACAACAATCCAGCGGCATCGCTGCCGCCGCCGAGCGCCGATCTCGCCGCGCCTCAGGGCACCTATCGCACGGTCTGCGTGCGCAGCTGCGACGGCGCCTATTTCCCGATCTCGTTCGCGACCGTCCCTGGACGCTTCCCCGACGACGAACGCGCCTGCAAGGCGCAGTGCCCGGCGGCGGAGGCGACGCTGTTCACCTACCGCAATCCCGGCGAGGACATGAACCAGGCGGTGTCGATCAACGGCCAGCAATACAGCGCGCTCGCCAACGCCTTCAAGTATCGCACCGAGTTTAACCCGAGCTGCTCGTGCAAGGCCCCGGGCCAGACCTGGGCCGATGCGCTGAAGTCGATCGACGACCGGGCCGCGGCCGCCGAACAGGGCGACATCATCGTCACCGAGGAGAGCGCCAAGCGGATGCAGCAGCGCCAGACCGGCAAGCCGCCGGCGGGCGCCAAGAAGGGCGCTGCGCCCGCAGCTGAGGCGGCGGCGCCGCCGACCACCACCGCAGACACCACGACCGGCGCCGACAAGCAGATCCGCACGGTCGGACCGACCTTCATCCCGCCGCGCTGAGCCGCCTCGCATCCGCCTATCCATCGAACGCATCGATCGAACCCCGGTCGATGATGTCGGGCGAAATCACCTTGCCTGACGCCCCCAGCGCGCCGACAGGCCGCCAGCGGTTGCGCAGCGCGGCGAGACGAATCACCTGCGCCGGCGGGACGTCGTCGTCAGGCCCGTTCGATCCAACGAGGGCGAGCGCGCCGGACAGGCTCGCCAACGCACTCAGCAACGCCGCGCGCACCCGCGCCAGCAGGTCGCGATGGGCGCCGCTCGAAAGTCTTCCCGGAAGGACGCTTTCGAAGCCCGCGACGGCCGCCGCGATCGGCAAAACCTCGGCGACGATTCCGAGCCGCGCCGCGGCCGCGATCACCTCGTCCGCAACCTGAGTGTCCGATCCGGACAGCACCACGCCGCGCACCTTCGCCGGCCCCAGCGCATCGACGGCCATCGCCAATGACAGCATGGCCTCGACGTCTGCGGTAAGCTCGAGCACGACCCCAGTGAAGCCGTTCTTGGCGACGCGGTCACGCAGGCCGAGCACACGGGCCGCGTAGTCCGCCTCGTCGCCCTCGGGCAAGGATGCGACCGGTCCGCTGCGCCAGCGGTCATCGCCCCGCGCGATAGACAAGGTGGTGATCTGCTCGGCGAAGGCGGGCCATTGCGCAGCGAGCGACACGTCGGCATTGAGCGCGAACGACGCACCGTCGAACACGCGATCGTCGTGGCCGCCGATCTGGTTCAGATAGACGAGCGGCAGGCCGCTCTCGACGACCCGGGCGACCGCGAGCGACAGCCTGACGTCGCCGTTTCCGCGAGCAAAGCGGGAGCCGCTGGGCACCACGATGAGCTCGGCGCCGGTTTCCGCGAGCGTCTCGACCACGTTCTCGTAGCCTGCGACCTCTTCGGCGCCGATATCCTCACCGATCGCCACGCCGACCCGCCAACCGCGCACGCTCAAGGGGCCCGCGGCGCGGCCGCGCGCGAACAGGTGCTGCTGATCGAACGTGTCGTCATCCGGCAGATTGATCTTGAAGCGCGTGGCGGCGATGCGCCCGGCATCGAGCAGCGCGCAGGCGTTATAGAGCTTGCCGTCCTCGCTCCAGGGCGTGCCAATCAGCACCGCCGGCCCGCCATCCGCCGTCTCCAGGGCGAGCGCCTCGATCGCGGCGCGGCAGGCGGCCTGAAAGTCGGGCTTCAGGACGAGATCTCCGGGCGGATAGCCGGCAATGAACAGCTCCGGCAGCACGACGAGATCGGCGCCGTCGGCCGCGGCCTTGGCCCGCGCCTCGCGCGCCTTCGCGGCGTTGCCGGCGATGTCGCCGACGATCGGGTTGAGCTGGGCCAGCGTGATCTTGAAGCTGTCAGCGGCCATCGCTCAAGACACTCACAACAATCCGAGCCGCTCGGCGAGTGCGAACAGCCAGAAGCCGCCGGCCATCACGAGCGCGACGCCGACCGCCGCCGAGCCGAGATCCTTGACCTGCCCGATCTTCGGATCGTGCTCGGTGGTGACGCGGTCTGCGAGCTTCTCGATCGCGGTGTTGAGCAGCTCGACGGTCAGCACCAGCATCACGGCGCAGACCAGCTCGACGCGGCGCATCGGCGTGGCGCCGATGACGTAGGCGAGCGGCAGCGCCAGCACCAGCGCGATGATCTCCTCGCGCACCGCCTGCTCGGAGCGGAGCGCAAAGGCGAGGCCGTTGCGCGAGTTGACCGTCGCGCGCCACAGACGCAGCATCAGAAGCCCGCGACGGCCGGCATCGGAACTGACTTGCCGCCACGCTGCTGCTTCAGCAGCTCGGCGATCAGGAACGCCATGTCGATCGACTGCTCGGCGTTGAGACGCGGATCGCACACCGTGTGATAGCGGTCGTTGAGATCCTCATCGGTGATCGCGCGCGCGCCGCCGATGCATTCGGTGACGTCCTTGCCGGTCATCTCGAGATGGATGCCGCCGGCATGGGTGCCCTCGGCGGCATGCACCGCGAAGAACGCCCTGACCTCGGCGATGATGCGGTCGAACGGCCGCGTCTTGTAGCCCGAGGTCGAGGTGATGGTGTTGCCGTGCATCGGATCGCACGACCACACCACCTTGCGCCCTTCCCGCTGCACGGCGCGGATCAGTCCTGGCAGGTGATCGCCAAGCTTGTCGGCGCCGAAGCGGTTGATCAGCGTCAGCCGTCCCGGCTCGTTGTCGGGATTGAGGATGTCGATCAGCTTGATCAGCTCGTCCGGCTTCAGCGACGGGCCGCATTTCAGGCCGATCGGATTCTTGATGCCGCGGAAATATTCGACATGGCCGTGATCGAGCTGGCGGGTGCGGTCGCCGATCCAGATGAAGTGGCCCGAAGTCGCGTACCAGTCGCCCGTGGTGGAGTCGACGCGGGTGAAGGCCTGCTCGTAGCCGAGCAGCAGCGCCTCGTGGCTGGTGTAGAAGTCGGTGGCGCGCAGCTCCGGATGGCTCTCGAGGTCGAGGCCGCAGGCGCGCATGAAGTTGAGCGCCTCGGAGATGCGGTCGGCCAGCTCCTTGTAGCGGCGCGACTGCGGGCTATCCTTGACGAAGCCGAGCATCCACTGATGCACGCTGCCGAGATTGGCGAAGCCGCCGGTGGCAAATGCCCGCAGCAGGTTCAAGGTCGCCGCCGACTGCCGGTAGGCGTCGAGCTGGCGCTGCGGATTGGGGATGCGCGCCTCGGGCGTGAAGGCGGTGTCGTTGACGATGTCGCCGCGATAGCTCGGCAGCTCGACGCCGTTGATCTTCTCGGTCGGCGAGGAGCGCGGCTTGGCGAACTGGCCGGCGATGCGGCCGACCTTCACCACCGGCACCGCGCCGGCATAGGTCATGACCACGGCCATCTGCAGCAGCACGCGGAAGAAGTCGCGGATGTTGTTGGCGCCGTGCTCGGCAAAGCTCTCGGCGCAATCGCCGCCCTGCAGCAGGAAGGCCTCGCCGGCCGCCACCCGCGCCAGGGATTTCTTCAGGTTGCGCGCCTCGCCGGCGAACACCAGCGGCGGAAAGGTCGCAAGCTGCGCCTCGACCTCGGCCAGCGCCTTCTGGTCGGGATAATCAGGCACCTGCTGCACCGGCTTGGAACGCCAGCTCTCCGGGCTCCAGCGCTCGGTCATGGCTATCTACTCCCTCGTGAACGGCCGCGCGCTTGTCCCCGCCGCGGCGCGCGCCTTATACACAGCCTGCCGACGGACTGCCATCCGGAATTTAAGCCATTCCGCCAAGCCGTTGCGGATACGGATGGATTCCGGTTTGGCTGAGAGTCAGCGTGAACACCGTCAAGGCTCAGGACCAAGGCTCTTCTGTCCCCTGCGTCGTTGCGCGCGCTGCCAAGACAACCACCGCCGTCATCCCGGCGAACGCCGGGATCCACGACCACCGGCGCCGAGGGTGACACGAGATGGCACGACGTGCGCCAAACAATTGCGGCCGCGGAGTATGGGTCCCGGGTCGGCGCCCCGCCGCCGCTTCGCGCCGTCGCGGCTTGCCCGGGACGACGGCGGAGTTTGACGCGAAAGCTTCGCCCGTCGAACAGCGATGCGCGCCTCGAACGGTAGGGTGGGCAAAGGCGCGCCCGTGATGCATCTTAGCAATCGTTGACGCATCGCGCGCCGTGCCCACCGTCAGAGCATCGGTCGAGAATGGTGAGCACGGCGCCGCTACTCCGTCGCGTGCGGACCGAGCGGAGCAAGGCGGTCGCGGTAGGGACGCTCATTGCTGAGCGCCCCCCGCACAGAACCGTACGTGCGGCTTTCCCGCATACGGCTCC